>CAZXXC010000081.1:16838-19496 GCA_964644665.1 uncultured Methylococcaceae bacterium
TCGCCGATCGCGCTGCCGGAAATCACCATGGTCAGCTCCTTGCCGTTCTTGCAGGTGATCCGGTATTCCCGAGGGTGGACCGTGTCGCCGTGCGCCTCGACCCGATCGGCGAATGCCTTCCAGGCCGCCATTACCTGCTGCCGATACTCCGGATCCGGATAGGCCAGCCGCCACCATTCGTCCAAGTTCGGCAGTTCGGCATGGGTGTAACCGAAGGTCTGTTCGAAACGCGCATTGAGCGCGACGATGACCCCCTGCGCATCCACATAACCCAGGGGCACCGGCGCGATATCGAACAACTGCCGAAAGCGCCGCTCGCTTTCCCGCAGAGCCTCCTCGGCCTTCCGGTGAGCCACGCGATCCCGCAGCGTCCGGATACCGTAGGCCAGGTCACCGGCCAACTCGATCAGCAACTTCCGCTCATCGTGATCGAAGCGGTCCGGCTCGGCCGCATAGATGTTCAGCACGCCGATACAGGTCGATTCGTCCAGCAATAGCGGCATGGCGATCGATGACGCATAACCGCATTGCTCCGCGAAGTCGCGCCAGGGGCCGTAACGCGGATCGGTATGGATGTTGCGGACCACGATCGGCCGCCGCATCCGGATCGCGGTACCGGTAGGGCCGTGCCCGCGCTCGGACGCGGCGTCCCAGGAAATGTCGGCTTGCTCCACATAGCCCGGGTTTTCGCCGGCCACCGCAATGGGCCGCACACGCCGCTCCGGATCGTCCAGCGCATAGCCGACCCAGGCCATCCGGTAGCCCCCTGTATGGATCAACAATCGACAGATCACTGTCAGCAGTTCGTCTTCATCCTGGGCGCGGATCATCGCCTGGTTGCACTCGCTGAGCGTGCGGAGATCCTGGTTGAGCCGCCGGATGGCCTCCTCCGCCCGCCTTCGCTCGGAGATGTCCAGCGCATAGGCGACCCGTTGCCGCGGCCGGCCTTCGACCGAGCGGATCACCGTCACATCCAGCAGCACCGGAAAACGCCGGCCGTCCCGGCACTGGTGCATCGACTCGAATACCCCGTGACCGAGCGCATCGAGTTCGCGAATGCGGGCCCGGAGATCCGAGTGTAGATCCGGCGGATAGACCGTCACGATCGGCTGGCCCGCCAGTTCTTCCGGGCGGTAGCCGCGGTCATGGGCGAATGCCGGGTTGACCGAAATGAAGGTATCGCTTTCGCAGTCGGCCAGCGCCAGACCGAAGCCGGCATGCTGGAACGCCTGCGCCCACTGCAGCGCCAGTTCTTCGGCCCGAAGGTAGGCGGTGATGTCGCGCGAGATCCGGAACAATCCGACCGGACGGTTCTCGGCATCCCGCAGCGGGCCGGCAGTGGTCAGCCAGGTGCCCTCACCCTCCGGCGCGGGCCATCGTTCCCGAAACGTCAGTACGCGGTCATCGGCGAGCACCCGGCGATCCTGCCCGATCACTTCGGCCGCCCGTTCGGCCGGCATCAGGGCCGTGTCGTCGAGACCCAGAACGTCCTCGGGCTGCTTGCCGAAAGTCCGGGCGCCCGCCGGATTGCAGAACTGGTAACGGCCGTCCAGATCCTTCACCAGCATCGAGTCGGTCGAGGCCTCGGACAGCGTGTCCAGCAGCCGCAGCGCGCGCAGTTTCTCCGCCTGGGACTCCGCATACTGGCGGGCGAGCGTCAGCCTCGCCTGCTGGCGCAACATCGCCGCCGCAGCGCCCGCCAGCATCCAGGCCAGCAGGCCCGACACCGCGATCCAGGTCAGACTCGGCGCCGCGTTCACGAACACCTCCGCCTGATCGAGCTTTGCGACCAGAAACCAGTCGCTGCCCGGCACCTTCCGAATCACTCCCAACGAAGGCACCCCGCGGTAGTCCACGCCCTCGGCCACCTCGTCCGGCGTCACCTCGCCGCGCGCGACCTGAACCGCGAGCACGTCCGTGCGGGTCAGCGGCAGCCGCAGCTCTGCGGCCGGACCGGACCGGTGACGTAAGTCGTTCAGATACACCACTTCCTCGCCGTCGCGCCGGAACAGCAGCGATTCGGCGCTGGCGCTGGTCACCGGCCAGGTTTGCAGATCGGCGAACAGGTGCTCGGTGGGATCCGAGCGCAACACGACCACCGCCGGGTCGGTGTGACCGGCCGCGATCGGAGCCAGAAAGTCCAGCAGCAGCCGGCCCCCGGCGGTCCGGTACGGCCCGAACCGGCCTGGCCGGCCCTCCGCGATCGCCCGCAAGGCCGCCGCCCGAAGTACAGGCTCGATCGCCGCAGCGGCGCTGGCGGGCGAACTCCAGAGCCGCTCCGCGCGGGCGTCCAGCAGCAGGACTTCGCTATGACCCAGCGTGACCCGATGATCCTCCAGCCGCTCGGTCAATCGCTCGAAGTCGCGCCGGCTTCCGATCTCGCGCCACTGTCGATAGCTTTCGGCGAGGGTGGGACTGGTCTGCAGCAGTTGCAGGTCCCGCCGCTGCGCGTCGAGCCAGTCGGCGATCATCCGCGTCTTCAGATTGGCGATGGCCTGCAGTCGCGCCACCTCGATGCGGCCCTGCTGTTTCAGGCTGTGAACCATCCCGGCGGCGGTCGCCAGCAGCACCGCGACGGTGATCAATACCAGCGGCAGACGCATGCGGCGGTGCGAATATCCCGACGCCACACTGCGGTCCGGCGTCTGCCGCCGCAAC
>CAZXXC010000082.1:0-19363 GCA_964644665.1 uncultured Methylococcaceae bacterium
GTACGCGGCGCTCAACTCCGAAACACTATCGTCAACTTACGCAATTAGACACTAGCGCTGTGAAAGACATTCGTTTGGCTACTCCCGCCGTGTGAGCGACACGGTCAGTTCAACGGGGATGTGGAGCGCCTCGAAACACGATTACTCGCTCTTTCAATCAATGCCTTACGTCGCCATCGTCGTGGCGCTGGGCGCAGCTATCCCAAACCCGAGCAATTCGGGCGCCAGCGCCAAGGTGCGCATCAGGTTATGGGCCAGAGCATGGAGTCGCAGGATGCAGCGGACTTTGTCGATGCCACGCACGCGCAACTGGATCAGTCCCCGGTTCCGCGCCAAGGCGTTCACGCACTCGGCCGTGGCAGCGCGTTCTCGATAGATCCGCTTGGCGTCTTCATGGCCCATCCGTTCGCGCCACGCCGCAACCGCCGCGCTGTCGTCGGGTTTCGCCACATGCGGGTCGGTGGCAGGATCTTTGGGTTTCGGCACCGGGGCGTAAACCGTGGTGTCATCCGCCACCGCGTCCAGCTGATCATGGGCCGGAAAACCTCCATCCACCAGCCACTGTTCGGGACTCTCACCGCAGCGCGCCGTGACCTGTTCGACCATCGGGGCGAGTTGCGCCATGTCACTGCCGGTGGTCACTGTCTCCACGCCGACGATCACTTGGCTGGCCGTGTCCGTGGCCAACTGGGCGTTGTAGGCCGGTCGAAAACCGCCATCCCCCATTTTCATCACGGTCGCCTCGGCATCGGTGGTCGACGCCCGTGCCTCGTCCGCCTTCTTGCCTTGCTTCGCTTTGATCTGTTCCAGCTCCGGCAAGCGCTCCAGCGCCTTCCGCACTTTCTCGTCGCGCTCCCGCGCAGCACGTGCCCGGGCCGCCTGTTGCTTCCGCGTCAGCGCCCCCGGATCGTCTTCCACCTGCCGTTTCAGCGCCTCGACCTGCTGCCGTGCCTCCTCCAGACAGCGCTCCAGCGTCCCGCGCCGGCGAAACGAACTCGCCCCGGCACTCGCCCGCACCCGCATCCCGTCCTGCGCCACCCGCTTCAGCTTCACCGCGCCTACCGCCAGCAACGCCGCCACGCTGTCCGTCAGCAGTCCGTCCAGCGCCGCGCCATGCTCGGTGCGAAAATCCGATACCGTGTGATAGTTGACCTGAACCCCGCCACAGATCCAGCGATAGGCGTCATGTTCCTGCGTCAACCGGGTAATCGCCCGCGCACTGCCCACACCCTCCACCGTCGCGTACAACCACAATGCCAACAAAATCTCCGGCGCAATCGGCGTCCGACCACTCCCACCCTCCACCGCTTTGATGCCGGCGTACAGCCGGCTCACATCCGCCTGCTCCACATACGCCCACACCACCCGTGCCCGATGCCCTTCCGGCAACAGCGATTCCATATCGCTCGGCCGCAGTTCCAGTTGCGCCCGGTTCGGCCGCAACACCCGCGCGATCCCCTGCGCTACCCGCTTGACCGGCGCCGTTCCGGCCTCTGGCAGCTCAGCTTCCTGGTCCGCAAACAGCGACGTGCGTCGTTGATCCATAGAATGTGATTGGATTCCAGTGGCGTTGCCGCTATTTTACCAACGCTACCCCCGCGTCTCGCCAATGACGCAAGGTTTTTTCACAGGCTCTCACTTCTGCTGGGTTGCCGCGCCGGAGGGCAACTGCGGGAAGCACTTTTGCTGGGCCAGCGCCTTGGCTTCCTTGAGCCGCGTTCGCAGTTGACCGGATTGCGGCGGGTCGCGGAATTCGCCGCCGCGCTCGCCGGGCGTGTTGTATAGGTACGTGAAAGTCTGCGCCTGGGCGAACTCCTCGTAACGGAGTTGGCTGGCGAGCGTGTCGGCCACGCAGACGCAGTGGTAGAGGTTGTCGTAATTCTGACCGCCGTGCTCCAGCATGCACTGCATCACATACTCGACGCGGGCCAAAGTCGGGAAATCATTTCCGGCGTCGGGCGGTGCACTGGAAACCGGCGGCGTCGGCGGCGCCGAACCGGCCGGCGGCTGGTCGCCGCCCTGCCGACAGCCGGAAACGAGTCCGACGGCGATCACCCAGGGTAGAAGTCTCGTGAACGGGGATGTCTTCATGATGGTTCGGTTGATTGGGCTTCCAGGTTTGCGGGCATCGAGCGGTGTGGCTTGGTCATGACAGCAGGCATTCCTGGCGGATCGATGCCGCCACCGGAGTTTACTCGCCTGACACCGCTTGTACATCGCGATCGAATGGTCGGGAACGGCTCAGTCCTCCACTGCGAAGTCCACGATCTGTTTCAACTGCTCGTTCATTTTCCGCGCGAAAGCGTTGAGCCTGGGATCGGCCGAGTCGGTCGGCAGCAGGTGGGTGGTCACGATCACTTTGCCGCGCTCGGACCGGACGGCGACGTTACACGGCATGTAACTCACGGCGGCAGGGGAGATTTCCAGCATTTCGCGGGCATAGGTCAGGTTGCAAAACTGCAGTGTGTCATAGTCCGGAAAGGCGATGTTCTCTCGATCCCGGATCACGCTGCCGATCTTGTTGTGGCCGGTGATCCGGAAGTTGCGCTCGGTAATCGCCAGTTCCAGCTCAGCCAGTACGTCGGCGTAAGGCTTGCCGGTCTCGGCCTGGTAGTAGCCAGGCGGCGCCAGAGGCGCTCGGGTGGCGCAGCCCGGCAGCAGCAGCGGCAGCAGACCTGCAAGGACCAGTTTGCGTCGTTGAGCCATCGCCGTTGCCGCTGCCGCCGGGGTGGCGGCATTATAAATCGGTGAGCAGTGCTGGACGACACCATGCAGGCGCCGTCTCTGGCGATCACGGGCGTCGTGCTGGCAGGGGGCCAGGCGCGGCGGATGGGAAGGGGCGACAAGGGCTTGGTCGAGTTCCGCGGCCGGCCGCTGGTTGCCTACGCGCTCGATGCGCTGCGTGCCGTCGCCGACCCGGTGCTGATCAGCGCCAATCGCAACGGTGAGCGGTACCGGGCGTTCGGTTGTCCGGTCATCGCCGATGCGGGGCCGGGATTCGACGGCCCGTTGGCCGGGCTGCTGAGCGCAATGAAAACGGCGGAGACACCATACCTGATGGCGATGCCGTGCGATACGCCGCTGATGACCGGAGCGCTGTTGGCACGGCTGGTGACCGCATTGCTGCGGTACGATTCCGAGATCGCCGCAGCGCATGACGGGCAGCGCCTGCATCCGCTGTTCCTGCTGGTGAAGCGGGTGTTGGCTGCGGATCTCGAATGTTTTCTCGCTCGCGGGGAGCGCAAGGTCCAGCTTTGGTTCGCGCGCCATCGGCTGGCGATCGCCGATTACCGGGACCATCCCGATCTGTTCGTCAATCTGAACACGCCTGCGGAGCTGGCGGCTCTGGAGGCGCGGCTGGAACCGGGCCGGAGCGAGCAGGCGCTATGAACTCAAATGCAGCGGAAGCAGTGCGCGTTCCCGATAACGCCGGAGTTCTTCCCGTGCGATCCGCTGGAATCGGCGGTTGAATGATTTGGCCAGAACGGCCATGCCGAAGTAGCCGTAAGGAAGTCTCGGGCCGTGCTCGCAAGGGATCAGCCGATGGTAGGGTTTCCCGCCGTGACGGTGATGATCCGAGTGGCAGGCCAGACCGATGAATGTGCGATGGGTGAACCAGGACAAGGTGACCCAGGCGGCGAGTCCGTCACTGCCTCGTTCCAGTCCCCAATGCTGAAAATAATTCACCGTCTCCAGCAAGCGTATCGCGGCGAGGGCCTGTAGCAGGAAGATGAACAGGCCGGCAATCCCGGCATGGAAGACGACCAGGATCAGCAGCAGCGCCTGGGCAATCAGCCCCACTAGGACTTCGTGGCGAAGTGCGCGCCAGGTCCACGGCGGTCGGCCCGTCAGCCCCAGACGTTCGTTCTCCAATCGCCAGGCGCTGTAAAGTTGTGCCCGCTTCGTGCGTCGCCAGTACGATCGATAGCTCTCGCCCCAAAAGGCGCTCGCGGGATCGGAGCGTGTGCCGACATGACGGTGGTGGCCGCGGAGATGTTCCACCGCGAAATGCGGGTAGCACACCGTCAACAGCAGCAGACGGCCAAGCCACCGGGGCATGAAATGTCGCCGATGGATCAGCTCGTGCGCCACCGCGATTCCGGAGCAGCAGGAGTTGGTGCCGACCAGAACCCGGATCGTCAGCAGGTTGCAGATACTGGTGGTGATCTGACCGGGATCGTTCCAGCCCAGGCCCGAGACCAGCCGGATCATCAACGCGATATTGAGCAGTTGCAATACCGCGAGCAGATACAGCAGGGTGTCGAACGGCCATGACGGCAGCTCGGCTGTGGACCGCCGGCGGGCCGGCGGGCTGCAGACATCGGCGACGATGAACAGCCAGACCGGCATGGTCCACCACAGCGCGGCGGCGGAATCGTGCGGACCGCCGGCGACGAAGAGCAGCGTGCAGACCGGGAGGATCAGTGCGAGCGAATGCTCCGCCGCCGCGAGCCAGGCCAAGCAACCGTCTTCGGACGGAGAGCGGACAAATGCAGCGGAAGTCTTCATCGTAAGCTCAGCGGAGGGCAGCGCATTGTAGCGTCTTCCGACGATGCGATCAGCACGGGTCGTCGGCTCGCATCGGGTGTATCGTGTCTGAGACAATCGCAGCCAATTCGTTCCCTCTGCTGCATCGAATCCGATGGCGAAATGCGTCTTCCATCTTGGTCTGGCCGCGACTTACCACGATCCGGCCATCGCGATCGTCGATGGGCACGGGGCGGTGTTGTTTGCCGAGGCGGCGGAACGGCATCTGCAGACCAAACGCGCCCTCAACGCGGAACCCGACCAGCTCGGCTATCTGCCGGATTTGCTGCAAACGCATTGCCGGGACGCGGCCGAATTCGTGGTCGCTTTGAACTGGCGGCGACGGCGGCCGCTGTACGAGACGATCGTCGCCCAGCTTGGCGTGTTGCAGGCGGACGGCCTGTTACGGACCGGCATCAAACGGCTGCGTTCGCCGCTGCCCAATTACCAGCTTCATCACATGATGGCCTGCCAGAGGAACAGTCTCGCCAAGGCCGGGCTGAATGTGGTGCGCATTCTGCGGGAAGGCTTTCCGGGGGCTTCGGTGCGGCTGGTGGATTACGACCACCATACCACCCACGCGGCCGGTGCCTGCTACGCCAGCGGCTTGGACGATGCGGTGTGCGCGGTGGTGGATTCCTACGGGGAGCATGGATCGCTGGCTTTCTTCAGATACCGGCAAGGTCACCTGCAGCGTCTTTCCGCAGCGCGTGGCTTGGGCAGTCTCGGCCTGTTCTACATGAAGCTGACCGAGTGGTGCGGCTTCGACTGGCTCAAAGGCGAGGAATGGAAGGTCATGGGACTGGCCGCCTACGGTTCTCTCGATCGCCGGTTATATGAGCGGTTGGGCGCGAGTGTGCGCGTGGAGGGACTCACGATCAGACACGACCGGCGTCCATTGCTGGCTGCGCTGGCCGCGATGGAAAAGCAGCGCCGCGATGTGCAGGAGTCGGTCGAAGCCGCGGCCGACCTGGCGCATACCGGCCAGTGCGTCTTCGCCGAGCGCATGGCGGAACTGTTGAACAACCTCCATCGTCTCGGCTATTCGGATCATCTGGCATTGGCCGGCGGCTGCGCGTTGAACTCGTCGTTCAACGGCCGGATCCTCGCCGATACGCCGTTCAAGATGCTGTACGTCCCTCCGGCGCCGGCCGACGATGGGACCGCGCTCGGAGCCGCGTATCTGGCTGCACGGGCCGGAGCGGCACGCCACGAACCGGTCGGCGGGATGCTGTCGCCGTATCTCGGGGCGCGGATGTCCGCCGAGTCGCTGGGCCGTCTGGAACGCCACGCCAAAGGCCTGACCGTGCGTCGATGGCCGGGCACGATCGCCGAGGAGACGGCCAAGGCCCTGGCGAGCGGCCGGCTGGTCGGGTGGGTGCAGGGCAGGGCGGAGTACGGCCCGCGCGCGCTGGGCAACCGCTCGATACTGGCCGATCCGCGCGAAGCGGGCATGAAGGACCGGATCAACCAGCGGGTGAAGTTCCGCGAAGACTACCGGCCGTTTGCGCCCGCGGTGCTCGAGGGTTACGGTCCGGAGTATTTTCAGGATTACCAGGACGCGCCGTACATGGAACGGACCCTGCGCTTTCGTCACGAAGCGGCAGAGCGGGTTCCGGCCGTGGTGCACGTGGACGGTACCGGGCGGCTGCAGACCGTGAAACGATCGTGGAATCCCCGATTCTGGGCGTTGATCGAACAGTTTCGCCGGCTGACCGGGGTGCCGTTGGTCTTGAACACCAGCTTCAACGTGATGGGGAAACCGATCATCCACTCGGTCGAAGATGCAGTCGCAGTGTTCATGACGACCGGCCTGGACGTGCTGGTGATCGAAGACTTGATGCTGATCAAACCGTGAACCCGCCGTCAGCCGGTGAGCGGATACCGATTGTCAACCGTAAATGGAGTGTGCTGATCATGAACAATGGGTCGAACTCGACCGAAGCGGCTCGCCGTCGCTACGACCGGATTGCGCCGTTTTTCGATGTGATCGAGGGGGTGATGGAGGGCATGGCATTTCAGCACTGGCGAGCGCTGTTGTGGAGCCGCTTGGCCGGCGGTGACATCCTCGAGGTCGGGGTCGGGACCGGCAAGAACTTTCCGTTTTATCCCGGAACGTGCCGGATGACCGCGATCGATTTCAGTCGCGCGATGTTGCTGCGCGCCGAAGCCAAGGCCAAAGAGCTGGGTGTTACGGTCGATCTGCGCTGCATGGATGTGCAGTGGATGGATTTTCCGGACGCCAGTTTCGACGGGGTCATCGGCAGTTTCGTTTTCTGTTCGGTGCCCGAGCCGCTGCGGGGGCTAGCCGAGATTCGGCGCGTTCTGAAGCCCGGAGGAAAACTGGTGCTGTTGGAACATGTGCTGAGCGAACGCCCGTTGCTGGCGTGGCTGATGAACGTGCTGAATCCGGTGGTCGTGCGTCTGAGCGGTGCCAACATCAACCGGAATACCGTGGATGCGGTGACCGCCGCCGGATTCGTGATCGATCAGGTCGATCACCTGTCGGGTATCGTGAAGCTGGTCGAGGCGCAGCGGCCGGATTGATTCGCGCCGGTTCGGTTCCGCTCGAGTCCGGGTCGCGGCAGTCTACTGAAAGTAAACACAAGGGGAGATGGCGCAGCCACCTCCCCGGTGAGTGTTCAGGCAATCACTGCGTGCTCGCGATCGGCATGCAGTGAACTGACCTGAAGTTACTTCAATCCGGCGTTGATCTTCTCGAGTACCGGCAGAACCTCCTGCAGCAGGGTAGCCGCTTCTGTGGTATCGCCTGCCTGGCAGCCGTCCTTCGCCAGCTTGATTTTCTTCACGGCATCCTGCAGCGGCTTGCCGGCGGCATCGCCGGTCAGTTCCTTATAATGCTGGATCGACTGTTTGATGCTCTCGGTGCACAGATCGCCGTGACCTTGAGCCGCATGCGACTGGGCCTCCTGGACCGTCTTGACCATCAAGCCCATATGCTCCTTGACACCCGCAGCGCTTTCGGCCGCCAAGGTCGAACCGGAGACGAGCGCGAAAGCCGCACCGGCGAACATCCCGATCAGCGTCTTGTAACCATTGTTCTTCATTTAGATTCTCCTCAACTCAAAGAAATCGCGCCACTTGCGCTCCTGACTCTGTTCTTGAAATGCTCGGCGGCATTCCGCGCCACCGGCATTGGCGCCCGCAGGATTGGCGGGCGTTGCATCATCTTGGGCGTCGCGGCGGACCCTGGAGCCAAACTCCCAGGAGTCGTCAAGTGGCGCTAATACTATTCCAAGCACGCTCGCCTTGTCATGTGGTTGCCCGAAGTTTTTTTGAGCAAGCGGCCGGTTCGATCAATCCCAGACCAGCGCCCCGCCGGTCTGGTATTCGGTCACGCGGGTCTCGAAGAAGTTTTTCTCCTTCTTCAGATCCAGCATTTCGCTCATCCAGGGGAACGGGTTGGTCGCTCCGGGATACTGCTCCGGCAGACCGATCTGGCTACAGCGCCGGTTGGCGATGAACTGCAGGTAGTCCTGGAACATCGGGGCATTCAGCCCCAGGATGCCGCGCGGCATCGTGTCGTGCGCGTACTGGATCTCGATCTCGACCGCTTCGCGGATCATCGCCACGATGTCCCGCTTGAAGGAGTCGCTCCACAAGTGTGGGTTTTCGATCTTGATCTGGTTGATCACGTCGATGCCGAAGTTCATGTGCATCGATTCGTCGCGCAGGATGTACTGGAACTGTTCCGCGGTGCCGCTCATCTTGTTGCGTCGGCCCATCGACAGGATCTGCGTGAAGCCGACATAGAAGAAGATGCCTTCGAAAATCACATAGAATGCGATCAGGTCGCGCAGCAGGCGCTGGTCGGCTTCGGGCGTGCCGGTCTGGAAGGTCGGGTCGCCCAGTGACTGCGTGAACGGCAGAGCCCACTCCGCCTTGCGTGCGACGGCAGGCAGCTCCCGGTACATATTGAACACTTCCCCTTCGTCCATGCCCAGCGATTCCACTGCGTACTGATAGGCGTGCGTGTGCAGCGCCTCCTCGAATGCCTGCCGCAGCAGGTACTGCCGGCACTCGGGGTTGGTGATGTGGCGGTAGACGGCCAGTACCAGATTGTTGGCGACCAGCGAGTCGGCCGTCGAGAAGAAGCCGAGGTTGCGCTTGATGATGGTCCGCTCGTCCTCGGTCAGGCCATCCGCGCTTTTCCACAGCGCGATGTCCGCATTCATGTTGATTTCCTGCGGCATCCAGTGGTTCGCGCAGGCGTCCAGGTACTTCTGCCAGGCCCACTTGTACTTGAACGGCACCAACTGGTTCAAGTCCGCCCGGCAATTGATGATCCGTTTGTCATCGACCTGGATGCGGCGGGCGCCGATTTCGATGCTTTCGAGTCCCGTGGCGCCGGAAGCGGGGTGAGGCCGAATTGGCGTGCGGAACGGCGCGTGCGCATCGAAGACCACGGTCGCTTGCGGCGCAATGGAAAGATTCGCGACCCGTCCCGGCACCGGGTCCCGGATCTCCTCGAAGCGCGGATTCGGGTTCTGTGGCGTGCTCGGTGAACGCGGGGCCACATCGGCCAGGGGATCGTCCCAACTCAGTTGCATCGGTGGTCTACCTCGGAAAGTGTCGTCATGGTGTTCAGCAAGCCGGGCGCCGAATCGCCGCACCCTGCTCGGCTGGCTAAAATTGGCGCCGGATGACGCGTCACGCTGCGGCTGCGGCCGAAGGTTTTTCCCGGTTACAGATCGTGATGGTCGGGCTCGGAACCGCCGGAGGAATCGGGATTCCATTCTCCGCCATCAGTTCGACCTGTTCCCTCATCCCCCAGCGGGCACGGTAGATGCAGTCCTCGATCGAGTGGCCGTAGCCGCCGAAGCCTTCCAGTTCCGGTGAATAGAAGCCGAAGCGCTCGCTGTCCTCGGTCGCCTCGATCACGAGGGAGTAAGGTAATTCGATCATGATGTTCCTCCTGTTCTAGTTCGACCTATTCTCAGGTCTGGTCGTTGGTCGGGCTTTCGCGTATCTGCCCGCGATGCTGTATTCGCCGCTCTTGTCGGTGATTCCGGCGGCTTGTCGCTCATCGGTTTGTTCGCCGATGTGTCTCGTGAATCCTCTCGTAGAACGTTTCAGGAAAAGCGATTCATTCGTGTCATTTCGAGCGCAGCGAGAAATCTTGGGTGTCGCCGGCTCAAAACGGTTCCTTTCGTTCGGTCGAATGGACGATACTTCCGCGGAACGAACTCCGAAAAAAGATTGGCAAAAAATAACTTCCCGGAATTTACAGTCGTCGTTCCGGCATGGATCGCCGGAACTTAGGTTCCAGGGATGGTATGGCCCGGGAGCATCCATGCAGCCTGGATGCCGGTGATCCTTGCCGGCATGACCGTGCAGTGAACGAAGATGTTGTTCGGTCGTTCAGGGAAGTCGTTTTCGACCATGTCCTAAGTTGGTGCCAGCCCGCGGATGCGACACCCGGACTTGCGTCCGCACAACTCGCCGAAATCCTCACATCTCTGCGGGGTCTCGCCCCCGCGGGCGAGGTACTTTTCTTTGCTTGTCCAAAGAAAAGTACCCAAAAGAAAAGACACCCGGCGACTTGCCGCTGCGCGGTCCCCTGCGCGTCTCGTCGCGGCCGGGCTCGGCAGAAGGGCTTTCCTAGCCCTCCGCCGAGTAGCCGCATCCTTGCGGCTACCCTTCGGGCGACTTCCGTCCGCGCCTGCGATACTCGGCTGCGTCGACGGGCTGTACCCGCGTGCTGCGCTCCGCGGTTGGCGTTCCTACCGACGAGGAGAATGTCCACAGAAAATCTAGTGCACATTTATGGGGCACTAAGCGCAGAATCGGTGTCCTTAAACTAAGTCGAGATAAACTCATCGTCCTCTAGATTGCAGTCTTCCTCGCCGGAAGGAGCTTTCCATGCGTCTCCGACTACTTCCTTAATACGATTAATCAACATTTCAGCTCGATCAAACAGAAACTGTTCAAAATTGCCCTTTGTTATCTTTTTCCCAAAATCGTCATCATGTACGCTATACGGAATGAAGCAATTCTTGAGTCTTCTATCAAGGTCGCCGAGATTCCCTTCATCTTTATGTCGTTGCAAGACGTCAACCAGATATTTTTCAGGATTAATATTGCTTAAGTCTCGATTAGATGTCTTCGAAATAACAATCCTATTAACGATAGAATTTATTTTGGCCTTGGTAATTCCGGGTTTGGTAAGTGAATAAGGGAAGATATGGTGGTCCTCCAAATCGCTACCTAGGTGATTTCCGGTGAGTAAGTCTTCTCTAGCTGTCGTACGCATCAACGCCTGTATTGCCTTGTAGCGACTATCAAATATGTGCTTGATATCGATCAGATCACCGATAGTAAAATAAACTCGCGGATATGAAATTGTGGTCCCTTTGTCCAGGAACTCACAAAATTTCCGAAAATCGTCGCCAATCTTGTAGTTATTCGCTGGTGATGGGTTGGCGGCCAACGTTGTGCAAAAGTACCACTTACGCAACACGGTGGAAAATTCGGGATCAGACAACTTTCCTGGAAAGCACATTAGAGTCGCGCCAATAGAAACCAGCGTGCCATGCGGTGGTTGTGTTTTTGCGCTAGCTCCTAATTGCTTAATCCAGTTACATGCTTCCGAAAGGTGACGGGAGGCAGTTTCCAAATTCCCAGTTATGAAGTCAGGGGTCAGCGAAAGAAGCTCGGAGCGCGTGGCTTCTGGAAATTTCTTGATACTCCTTAGGTGACAAAGAGACAGGATTTGAAGTATTCGTTCCCCGTCAGTCTCGTATTCGTTCAGGAGCGGGAATTTTTCAAACGACGTGTCCAATAACTCCTTCAAATCAGGCTTCGGGTAATAACGAGCGACAGCGAGATCAAACGTTGTGAGGCGAGTTCCCGTGGAGTTTAAAGTTTCGAAGACGCGACAAACGGACTCTAAGGGTGCATCGTTGTCGAGTGCAACAAATGGAGTGGAGTAATTTCTTTTGGTCTCAAATATTCCCTTTAGTCTTGCCGCTGCTGCCCGAGCCTTTGCCCGATCGTTGTGGAATTCTGGAAATTCGCCAGAGTCCTCAATGTACTCTGAAACATAGATATCGCATTTTCTCTGATCAATTGCAATGTCAGTTCTCATTAGGCGATTGTTGTCTTTGCGTTCCGGGTTCTTTTTTCCACGAAGACGGGAGACGATCCAGCTTGAGTCCTCCGAGTCAAAGAGCTCATGCATTCGCTTTAAGTCGAAATAATAATTACGGTTAGGATGCGCGTCGAGAAAAACGCGCGCGATCGACGTTAAGCGCTGCTGGCCATCAAGCACATAAAACGAATCATTTGTCGGCTCATCAAAGTCTTCTGTCTCAGACGGCTCAGCCTTCGGCGGGTAGTCTGCATCGAGTTTTCGAGATTTAAGTGGGACTTCGTCATTCTTTCCGAGAATTAGCAAAGAGCCAATCGGGTAGTTCCGCGCGATAGAGTCTACTAGGAGGCGCGTTTGACCTTCTTTCCAAGTGAAGTCGCGCTGGAATTGTGGAACAAGGAAATGTCCGCCCTTTATCTTCTTGAGGAGGTGCCCGAGCAGAAAATTTGTCGTTTGCATGTTGGGTGCCGTATTTAGCGCGTCGAAAACTAACTGGCTTGAGTTGCTCGCAAATACGCCGCGTTCAATGGTTGTCCGTAGCTGTTGCCCGTTTGCCGCGCCGAGCACCGGAATTTGCGGCGGGCGATAGCCCGTAGTAAGGGGCGCGGGTTGGACCCCGCGCGTTGCCGGAGGGTAAGGGAAGACCCTCCGGGCAACTCCCGCCGCAAACGAGAAGCGGAGGAAACAAGCGGCTACCGGGTGTCGTTTCTTTTGGCCACTTTTCTTTGGACAAGCAAAGAAAAGGGGCTCGCCCGTGGGTGCGAGAACTCACCATCAATTTCTTGTCCCAGTGGGCGAAGCTCTCGGATTGGCGGCATCCAACGCGCATTGAGCAGGTTTGCGCTCGTCAAGCTCGTGTTTGCGCGTCTAATTCGATCCGGAAGGTATTCATTCGATTTCCTCGGGGAAGCCAAGTCCGAGCAGATAATCGAATCCGTCGGGGCCGCAGCGCTTTTCGAGTGTTTGCAGGATGCGCTTCTGATCCTTGGGTGTGTCGTTTGGCCCGCTGAAAAAGAAGGGTTTACCTTCGCGCCCGAAGGTAAACCCCGCTGGGCAGGTGCTGGCATCGACATCACCGAAAATCAGTCGGGCAAGTTTGTAATCAGGGTGGGGATCAAACCCCAGGTCTTTCGCATAGGCCGCAGCGCGTTCGACCAACTTGCGGGCATACGCCGGGTGTTCCCGGGTATAGTCCGGACTGGAGCGCCGCATCGTTTCGAGCCGGCGTGCGTAGTCATCGGGCTGCACCAATGCGTTCAGCGCGTTTTTCACGCCGAGGCAATAGGCATCGATCAGGAACACCGAGACCGCGTAGCGTCCGTCAGCCATGCGACGGCTGAACCAGACACTACCCATGCCCTGCTGAAACAAGGACTGCGGAACGAAGACATCGGCAATCGGCGCTTTCACCGCTGCGGCCCATTCGCTGCCGAAATTCCAGGCGGCATTGAGAGTTTCGCCCAACTTGCCGCGGGCCGCCTTCCGCTGTTGGGTTCGCTTGGTGCGCTTTTTGTGCAGGCTCTTTTGGTTCAACGCCATGGTCGATTACCGAGGTTTCTGAAATGCAGTATCCGGCGGGTTACGAGGCGCGCGAAGTATCGCTGGCGCGACGAGCTTGGCGGTCTCGCGCGTCGAACCCACACTACTGGCATGCTTCGCAGGTCGGATCATCGATCAGGCAGGCCTTGCCCTGCGCTGCTGCCGGGATGGCATCGTCGATCGGGTCGGTCTTGACCGCGTTTAGCTTGCCGTCGAACGCCGTGCTCTTCTCGACATGAGTGGCGCCCATCGACCGGAGGTAATAGGTGGTCTTCAGTCCGCGAACCCAGGCCAGTTTGTAGAGCGTATCGAGCTTCTTGCCGGACGGTTCGGCCATGTACAGATTCAGTGACAAAGCCTGATCGATCCACTTCTGGCGGCGCGATGCCGCTTCGATCAGCCAGCGGGCGTCGATTTCGAAGGCCGTTGCGTAGAGCTGTTTCAGGTCTTCCGGGACGCGTTCGATCGTCTGGACGCTGCCGTCGTAGTACTTCAGATCGTTGATCATGACCGCGTCCCACAGTTCGAGGCGTTTCAAGTCCTCGACCAGGAACGGATTGACGACGGTGAATTCGCCGGACAGGTTCGACTTGACGAACAGATTCTGATAGGTCGGCTCGATCGATTGGGAAACGCCGCAGATGTTGGAGATCGTCGCGGTCGGCGCGATCGCCATCACGTTGGAGTTGCGCATGCCGACCTTCCGGACCCGTTCGCGCAGGCTGTCCCAATCCAGCGTGGTGTCGCGATCCATTTGCAGATAGCCGCCACGGCCACGTTCCAGCAACTCGATCGAATCATGGGGCAGGATGCCGCGGCTCCACAGCGAGCCCTGAAAGCTCGAGTAGGTGCCGCGTTCCTCGGCCAGATCGCTCGATGCCTGGATCGCGAAATAGCTGATGCATTCCATGCTGCGGTCGGCGAATGCCACGGCGGCTTCGGAGGCATACGGCAGGCGCGCCTTGTACAGCGCGTCCTGAAAGCCCATCACGCCGAGCCCGACTGGCCGATGCCGCAGGTTCGAGCGCCGCGCCTGCGGCACGCTGTAGTAGTTGATGTCGATCACGTTGTCGAGCATGCGCAGCGCAGTGCCGACGGTCCGTTGCAGCTTCGCGGTATCCAGCATTCCCGCGCCGTCGACATGTGCGGCGAGGTTCAGGGAGCCGAGGTTGCAGACCGCGATCTCGCTGTCGTTGGTGTGCAGCGTGATCTCGGTGCAAAGGTTCGACGAGTGCACCACGCCCATGTGTTGGTTGGTGTACCGCAAGTTGCAGGGATCCTTGAACGTGATCCACGGATGCCCGGTCTCGAACAGCATCGACAGCATTTTGCGCCACAACTGCAGCGCGGGCATGCGCTTGAACAGCTTCAGCTCGCCGCGGTCGGCCTTCTGCTCGTATTCGACATAGCGCTGCTCGAATGCTGCGCCGGTCAGATCGTGCAGGTCCGGCGTGTCATTGGGCGAAAACAGCGTCCAATCACCTTCTTCGGCGACCCGCTTCATGAACAGATCCGGAACCCAGTTGGCGGTGTTCATGTCGTGGGTGCGGCGGCGATCGTCCCCGGTATTCTTGCGCAGCTCCAGGAATTCCTCGATGTCCAGGTGCCAGGTCTCCAAGTAGGCACAGACGGCCCCCTTGCGTTTTCCGCCCTGATTGACCGCGACCGCCGTGTCATTGGCGACTTTCAGAAACGGCACGACACCTTGGGATTTGCCGTTGGTGCCCTTGATGTGGGCGCCCATCGCGCGCACGCGGGTCCAGTCGTTGCCGAGTCCGCCGGCGAACTTGGACAGCATCGCGTTGTCCTTGATGGCACCGTAGATGCCGTCCAAGTCGTCGGAAACGGTCGTCAGATAGCAGGAAGACAACTGCGGGCGCAGGGTGCCCGAATTGAACAGCGTGGGGGTGCTCGACATGAAGTCGAACGAGGAGAGGAGGTCGTAGAACTCGATCGCGCGGGTCTCGCGGTCGATTTCATCGATCGCCAGGCCCATCGCGACCCGCATGAAAAACGCCTGGGGAAGTTCGAAGCGAATGCCGTCGGAGTGGATGAAGTAGCGGTCGTACAGGGTCTGCAGTCCCAGATAGCTGAACTGTAGATCGCGTTCCGGCCGCAGAGCCCTGCCGATCCGTTCGAGATCGAAACGGGCCAGTTCCGGGGACAGCAGTTCGAGTTCCGCGCCGCGCTTGATGTAGGCGGCGAAGTATTCGGGATAACGTTCGGCCATTTCCTGCTGAGTCGCCTCGCTCCAGCGACCCTCCAGAAACGAGAGTCCTTCGCGGCGCAGGATATCGAGTAACAGCCGTGCGGCGACCAGCGAATAACCGGGCTCCTGCTCGATGCGTGCCCGTGCACTCATCACCAGGGTGGGGACGACATCCTTTTCCGGTACGCCGTCGAACAGATTGCGCTGCGCATCCTCGAGGATCCAGCCCGGATCGACGCCGCCGAGACCGGCGCACGCCTCCTGCGTCAGTTTCGCCAGACGGGCGCGATCCAGCGGCTTGCGCGTGCCGTCTGTCTGCGTCACCTGAACCTGGTCTACTGGCGAATCTCGCTGCTCCTGTTGCGCGGCTTCGGCTCGCAACCGGGCGCGCTCTTCGCGGTACAGCACGTAGGCACGCGCGGTCTTGTGATGACCGCTGCGCATCAGTGCCAGTTCGACCTGATCCTGGATGTCTTCGATGTGCAAGGTGCCGCCCGATGGCAGGCGCCGAAGCAGGGCCGTCACGACCTGCTCGGTCAGTGCTTCCACGGTCTCATGGATGCGTCGACTGGCTGCGGCGCTGCTACCCTCCACCGCGAGGAAAGCCTTCGTGATGGCCACGCTGATCTTGCCCGCGTCGAACGTCGTGACTTTGCCATTGCGGCGAATGACCTTCAGTTCACCGGGCGCGACCGAGCGGAGTTCGATGGTGGCGTTCGGAATCTCGGCGGTTCGCGGCATCGGTTGCGGCGTGGCACGGGCGGCTTCGGTTTCCATACAGCATTCCTGGCTGGGGTTGGACGGCGGTAGTTCTTTCAAGGCCGGAACACTATAAGATGTGGTCTTTTTTATTGTCAAGCACAATATACGGTGGTTTTTTCTGTGGAAACGCTGTGGATAACTTGTGTGTGGAAGGCCTTTGAGGCCGATGGATCGCGGCTTTCGGCCGGTTGCGGAGCGCTGGGCAGAGATGGCGGCGGTCGCATCCGGTTGCGCTTCCGGGACCCGTACCGGGCGCCTTACTCAGGCTACCCGGTTTCCTGTAGACTCCCGCAAAACGTTTGAGAGGCGAGTGGGTTCGGCGATGCAAACCGTGCGTGAGTGGCTGAGTGACTGGGTGAAAAGGATATTGCCCAACTCGCAGGCCGTGTCCTTTGCCCTGTTCTTGGTGATTGCGTCGGGGGCTGTGATCGGCTTGGCCGACATGATGATGCCGGTATTCGCTGCCGGAGTGATCGCCTACCTGCTCGACGGTATCGTGGCTTTCGGTGTTCGGGAAAAGCTCCCGCGGCTGATCGCGGTCATCATCGTTTACATCCTGTTCCTCGCCTTCGTCTTTTTTATCTGTTTTGCGTTGCTGCCGCTGCTGTATCAACAAACGATACAGTTGGTGGAGCAGCTTCCGGCTTGGATCAGCCGCGGCCAGGTACTGGTGCTGCAGTTGCCGGAGCGCTATCCGGAGTATGTGACCACCGAACAGATTTCCGATGCGCTGAATGCCATCCGCAAGGAGTTGATCACCTATGGCCAGTCGATGTTGACCTATTCCTACGCGTCATTGGTCAGCGTGATCACACTGCTGGTCTACCTGTTCCTGGTGCCCTTGCTGGTGTTTTTCTTTCTGAAGGATAAGTATCGGATCCTGGGCTGGTTCAGCCAGTATCTGCCGCGGGAGCGGAATCTGTCGACGCGGGTTTGGGCCGAGGTCGACATGCAGATCGGCAATTATGTGCGTGGAAAATTCATCGAGATTCTGATCCTGCTTTCAGTCAGCTATCTGATCTTCACGTTGATGAATTTGAA
This sequence comes from uncultured Methylococcaceae bacterium, assembly GCA_964644665.1. GTDB lineage: Bacteria > Pseudomonadota > Gammaproteobacteria > Methylococcales > Methylococcaceae > Methylotetracoccus. The sequence goes on from CAZXXC010000082.1 coordinate 17,190, forward strand.
CTATGCACTGCTGCTGGCGGTGTTGATGGGCCTGTCGGTGATCATCCCGTATGTCGGCGCGACCTTGGTCACGGTACCGGTAGTGCTGGTGGCGTTTTTCGAATGGGGCGTGACCGACGATTTCTGGTATCTGATCCTCGCCTATGCGATCATCCAAGCGTTGGATGGCGTGGTGCTGGTGCCACTGCTGTTCTCGGAGGTCGTGAATCTGCATCCCGTTGCGATCATTGTGGCGATCCTGTTTTTTGGCGGCTTCTGGGGATTCTGGGGCGTCTTTTTCGCGATCCCGCTGGCGACGTTGGTCAAGGCGGTATTGACCGCATGGCCGCGGATCGGCGGCATGAACAGCGAATCCGACAGCTTGGCGCTGCCGGAAGAACCTCGCAAGGTTTTACAGCGCGCGCCGTGACCGCCGCCATGACGCAAGCAGCGATACCGGAATGGACACGCCGTCGCCCGGTTGGCGGCAGCCGGAGAGCTACCGCGGTGGCGGCGAGTCGGTCTCCAGGGCGAGTTGGGTACGATTGCGAACGCCGAGGCGTCGGAAGACCCGGCCGAGGTGTTTCTTCACGGTTTCGTTGCTGATCCCCAGCCTCCTTCCGATCTCCTTGTTCGTCAGGCCGGCGCGGAGGAGTACGACGATGGCCTGCTCCCGCTCAGTTAACCGCTGAAATCTGGAAAATTCGGTGGAGTGCGGCGGGCCGGTTTCCAATTCGGGCGATTGCCCTCCCGGTTCGAGAAGTCTCCCGATGGCATCGGACATGGTCTGGCGGGGAAACCAGAGTTCGCCGCACGAAATGGCGCTGATGGCTCTGCGGTAAAAGCTGGCCGGCGACGACAGCAGTATGCAGCCGCTGATCCCGTGCAACACGAATCGGGTCAGGATGGTCATGTCCGGCCAATCGTCGAGCAGGATCATCGTGCGCACCGAGCCGGGCTGGATTTGAGCGAACTCGTCGACGCCGTGCGAGGCTCGTGCCAGCAGCGTCGCGTCGATCACGATGAGCGTGTCGGTGTAGCCGCGGCGTCGCCGGTTCAGAGATTCCAGATCGGTCACACATTCAACCCGAACCTCGATTCCGCTTTCCTGGCTCAACAGAGCGATCATCGCGGTCACTTGCTTGGCTCGCTCCCTGGCCAACAAACAGACGATGCGCCTCAGCTTCTTCGTCGGCATGAGTTCTGCGCTTGCCGCCCTCGAGCGGGTGGCGACCGCCGGAAGATTCGTCTGATCGGTCGTCGAGGGACGATTCCCTTCGGAGTCCCGATTCCGGACGGCGGATGCCGGGAGCCGATCGGATTTACGCATTTGTGGTGCGGAACGATCGGGGTCGGGAGCCTCAACTCGTTTTTGCTTCACCGTCATGATGCGAGTGCCTTTGCCTGTCCAGTTGCTTGAACGATCCTGCATGACACGCCGTCGACCGGCCAACGTGCTCCCTAATGATAGATTGAACGGATAGCGCTTGTACCGCTGGGCGGCTTTGTCGGGGCCGGATGATGCTGTGCAGCGATCGGCCTCCCAGTAGCAACGACTTTGGAATTTGTCAATGCCCCCTTGGAGGGGATTTCATTCGGCTCATCCTTCGGCAACACTAGCCTCGCGGTGGCCAGAAATCGTTTTGCAGCGTTCGGCGGGTGAAAACGACAAAGATAACAAGACCACTGCCTCGCCGGCGCCGGGCCTCGCGTCCGCTTCGGGCTGATCGCCTTTCCGCACAGTGACGGGAGCACGGGTCCGGATACGATGTGAGCGTCGGGTGGGCTGGTCGGGCAGATCACCCAACCCGATGCGGTGACGACTCTCGGTCGCCGCGACGATGCCGTGGTCGCGGTGCCGACGGCCAGTGGTGCCCTGCACCGGCAAGGCAACCGGCGCCGCGTGCGATTCCCGGCAGCGGCGCGGCCCGAGGGTCAGAGTAGGGACGTGGTTCGGCAATTGCCGGACGCGTCCGTTCAGGCGCGGTCAGGTCCGGTTCCCCCCACTCGTCCTGGCCGCCGCCTGTTCTTCGACGGCTCGCCGATCGGCGAGAAAGGTCGCATTAGTCTTCCTAACTTCAAGCCAGCGCGTCGATCGCACAGCCTGCCGATCCGCAATCGGCATCATCGTTCGCCATAGCGCTGGAAGATCAAGGTGGCATTGGTGCCGCCGAAGCCGAAGCTGTTCGACATCA
>CAZXXC010000083.1:0-19308 GCA_964644665.1 uncultured Methylococcaceae bacterium
GATGAGCCGTTTTTCCGTGACGGGCAGGCACCGGGATTCGGGCGGCAGATCAGATGGATCGCGCCGCCGAACGATGGCGCGGCGCAGGTGGCTTGGCGACGCTGAAACTTCGGTCTATCGATTGGCGCCTCGGGCACAATCAGGCGATGGGTCCTGCGATTTTCTTGCGCCGCCATCGCTGTAGACCGGTGACATAGAGAAAAAGCGGCACCCAGCCGGCGATGCCCCACAGCACTCGGCCTGGAAACCCCAGCGCCGCGCCGGTGTGCAAGGCGTGCAGGAAATCCAGGAAGGCATCGCCGGCCGGGCGCCGGCGCAAGTTCTCCACATGCAGGATGTGGCCGCTGTACTGGTCCACGCAGACCACCGCGGCCGGCGGGTCGCCGGCTGCGCCGCCCGGTGATCCGAACCAGACCTGATAGCTACCCTTCGCATTTTCCGGGGTCAGAATCCGCAGGACCGGCGATTTCGGGTACAGGCCACGGGCCAGCAGCAGCGATTCCTCGGCGGTCACCGGTCTGCCGTTGGGCACCGCGGTGCTGACGACGTTCAAACCGTCATGGATGTCGCCCATCGATGACGAGGACTTGAACAGCCCTTCCAGTATGCCGGGATAAGCGAAATGGAAGCCGGTAAGCGCGACGGTGAGCAGCACCGCGGCGCTGCTCACGCCGGTCAGCCGGTGCAGGTCGAACAGCAGGCGCTGTCGGCCACCCCCCGGATGCAGTTTCAGCGATGAACGGATTCTCCGGCGACCCGGCCACCACAGCAGTAACCCGGTCAGCAGCGAGCCGACCAGCAGCAGGCCGGTGAGCCCGATCAACTTCCGCCCGAACGCACCCATGAACAACTCGGTGTGCAGTTCCATGATCCAGGTCATCACGGTATCGCCCCAGAACCGGCTGGCGACCACCTCCGCGGTGTAAGGATTCACCGTCACCATCAGCGGCGCATAGAATTCGCCGGCCGTTTCGCTCGGCCGCTCGAACCACGCGGTCAGCATGTCCGTCGACCGCTGCGGCATCATCAGCCGCCAGCCGCCGAAGCGCCGGGGGTGCGCGGCCTTGACCGCCGCCAGCATCTCGTCGACGGACCGGTACGCGCCGGCGGGCTGCAGGATCGTCAACCGCGGGTTGAGCCAGGCATCCAGTTCCGGCTGAAACACATTGAGGCTACCGGTGATGCCGATCAGCACGAACACCGCGCCCGCCGTCAGCGCGAGGTATTGATGAAAGGCGATCCCGATGCCGCGAAAGGAACGCCGCGAAAATCGGCACGGCAGGGACCGCAACAACGGGAGGCAACGCTCGATCAGGGTCTGGAGATTCATCGGCCGCCAATCTTTGCCGACCGCCGACAGCGAGTCAACAGCGGTCGCGGTCTGTCACCGGGCGGTACGAAGAGTTCGCTATAATGCCAGCCATCGCCGTTTCCCGGCCTCCGGTCGCAGGCCGCCGCTGCGGGCAGTCGGAACTCACACAGTGGGCTCATGAATCACGAGGTTACGCCATCCATCGTTCCGGGGAACGAACAACTCCGGCAACTCCGCACGGCCTTGGCGATCTGTCAAGGGATCAAGCTGCTGCCGACACTGCAGCACGAAACCGAAGGGACGATTTCGCACGACCAGACCAAGCGGATCACTTATCTGACCGGACTCTTTTCGCGCATCCATCGCGAAATGTTTCACCACTGGAAGGAACAGGCCACGGTCAGCCATCGTCCCGGCGCGATGCCGGACGCCGCCAAACGGAAGGATCTCCGCAAAACGATCGGCCGGCTGGTTCTGGATGACGAAAAGAACAGCGATACCGCGCTGTTCGACAACAACGGCTTCGTGATCCGGACCGACAACATCGCCGAGCGTCTGGCCGATTTCTACCACAAGATGCGCCGTGTCCGGCCGTTCGCCTACGGCAACCGGATCACGCTCGACTTCTTCATGACCGCGCTCGGCAGGCTGCCGGCCTTCAAGGCGGTTTACGAACAGGGCATCGATTTCCGGCGGCTGGAGGCGCAGGATACCGTCGTGCTGCATGATCCGGAAAGCCCGCTCGAGGCGGTGATCACGGCGTTCCGCCACGCGCTGGACCCGAGCCGGAACCGAAGTCTGCAGAACAAGCCCAACGGCTACGGCAAATGGCCGGAGAACAAGAAGTTCGTCTCCGGCATCCCGTTTCTTTCCCACAAGACCGAAGACGGAACGCTCTGCCTGGTGGCGGTCAACGGCGGCCTGGTGCCGCTCGATAGCGTCCGCGAAGATTTGTTCGAGGCCGGAAAGCACCTGGCCGATTTCCCGCTCAGCGCATCGGAGCACATCATCGGCTATCTGCCGGGCACCGAGGAACTGCGCGTGCCGGGGAAGAACTTCATCGACAGCATCGCCGTCGAGGAACTCGGGCCGGCGCCGCTGTTCTGTCTCGACGTCAACATGCTGACCGGCCTGCGCTCGCAGAGCCACACCGAACTGGTCGAACTGTTGAGGCAATGCGAAGGCGAGAACGCTTCGATCGCCGGTCTCGCCGACAACGAGCCGTTGAAACGCAGGCTGCTGCTGGCCGCGGACGGAGACCGGCGTCTCGAGCGCAGCGTCGAGATCGCCTACGAGCATCTGGGCCGGATCATGGCGATCATCGAACGCGCCAAGGATGAAATCTTCCGCGGGAAGACGCCGACCGAACACCCGCGGCTGTTCATGTGCATGGGTGGGGCGGGTTCCGGCAAGACGGCGGTCGAAGAACTGGCAAAGGCGCAATGCGGCGACAATTTCGTCATCGCGTCGCTGGACGAGTTCCGCAAGAAGAGCGATCTGTACAAGGTGCTGACCGCGGCCAATCACCACAGCGACGACTACGTCTACGTCGAGCCGTTCGCCAACCGGCTGCGCGATCTGGTCGCGGAACAGGCGCGGAACCAGGGCATCAACATCCTGTACGATGGCACCGGAATTCCCTACAGTCCCCGCTATTCGGGCATCGTCGGTCAGTTCAAACAGGCGGGTTTCCATACCCAGATCGTCGCGGTGGACGCGTTCATCGTGAAGCCGAAGGGCCGCGAAGAAGAACTGGTCCGATCCACCGTGATCGGAAGCGTGAAGGACCGCTACGAGAAGACCGGCCGCGCGCTGCCGTGGGTGGTCACGGTCTATAAGCACATCCGGGCGCCGGAATCGTTCTTCTATGCGCTGGAAGATCCGTCGCTGGACAAGATCGCCTTGTTCGCCAACGACGGCGAGCGCGACCGGCACTATCTGGTCGCGGAAAGCTTTCCGTTCACCGATCAGGAGGTTCGTGCGCTGCAGAGCCACCAGCGTGGCGGGACGTTGGCGGAGCATTGGCGAGAGCTGATCCGAAGTCGAGACGACTCGATGCTGGCCGAACTGGCGCGGCATCGGCTGGCGGACATCGAGGCATGGATAGCCCGCAATCCGTCTTTCAACGAAAGCAACGTCGCCTACCAGGCCTATCCCAGCAATGTCGGCAACCGGGTACTGGCGATCTACAACACCGGTCGCATGGTGGATTTCGTGGAGAAGAGGCAACTGAACCCCAACGCATCGGGCGAAGAGGGCCTGCTCCACAAGAAGGAAGGGCTGGCGTTCGATGTCGACCCGCTGACCAGGGAGCCTTGGATCATTCGACTGCAGGGCTCTCTCGCCCGCTGACCGGCGGAAGACCGGCCAGCAGCCGCTGCAGCACCGGCAACCGGACCGGCTTGGCCAGGTGGGCATCGAAGCCCGCCTCCCGGCTCTGCTGCAGGCTGCGCTCATCGGCGTAGCCCGTGACCGCGATGATCAGCGCCGCCTCCAGACCGCCCATCCGCGCCTGCCTGCAGAGTTGGTACCCGTCCAACCCCGGCAGCCCGATATCGAGCAGCAGCACATCGGGTCGCTCCGACAAGGCCAGTTGCAAACCCTGATGACCGTCATGCGCGGTCGCCACATCATGCCCCAGTTGGCGCAGCAGGAATGCCATGCTTTCGGCGGAGTCCCGGTTGTCGTCCACGACCAGGACCCGAAGCCGCCGTCCAACCGGAGGCGCGGAACCCCCGGCGGCCGGGGTCGCCGCCGGCGTTTCCATCACCAGCAACGGCAGCGCCACGACGAATTCGCTGCCAAGTCCCGATCCCGCGCTGAATGCCTGCACGGTTCCGCCATGCATCTCGACCAAGCTCTTCACCAGCGACAGGCCGATGCCCAAGCCGCCTCGTGAGCGATCCAGCGTCTGATCGGCCTGATAGAACAGATCGAACAGATGCGGCAGCACGCCCGGATCGATGCCCTGACCGTTATCGGCCACCCGGATCACCGCGCGATCGCCGCCGCGTTCGACGCCGACTCGAATCTTGCCGCCGGCCGGCGTGTATTTGGCTGCGTTGTTCAGCAAATTGGACAGCACCTGAACCAGCCGGACGATGTCGCCCGACACCCGCAGCGGCTCGGCCGGCAACTCTATCGACAGCTCCTGACGGCGCGCATCGATCAACTGCCGATTGGCTTCCGCCGCGCGACCGACGATCTCGGCGACGTCCAGCGGTGTTCTCTTCAGCGCGATCTTGCCGCGGGAGATGCGCGAGACCTCGAGCAGATCGTCCACCAGTCCGGCCAGGTGCTCGGTTTGACGCTGAATGACCGCCCGGCTCCAGTCCAGCACCGGACCGGAATCGCCGGCGTGCTTCAGGATCTCCACCGCATTGCAGATCGGCGCCAGCGGATTCCGGAGTTCGTGCGCCAGCATCGCCAGAAACTCGTCCTTGCGGCGATCGGCTTCCCGCAGCCGCTTTTCGGTTTCCAGGCGTGCGCTGATGTCGCGGGCGATGGTCGAGATGAACTCCACTTCGCCGTCCGATCGCTTGTGGACGATGATCAACTGCGAGACAGGAAGCTCGCAGTTGTCGCGCCGCAGCATCGCGGTGTCCCCCAACCAGTAACCGCGCTCGGTCGCGGCCGGGATGCCTTCCGCCACGACGATCCGATAGGCCCAGGTCGGATGGTAGTCGCGAATGTGGGTGTTTCCCAGCGCTTCGGTCAAAGGAATGCGCAACATCGCTCGGCCCGACCGGTTCATGTAAGTGATCCAGCCCATCGCGTCCGAGGTGGCGATCAGATCGCCGCTGGCCTCGACGATGGTCACCAGGCGCCGCATTTCCGCCTCGCTGCGTTTGCGTCCGGTGATGTCGCGGCAAATGCAGTAACTCAACTGACGACCCTGCCACTCGGTCGGCTGCCAGGAGACTTCGACGGCGAACACCTTGCCGTCCTTGCGCCGATGGTAAGTCTCGACGGTGCCCGGCTGTTCGGGGATGCTGGGCCAACGCCGCAGGAACTCCTCGCGCGTCGGCCACTGCATGTCCCAGTCCCAGGCGTGAAGACGGCTCAACTCTTCCGGCGGGTATCCCAGCAAGCGGGAGAACGCCGCGTTGGCATCCGCCACCCGCATTTCGGCATCGAGCAGCACGATGCCGTCCGGCGACTGTTCGAACAGCAGGCGACGGCGCAGGTCGGCCTCGGCCGCCGCCAGCTCGGCGGCGCGTCGGGAGGTGATGTCCTGGCCGATCACCAGCACCGATCGAACTCCCGTTCGATCTTCCTGACGCGGCTCACCGACCAGTTCGATCCAGCGGTAGTCCGATTGCGCATCCAGCAGACGCACCGCGAACTTGACCCGCCGGCGTCGGTCCCGCCTGACGGTTTCGAATTCCTCGGTCAGCAGACTGCGGTCATCGGGATGGATCCGCTCCATCAGTTGATCGAGCCGGATGGCCGGCTGGTCGGCCTGATACCCCAGCATCCGGAGGAACGACGAATCCATCCGCAGTTCGCCGGTGCATAGATCGTGAACGAAGAACCCGGAGCGGGCGATGCCCAATGACAGGCTGAGCAACTCTTCCCGGCTGCTCGAATCGGCTGGATTGCGCGGCGGCTCGATCGGGTTCGGCGTCATCGGGGCCGCGGACGGTTGGCCACGGCCGAAGGCTGAATGGACCTGCCCGCCGGACCGAATGGCATGATTACTCGCCGGATCCGGAACCCGGCGTGCGGGTCTCTTCCGGGCAACCGTATTTCTGTGCGGTCAACGACAAGACGAAGATCGCCAGACTCAGCAGGGCGATGGCCCCGGTGATGCTCAACAGCAGATACAGATGGAATGCGTCCGCCACCTTCTGCACATCGATCACCAGATGGCGGGAGAGCGCGGTGATCGCGATATAGATCAGAAACTGAACGGGCAGGCGGTGGGTCTTGAAATAGGTCCCGACCATCGCGCCCAGTTCGAGATAGATGAACAGCAGCAGGATGTCCTCCAGCGTGGCATGACCCGCTGCCATCATCTTCAGATAGTCATGCGCGGCCGACCAGACGATCGTCGCGCCGATGCCGAACAGTGCCAGATAATGGAAACCGTCGACCAGCGCGTCGCCGACCCTCTGTATCAAACGGATGTCGTGCTTCATCGACGGAATCCCTCTCTGCCACACCGGACCAGCCCGCACCGTCGCGGCCGGCGGATGCCGGAACACACGCCGCAACAGTTCGAGCCGCAGATTGTAATCCACCCCGAATCACCGCGGCAGACGTATCCTGCCCGCATGTTTCTTGACAAGCCTACCCCTACAGGGCATCGTTGCGACCCGACGGTTAGAGGTCTCGCCGCCTCCTCCGTTCCGGTGATTCGGCGCCCGACGGTGTCTCCGGTGCACTGGAGGGACCTTTCGCTCGCGCCGACCACGGCCGCTTCGCCGAAACCCCGAGGCGGGCCGCCTCCTGCCGAAGCGTCCCGGACCGCCGCCGCGCCCCGCCGACTGTCGATCTTGAATTTGAACCGTATCGTTGCTCGCGATGACCCAGCCACGCCATATCCAGTTGATGGACACCACTCTACGCGACGGAGAACAGACCCAGGGGGTCTCGTTTTCGCCGGCCGAGAAAGTCCACATTGCACAAGCCTTGCTGAAGTCGCTGCGGGTGGATCGGATCGAAGTGGCCTCGGCCTGCGTGTCGTCCGGCGAAAAGGAGGCGGTGGCGAGCATCAATCAATGGGCGGAACAGGCGGGCTTCGATGGCAAAGTCGAGGTGCTGGGCTTCGTCGACCACCAGCGCAGCGTCGACTGGATCGTCGAAACCGGCGGCAAGGTGATCAATCTGCTGACCAAGGGCAGCGAAAAGCACTGCCGCGCGCAATTGCGCAGCACGCTCGAACAGCACGTCGAGAACATCCGGAAGACCGTCGCCTACGCCTTGTCGCAGGGCCTGCGCGTCAACGTCTATCTGGAAGACTGGTCGAACGGCTACAAGGACAGCCCGGACTACGTCTTCAGCCTGATGGATCGGATCAGGGACATCGGCATCACGCATTTCATGCTGCCCGACACGCTGGGGGTGATGTCGCCGGACGAGGTCTATGCGGGGCTTTCGGACATGATCGCCCGTTATCCCGACCTGCGGTTCGATTTCCATCCCCACAACGATTACGGTCTCGCGATCGCCAACGTGATGGCGGCGGTGCGGGCCGGTGTCTCGTCGATCCACTGCACCGTCAACTGCCTCGGGGAGCGGGCCGGCAACGTCTCGCTGGCCGAGGTGGCGGTCGTGTTGCGGGACAAGATGAACATGCAGCTTTCGATCGATGAACGCGACATCGTCCGCGTCAGCAAGATGGTCGAGAACTTTTCCGGCAAGTGGATTCCGGCCAATGCCCCGGTCGTCGGCGCCGACGTGTTCACCCAGACCGCCGGCATCCACGCCGACGGCGACCGCAAGGGCGGCCTGTACGAAAGCAAGCTGAGTCCGGAACGATTCTCCCGGACGCGCCGCTACGCGCTGGGAAAAATGAGCGGCAAGGCGTCGTTGGCCAAGAATCTCGAAGCCTTGGGCATCTCCCTGTCACCGGAGAACCAGGCCAGGGTGCTGGCCCGCATCGTCGAAATGGGCGACTCCAAGCATCTGATGACGCTGGAAGACCTGCCGTTCATCATCGCCGACGCGCTGGAAAGCCGTGAGTACCAGCATATCGATCTGCTCGACTGCTCGATCACCAGCAACCTGCACGAAGAATCGGTCGCGGAGATCAAGGTGGACCTCCGTGGCGAACGACTCTCGGCCCGCGGCACCGGAAACGGCGGGTTCGATGCGTTCATCAACGCGATCAAGAAGATCCTGTCGCCGCGCGGCTACCGGCTACCCGACCTGATCGATTACGAGATTCGCATCGCCAAGGGCGGCAACACCCATGCGCTGACCGAATGTATCGTCAACTGGAAAGGCACGAACAACAAGACCATCATGACCCGAGGAGTCCATGCCAACCAGGTGTTCGCCGGCGTCATGGCGACCCTCCGGCTGATCAACATCCAGTTGCACGAACTTCAATAGGCCGGCCTGCAGCGGGGGGCTCGACCGACCCCGCCGCGAGCGGACTTGCTTCAGAACTGCAACGGCCCCGACCCGAGCGGCGCCCACAGCACGTCGGAGCCTTCCCGGGCAGCATCCTCCAGCAGCTTGATCAGCGGGAAGGCGCGTTGACGCATCGACACCGCCCCTTTCTTGTCTGTCTCTTCGTCGTCCTCGGTCGATGCCTCGGCGGGTACCCGATCGGCGGCATCGAGGGCCTGCTGCAGTTTCGCCAGCGCGGCCGGAATCTCCGATGCCGTCAATGCGCTCGGCACGGTACCGGTCCTGCCCATCATCCGGATCAACTGCACGGCGACGTCACCGAACAGCGTGATTCGGCCGACCTCGCTTTCGAAAGTCACCATCATCGGCGCCGTTCTCCTTACGAGGGGATCAGACCTTCCGCCTTCATCGCCTGTTGAACGGCGGGCCGGGCGCTCACGCGGGCGCTATGCCCGGCCAGCACCGGCCATTGGGACAGATCGATCTTGTGGTAATTGCACCAGCCGAGCAGCGTAAAGAGGTATGCATCGGCGATCGTGAAATCACCGCCGAACAGCCACTCCCTACCGTTCAGACGGCCGGCCAGATACCCGAGCCGACGGGACAGCAGCGCGATCGCACCTTGCCGCGCGGCTTCCGGCGAGTCCGGATTCCACAACGGCCCGAACGACTTGTGCACTTCGGTGGCCAGGAAAGCCAGCCACTCCATCAGCCGGTAGCGCTCCATCGAACCGGGCGGCGGGGCCAAACCGGACGCCGGACGCTGGTCGGCGAGATATTGCAGGATGACCTGGTCCTCGGTGAGCACCTGACCGTCATCCAGCAACAACGCGGGAACGTAACCCTTCGGGTTCACCGCATAGAAATCGTCGCCGTTCTCCGTCCTGTGCGTCGCGAGATCGACCTTGTCGAGTTCGAACTGAAAGCCTGCTTCACGCAGCACGATGTGCGCGGCCAGCGAGCAGGCACCGGGAAAGTAGTACAGTTTCATCGCCAGCACCTCGGCTGAATTCGTGATCGGATTCGTCGGTCAAGCCCCCGCCGGCAGCATGTCCGCCGTGGGCGTACCTGCTATTGTACCGCCTGTCGGCCGGCGTCTCGCCGTAGTCAAAATCACCGGAACGGCGCAAAATCCCCGCGATGCCGCGAACCGCCCGGGGAGCGGCGCGTTGACGGCCTCAAGAAAACCATCACAGAGCGGCTTTCCGCCGAGGGGGGGAACGTGAACGATGTCAAGCTGAGCCGACGCTCACCGTATCTGGACAATGCGCTGATCACCGTCACGCTGATCGGCATCGTACTGTTGATCGGCGCGTATTTCCTGAGCCCCGGCAGTATCCCGACGCTGGTCGTCGCGGGCGTGATCATCTATCTGGGATTCGGGCTGCCGCGCTGGATCGGTCTGGAGGAACGGAAACGGCGGGCGCAGCGGGCCAAAGAGGCCGAACTCGCCATCTGGGGCTTTCACAGCCGCGACCGGGAAGGTGCCTGGATCAACTACATCGACTATCCGCTGATCTGGCACACCGACATCGCCAAAGACAAGTACTTCTACAGCGAATGGCTCATCATCCACGACGGAACGCTGGTCGTGAATCCCGGGCGATGCGCGGTCTCGCCGGACCGCTCGCAGGTGACCTACGATGTCCGGAGCCCACGCACCTACGCCTGGGACGGCTGCACCCCGAAGCGTCTGTTCTATTGGCTGGCGCTGATCGGCACGCCGGACTGGTGGGAGCGCAGTGAGACGATCCAGTCGCTGGACCACATGGGAACTCCGCGTACGCGGCAGCCGTTCTGGCCCAAGGCGCACTACGCCAGCCTGGTCCATGATGCGCTGTACCAGTATCTGGGGCTGATCCCGATCGCGAAAAAGGACGTCGATCGGCAGTTCCACGACATGCTGCTGGCATCGGGACTACCCGCGCCGCTGGCGCGGCTCTACCATTTGGCGGTCCGCCATTTCGGGGCACGCGACATCCCCGAAGACCTGGTGCAGCCGAGCAGCACGATGAAGATGTCCGGCTTTCCGCTCGGCTGACCGGCCGCGCCGCGGCGGGCGATCCCGCCGGTTAGCAAAAAATTACGATTCTCTGAGCCAAGATTTAGCAATCGCGCGCTTCGCCTCCGGCTACACTCCCCGCCACGAATTCACCGAACCGAGGAGATGGACGATGAAGCCGAACGGAATATCCCGCCCGCTGCTGCTGGCGCTCAGTGCTTGGGCCGCAGCGACGACGGCCGCCGACCGGCCGGAACTGGAGCGCGGCCGCTCCCTGTTGATCACCGGCGGCTGCAACGATTGCCACACACCCGGCTACATGCAGACCGAAGGCAAGGTCCCGGAATCGCTCTGGCTGACCGGCAGTCCGGTCGGTTTCCAGGGGCCTTGGGGCACCAGCTACCCGGCCAACCTGCGCCTCTACGTGCAAACGCTGTCCGAGGGCGCCTGGCTCGAACGGGTACGCCAGCCGATGCGTCCGCCGATGCCCTGGTTCAACCTCCGGGAAACCAGCGACGCCGATCTCCGTGCGATGTATCGCTACCTTCGCGAACTGGGTCCTGCCGGCGAACCGATGCCGGCCGCGGCCGGACCGGGCGTGGCCGTGAGCACACCCTACATCGACTTCACGCCGAAGAATCTGCCGCAGCAGCAAGCCCTCCAATGAGCCCGCACACGGAATCACGATCATGACCGAAGCGACACCTTCCGAACGGCTGCGCCGACTCGAAACCATGCTGCTGATCCGGCTGTACGAGGAACAGTTGGTCGAACTGCAACGCAACGGCGCACCCGGCACTTGTACCAGCGTCGGCCAGGAGGCCTGCGCGGTCGGCGTGATCGACGCGCTGGCCGAGAGCGATCGGGTGCTGACCAACCATCGCAGCGCCGCGCACCTGATCGCACGCGGCGCCGAACCGCAGCGCCTGATGGCGGAGGTGCTGGGCCGCGTCGATGGCTACTGCGGCGGGCGCAGCGGCAGCCTGCACATCGCCGCACGGGATCTCGGCGTGGTGCTGACCTCCACCATCGTCGGAGGCGAACTGTCGATGGCTCCCGGGGTAGCGCTGGCACAGAAGCTCGGCCAAGGTGAGCCGGGCGGCATCACCGCGGTGTTCTTCGGCGACGGCGCGGCTTGCGAAGGCATTTTCCACGAGGCGCTGAACCTCGCGGTTCAGTGGGAACTGCCGTTGCTATTCGTCTGCGAGAACAACCAGTGGCAGGCGTATGTCCACCGTCTGGAAACGATGCCGGATGAAGCGATCTCGGCATGGGCGCGCGGCCACGGCATACCCACCGAACGGGTCGACGGCAACGACGTGGAGAGCGTGCACGCGGCCGCCTCGACGGCGGTCGCGGCGATCCGGGACACCGGCCGGCCGCGGTTTCTGGAACTGTCGACCTACCGCTTGCGCGGGCATTTCGAGCCCGACGATCAGGCGTATGTCGACCCTGACGAATTGGCCCGTTGGAAATCGCGCGACCCGATCCGGCTGCTGCGCGAACGCCTGCTCGACGAGCGCATCCTCGACACCGCCGCATCTGAGGCGCTGGAAGCGCGCTGCCGCGCGCGCATCGCCGATGCGGTGACGTTTGCCCAGGCCAGCGCCTGGCCTGCGGCCGATACATTGACCGAGTACGTCTATGCCTGACCACCCGTTCGAGGAGATTTCGATGAGCCGAATGACCGTCGCGGAAGCGCTGCACCAGGTGCTGCGCGAAGAGATGCTGCGCGACCCGCGCGTGCTGCTGATGGGGGAAGGGGTCGCGACCAAGCGTCCGGACCTGGTGCGCGATTTCGGCGCCGAGCGCGTCCGCAACACCCCGCTGGCCGAAGCGATCATCGCCGGCACCGCAGTCGGCGCGGCCGCCAGCGGGCTGCGCCCGGTGGTGGACCTGCTGTTCGCACCGTTTCTCGCCTACGCGATGGACCCGCTGATCAACAGCGCGGGCAAACTGCGCTATCTGTCGGGCGGACAATTCGAGTTTCCGCTGGTGGCGCTCGCGATGACCGGCAGCGGCTGGTGCGTCGGCGCCCAGCACAACCACAATCTGGAAGCCATGTTCGTTCATGCGCCGGGACTGCACGTGGTCATGCCGTCGGAGCCGACCGACTTCAAGGGGCTGCTGAAATCGGCGATCCGCGATCCCGATCCGGTGCTGTTCTTCATCGATCTCGGACTGTTGAACCGGGCCGGCGAGGTGTCCGACGATCCCGAGCATTGCGTGCCGCTCGGTCAGGCGGCGTTGCGTCACACCGGATCGGATGTGACCCTGGTGAGCTATGCGAAGACCGTTCACACCTGCATACAAGCCGCGGAGCGGCTGGCTGCGGAAGGCGTCTTTGCCGAGGTCATCGACCTGCGCAGTCTGAAGCCGCTGGACACCGCGACCGTGCTGCAGTCGATACGCAAGACCGGACGCCTGATCGTCGTGCACGAGGCCAGCGGTCTGTGCGGCATCGCGGCCGAGATCGCCGCCTTGGCCGCCGCTCAAGCGTTCGATGATCTGCGGGCCCCGGTCGTACGCATCACCGGGCCGGATGCTCCCAGCGCCTCGTCCTGGGCGCTGGAGCAGGCTGCACTGCCGCAACCGGAGGCGGTGGTCGCCGCCGCGCACGATCTGCTGCGCCGGGCACCGGCGGCGTCAACGCCGCGGAACGAAACGGCGCAGCGGCTCCATCGATCGGCATGAAAGAGGCGCAACCGCTTCAAGCACCGGGCCTGTCGATCAGCCGCAATGGCCGACCTACCCGGAGACGGAAACGGCCGCGCCCGGTCTTTTCGATCGCGAGCCAATCGCAGCGCTCCGCCAGCCGGCGCTGCAGCAGGATCAACCGTGCTTCGAGGTTGTCGCTGAACTCCGGCAACCCGAGTGCGGCATCGAGCCGTAGCTCGCGGTTGCTGAACTCGCTGCGCCCGGCATCGCTGTAGTCGCGCAACAGTTTCCACAGGATCGCACCGGCGACCCCCTTGATCAGGTAGTCGTTGTCCAGGAACACGCTGTGATCCGCGGCGAAGTGCTTCACCGTGACCGTCTTGCCCTGCGATGCGTCCAGCGGCGGCGCCGGCCGTGCGCCGTCGTCGGACGGCTCGGTGTCGAGGGTCAGCCGCTCGATCATCAGCGCCAGTTGGCCCGCCAGGATCACCAGCGCATCCTCGTCCTCGTAGGTGAAGCGCATTTCCTGCAGGCTCTCCAGATAGATCAGGCCGAGCAGGCGATCCCCGAGCAGCAGTGGCACCGCCAACTGGCTGCCCGAATTCGCGAGCCCCGGAAACGGGATGGCGATTTCCAGAGCGTCGCCGCTCCCGCTGTGTTCGAAGCCCTCCCGCACCGCTCGGCTATACAGGTATTCCTGCGCGGCGAAGCCGATCCGGATCGGCGTCCGCTCGCGTGCCGCGACGCCGATGATCCCCTCGCCGATGCGGATCTCGGAGCCGACACCCGATTCCGGGTAGCCGCGACTCGCCACGGTATACAGCCGCGCGCGGCCGGCATCGTGCATCAGCAGCATTCCATGCCGAATGTCGCAGTGGCGCTCGAGCCCCAGCAGCGCGACATCGAACAGGGCCGCCAGATCCGTGCAGCCCGCCAGCATCGACAGGCAGGCGCGCAGTCCCGGCAACAGGTTCCGCCGCGGCACCGCCCCGCCGGACGACTCGCCGAATACGCATTCGATCTCCAGCACCCGGTAGATGTCCGAACCCAGCAGCCGGAATACCTTACTCATGCCGCTGTGTGACGCGATGCCTGCCAATTTGGCCTTCATGTTCTCGAACAGCGGGCCTTCCGTCTCGGTGCGCAGGTATTCGAGCCGCAGCCTGAAATGTGCGGCGCTGACCGGATCGACCACCTGCACCACGGCCCGCGGATTGACCAGAATGTTGCGCCGGGTGGTGTTGAAAAACTGGAAGGTCAGCGCCACGTGTGCGTCGTCGACGTAATGTACCTGCGACAGGTAAGCGACATTCGGGGTGCCATCCGGGGCAGAGGTCGCGATCACCGCGGGTACCGCACCTTCGAAGCAGTGGCGTAGGTCCTCCAGCTTCAGCGCCATCGCCCAGGGTTCACTGCTTCAACGGCAGCGGCTGCCCGGCTAGAGGGCCCGGTGTCTGCTCGAACGCGGCGATCGGCTCGAACATCAAACCGACCGCCTCGTCCTCGACCGCAGCCATGATCGCGCCGGTGAACACCGGATCGAATCCGAGCACGCCGATCTCCTCGCGAAAACTGCGTCCGTAGTCGCGCATCAGCGCGCGATCGCCGGCTTGCAGCGGGACGATACACCCCCGTCGGCCTTTCAGTTGCAACGTTTGATGGGTCGTCGGCCGGCTGAACACGACCGCGACGGCACCGCCGGCACGCACGTCGCGGAGCACCGCCGTGGACTGCGAGATCGACAGGAACACGGTGATCGAGCGCCTGCCCGGCGTCGCCCGGCAGCCGTAGGCGCGCGCCACGGATGGCTCGCCGGCGGCGTTGCACGAGCCGACGAGAATCGACACGTGATGGGTCAGGAATCGCGCCTGCGCATCGTCCAGCAGAAGGGGGGAGCTGCTCTCGCCGGCCATGTCCACGGCAAAACGCCTTATGGCACTTCGTCGCCCAGGCAGATGCCGATGCGGCGGGCGCTTTTGATCCACGGGTGATCGAGCGGCACGTATTTCAGCTTTCCGACGATGTCTTTCAACGGAACGGCCTCCACATCGTCACCGCGCGCGGCGACCAGCACGCCGAACTGGTTCTTGGCGATCAACGCGGCGCAGGAGGTGCCCAGCCGGGTCGCCAGCAGGCGGTCGGCGGCGGTCGGTGTACCGCCGCGCTGGACATAGCCGAGTATCGTCACGCGCGATTCGAGCCCGGTCAGTTGTTCCAGTTGCTGCGCCAGTCGCAGCGTGTAGTCGGCCTTGCCGGCCTCCAGCGCGGCCAGACGGGCCTTGGCCTTGATCGCCTCGGCGCTGTTCTTGTCCTTGCCGACCTGCTTCTGCAGGTCCTGAAGTTCCCTGGCGATCTTCCTCGATACGGCACCCTCCGCCACCGCGACGATGCTGAAGCGCTTGCCGCGCCGAACCCGTTGCAGCAGCGCCTCGGCCACCGTATCCACTTCGTACGGAATCTCCGGGATCAGCACCACGTCGGCTCCGCCGCCGATTCCCGCGCCCAATGCCAGCCAGCCGACCCGATGTCCCATGATCTCCACGACGATGATGCGATGATGACTGTGGGCGGTGCTGTGCAAGCGGTCGATCGCTTCGGTGGCGATACTGAGCGCGGTATCGTAGCCGAAGGAGATGTCGGTGCCGTAAATGTCGTTGTCGATGGTCTTCGGCAGATTGAGGATGTTGATCCCTTTCTGCACCAGGCGGTAGGCATTCTTGGCGGTGCCCGCGCCGCCCAGACACACCAGCGCATGCAGGTGATGCTGGTGGTACACCTCGACCATCGAGTCGGTCATGTCCAACACCCTGCCCCCCACCGGCATCTTGTGCGGCTTGTCGCGGCTGGTACCGAGTATGGTCCCGCCGATCGTCAGGATCCCGGAAAGTGCATCACCGTCCAGCTGGACGGTGCGGTTTTCCATCAGACCGCGGAAGCCGTTCTGAAAACCCACCACGTTCCAACCGTAGCGGTCGAGCGCGGTCTTGCCCACTGCCCGGATCGCGGCGTTCAAGCCGGGACAATCGCCCCCGGAGGTGAGAATACCGATCGATCTCGTCATGCCTGTTCTCCAGAATTCGGTGTCACGGTCGGGTGCGCACCGGCAACCGGTCACCTCGGCTCCATGTTAACTTGAAACGGCATCGGAGATGGGCATCGCGCAGCCCTGGCGATCACCTCGACCGCCGAAAGGCATCGCCCGGCCGCTCGGCCGGTCCGATCGGGTGCGCCCTGTTGTCGAATGTGTTGCCCCGGACCCGCGTGTCGCGCACGACGGTGCCGACTTTCGCGCCGACCGCACCGCCGATCTGGATGTTGGCGGTCGCTTCACCGGAAAACCGGTTGTCGATCAGCCGGGCGCCTTCGTCCTCGACCCGGATGCCGTAACCGACGTTCTCGAAGTGATTCGATCGAACCACGGTGCGCTCGGCATAGTCACGGTAATAGCGTCGGTTGCGAAACCAGCTCCACTGTTCGTGGATCGGCGGATCACCGCAGTTGAATCCTGCGAGATCCCGGGATCGGCGCGAAGCGATCCAGACGCCGACCGGTTCGTCGAGAAAACGATTGCCCTCGATCAGATTGTCCGAACTGTGCATGTTGCGCGGCAACTGGTCCGGCTGTTGCCAGTGTTCCCAACAGTTCTTGTACAAGAACACGGCCCCCGCGGCGTTGCCCCGGAACCGGTTTCCCCGGATCACGTTGCGGGCGGAGGAATCCACTGCGATCGCTTCCCGCACCGTGGCCGGACTCTTCGGATTCCGTTCCCGCTCGCTGTCGGAATAGTCGTAGTAGCCGTTCGCGGCGAACAGGCTGCCGGAAATCTCATTGCCGGTCGCGCCGGAATTCAGATAGATCGCCGCGTTGCCGGAGTTCGTCACGGCGCCGTCCCGGAACGCCACCCGCGTGACATAACGGTTGATGAACAACCCGCTCTTGTGGGCGAAGTCGATCGTGACATTCTCGAACGTGATGTTGCGGGGCGCCTGGAGCCGCAGGCGATCTTCGATCGGCGCCGGGTCCATCGTCTGTCGCAGCGATTGTCGGGTCCCGGCGTCCAACTGCAGCATCACATCCGCGCCGTCCCGGTAATTCCGGATGCTGCAGTTCCTGATCGTGATGTCGTGCAGGGACTCGTCGCCTTCCCGGGTGGCGATCAGCAACGCGGCATCGCGCGGCGCATCGGCTTCCGGATAAGGACGCCCATACGGCAGGGGCGCGTCCCGGCCGAGCAGACCGTGCAATACCGCATGGTTACAGTCCAGCGTCACGCCACTGGCAGCGATCACGAACTGGATCCTGCGCAGCGTGCAGGCGGGCGGCAGTCGGATCGAGCGCGTGACCATGACGGTGGCGCCCGGCGCCCATGCGCAGGATAGCGCAGCGGACTGCCCCTGATCGTCGGCCGACACCCACTCGATCGCCGCGAAGAACAGTGCGGCGGCACAAATCCCGACGGTAGCCGTTCGGGGTCCGGCCTCGGCAAGGCATACGGATGCGCGATCTGAGGGATCGAAGCGGTGGATTCCGCCCTTCTTCTTCAGAAACCCCGCCACAGCGGACAGCGTGTTTCCGGGACTCCGGCCAAGGCCGATGCCGCCGGGATCGGCCGGCATCGCCAACGCGCGCCGGTGGGTGCCAGATTTCTGCATCGGCGTTGGACCGCGAGGCCCCACCCTCAGCTCCCCTGCCACTCTCCGGAAAGGCACGACTTGCGATCCCTACCGTCGAGCACTCTGGCGCAAGATTCCCAGTCGACCGGCTTGATGCGGTGGTAGCGCAGTTGGAAGGGATGCTGTTTGGGCACCATGTCGATGGTCTGGTGCGCCCTTTCGATCTCACCCTGCGCCACCGCGATCCATACGTCCTCGAGCACGTCCGGAAGCTGGCCGAACAGGCTGGCAATGTTCTCCAGCCGGTCGGAGAGCAATTCGTGCACGCGGTCCTCGACCGAGCCGGCGTAGCGCAGGTTGTAGATGTCGACCGTGTCACGGAGTTGCCCGATGCGTTGAATCCGGCCCTTGCGCTGCTCCAGCCGCGAGGGGTTCCACGGCAGGTCGAGGTTGATCAATGTACCCAGTCGCTGCAGGTTGAGCCCTTCGGAGGCCGCATCGGTGCCCAACAGTAGCCTGATGGAGCCGGAGCGAACCTCCGCTTTCAGATCGTCGCGCTGCCTGCGGGCGAAGTGGCCGTGATGCATGACACCCGACCGCGAAGCGCCGGCATAGATCCCGATCGGCTCCTCCGGCAGTTCGGCGGACAATTGCTGGGCCAGCCAACAGACGGAGTCGAAGTATTGGCTGAACACGATACAGCCGATATCCAGCCAGCCTACCTCGAGCAGTTGACGGCGCACGATCGCGTACTTCGGATCGCGATCCTGGTTCGCCTCGAGCGCCTTCAGGAATTGCTGCAGGACCCCCCTCTCCGCCGTTGTCAGGGTCTTCAACTGACCGAGCGTGTTTTCGTCGTCCTCGTCGTCGTCCAGGGCCTGCCACCCGTTCAGCATGTTCTCGACCGTGCGCCGCCCGGCTTCGATCGTGCTGCCCACCCGCCGGAGCAACAAGGTCCGAAAAAATCCCGCCTGGGCCCGTGCGCCGAGCAGTTCACAGAAGCGTTCCGCCAGGTGGTAGGCGTCTTCCAGAAACGGCGGCAGCTTGATCGCTTCATCGTCGCCCTCCCCGTGCAGTCGAACCTTTACCGGTTTCAGGTACGGTTCGCCGGTTTCCGGGTCCAGCGTGTTTTCGAGATAGTCTCGCGTGCGCAGGACGATGTGGCGGATAAACGGGTTCGCTTGTTTCAGAAAACGGGGAAAGATCCGCTTGATCCGTACCAGGTCGGGCGGCTTGAGCCGGTCGAAGCTACCGCCTGGTGCGTAGGCCGCATCGTCGGCCAAGCCCAAGGAGCGGCGCAACGCGCTGTAGTCTGGCCCTTCGCTGCCAGGCGGCAAGGGGTTCCGCAACCACCCCCACAGATTGAGTTCATCCTCCGGTGGCTCGACAGTGCCGAGCAAGAGCTCGAGTGCCAGGCGCGGCTTGCGCCACAGGCTCCCGTAACCACCCAACACGGCATCCGACCCACGGCTCAGCGCCTCGAGCAGATCCCAGGCCTCGATCGGATGCATCTGCACCGGCGTCGCCGTGGCCAGCAGCATGCTTCTGGTTTTCGGAGAAATCTCCTGAACGAACTTCAGTAGCAGATTCGGTTCGGCGGTGTCGAAGACCTTGGCGGGCGAGAGATTGCGGCGGCGAGCCCG
>CAZXXC010000084.1:0-19227 GCA_964644665.1 uncultured Methylococcaceae bacterium
CAGCCGGCGAGCTTCGATCGGATCGACTCCGGAACGGGCCAGCTTGCGTGCCTCGGCCGCCAGGTCCCGTGCCTGTGCCAGTGAGACAAGCTCTACCGAACCGAGGCCCATCGCTCGGGCACGGCCGTTCAACTGAAAGCGGAAAATCCAGCAGCGTGCGCCAGTCTTGCTGACTTGGCAGTAAAGCCCGGCCTGGTCCCGGTGCAGCCCTTCGGGCAGGAATTTCACTTCCCGCGCGGTAAGCCCCGTGCGGTGTTTTATAATTGCGTTCATCGTCGTCCACCGAACCTTTTTGACCCACAACCCAACCCACAACCTAATTCTAGCTTGAGTTGGATTGGGATGTATTGCGTTGGACGGCTATATTTCTAACCTACTGTTGTATCATGTGAATTTTGGATGGCATGAAATGTGTCTGGACTTGAGTTTGGTGGACTCTCTCTCCGCCATTTCAGCCGCGAGCGCGCTTTCGCGTCGGCTCAGCGGGTGGTCCTCGCCCGATTTCACCGTTTTGAAGCGATGTACAGTGGCCATCAACAGTCTCTGCGACACAACGTTGCGGTTGTCGTTCAGCCGACGCGGTGACCGACTGCGGCAACCGGTCGCGTGGGTGAATCGCTTGGGCCGGCCGTGTCGGCGAATTTGCTTTCGGGGACGGCGCTGTGCGAAGCCGACTTTGGAAACCCACCGTTTCCGAGGGATGCGGTGAAATCCGAACGAAGTGAACGTGCGGGGATCGCGGGAAGGCTATCGCGAGTATTTGTGATCGCGCTATCATGCGAGACGTGGTTTTGCATCTGCAACTCTTCCTGAATTGAATCGTGGGGGGCTAATCATGGCTGATACGAAGGCGACCAAATCGGCAAAAACGAAACCCGAGCAGAACGCGGCGGCACCGCCGGCGCCTGCTGCTACGCTGGCGGCCAGGCCGAGCGCCGCCAGATCGCGGGGGACCAAATCGGCGGCGGAGATCGAGAAAACCCCTGCGTCGCGGGTGAAGGCTAAATCCGAATCGCTGCAGTCCCCTGAAGCGCCGGCCAAACGCAAGGTCAGAGTCGCAACCGCTGCCAAAGCGGCACCGTCGGAAGAACCGCGTGCCGCGGCAAAGGTGCCGGCCGCCGAGATGCCCGATCCGCAGGAGACTTACCGGATGATCGCCGAGGCCGCCTATTATCTGGCCGAGAAGCGGAATTTCGCGCCAGGTTGGGAACAGGAGGATTGGGAGACGGCCAGGAAGGAAGTGATGGCCCAACTCGACAAGCGCAAGGCCTGAGTCGCGGCCGGGCGCAATCGGCGAAGCGTCCGCGCCACGTTGCAGACGATGACGCGGCCTGTAATCTCAGTTCGCCGTATTTTTGGTTTGTGCAGTTTGTGCACCATGCGGCGGCACATGCAGCACGCGGGAGCAGGGCCATTTTAGGCGGGTCATCCGCTGGAGCGTCACATGTTCAAATGGCACTCATGGCGACCGTGGGAGATCCTTGCGTTCGGCGCATTGGCCGCCGCGGGCCTGGGTGTGTTGGTGATGATCTTCCTTGCCCCGGAAGCGGAGCAGGACTGGGAGGATTTCAAGCGGAATCATCACTGCGTCAGTCTGGCCGAGGAACGCGGCGGACGGGTCGCCGGTTGGCGTTGCGACGACGGCGAGGTGCATTACCGCTGGCGCCAGCAGATGTAGCCGCCACGGCCGAGCGTTGCGGCACTCACCGCTCCGCCCGGATCGTGAGCGAAATATCATGGCCCAGCAAGCGGGCCTGAAGGAGATCACCGGACTCGATCCGCGCGACGCCCTCCGGTGTTCCGGTAAAGATCAAATCTCCGGTATTCAGCGTGAAGATCCCGGAGAGATAAGCGATGAGTGTCGCAAAGTCGAACAGCATCTCTCCGCTGTTGCCTTTCTGTCGGAGTTGCGCGTTAACCGTAAGTTCGAAGACGAGGTTCGCGGGGTCCGCGATCTCGTCCGCTGGCATGAAATCGCTGATCGGACCGAAGGTGTCGAAGCCCTTGGCGATGGTCCAAGGATTGCCTTCTGCCTGTGCTTTGCGTTGTAGGTCTCGGGCGGTCACGTCAACGCCGACGCCGTAGCCAGCGATCAGGTCTGCTGCGTCGGTATGGTCGAGATGGCGCCCGCCGCTTCCCAGCAACAACACGATTTCGACCTCGTGCTCCATGTCGGAACTTTCCGGCGGAAGCCGAATCGTGCCGCCGTCACCGATCAGGCAGGTCGGGGGCTTCAGAAAGACCACGGGGCGATCCGGAACGGCATTTCCAAGTTCCCGGGCATGGGCCGCATAATTGCGACCGATGCCGTAGACGTTTCGGACCGGCAAGCGCACTCGGTTGCGCAACGCCGCTTCGGTCAGATGACCATCGGTGCGTGGTAGGTGGAGGCGGGAGTCGAGTGTCGAGTTCATTGCGTTTCGGGGATGGGGCCGGTCGGGTGATCTTGGCGGCGCGGCAGCGATCTCCGTACCCTCCCTGATCGGAGTCGTGCCGCCAATCCGCTGTTGTGAAATGGAGAAATATTACATGAAGTGGCTGCAGGCCGTTGTTTTGTCGTTCTGGTTGTGTCACGCCCCGGAGACTTGGGCACTGTGCGCCACCGACGGAACCTATGGTCCCGGTGACGCATTGGTGGACCTCATCGTCTATCGGCCCATCGGCGTAATCGGTACGGCCTTGGGGAGCGCCGGTTTTCTGGCGTTGTCGCCGTTTGCCGCACTGGCCAGCATTGCGCCACCACATGACGCGTTTGGCAAGGCGTCCGAACTGCTAGTGATGACGCCCGCCGCGTTCACGTTCAAACGCCCTTTCGGTGACTGCACCGAGATGGGATACGATGACTGGTGAGGCGTTGGCAGCGGGGAGATTCGGCGACACGTTCATGCGTGGGACCTCACTTCATCCTCCGCACACGGACTGGGACGCGGCGACTGCGGCACACACGCCGGTTCGGTACTTGCTGGACTTTGCCCCGGTGGAGATCAGTCGCCGACACTGCCGGCACCGGCGAGACCGACATCTGGTCGGCCGCAGACGTACATTTTGGGCATTGACAGGGAACTGTGATGAATGAAACGGTGAAGTACCTGCTCGACGAAAGTCGGTTGCCCCGCCATTGGTATAATCTGGTCGCCGATCTTCCTACGCCGCCGCCACCGGTCCGGCATCCCGCGACGCTGCAGCCGATCGGCCCGGACGATCTGGCGCCGTTGTTCCCGAAGTCGTTGATCCAGCAGGAGATGTCGGCGGAGCGGGAAGTCGAGATACCGGGGCCGGTGCGCGAGATCTATCGGCAGTGGCGGCCAAGCCCGCTCTATCGGGCGAGGCGACTGGAACGAGCCCTCGATACGCCGGCGCGGATCTATTACAAGTACGAGGGCGTCAGTCCCGCCGGCAGCCACAAACCGAATACCGCAGTGCCGCAGGCCTATTACAACCGGGAGGCGGGCGTGAAGCGCATCGCTACGGAGACCGGAGCCGGTCAGTGGGGATCCTCTCTTGCATTCGCCGGTGCGCTGTTCGGTATCGACGTGGAAGTCTTCATGGTCCGCGTGTCGTTCCGACAGAAGCCGTACCGTCGTGCGTTGATGGAAACCTGGGGCGCCACCTGCACCGCTTCGCCTTCGGAGCGAACCGCAGCGGGCCGGGCGATCCTGGCGCGGCATGCCGACCATCCGGGCAGCCTCGGAATCGCCATTTCCGAAGCGGTGGAAGTCGCCGCGCAGCGCGAAGACACCAAGTACGCGCTCGGCTCGGTGTTGAACCACGTGCTGCTGCATCAGACCGTCGTCGGCGTGGAAGCCATGGCACAACTCGAAATCGCCGATGATTATCCGGACGTGGTGGTAGGATGCACCGGCGGCGGCTCCAATTTCGCCGGCATCGCGTTTCCATTTCTCGGTGCGATGCTGCGCGGCGGTCCGTCGATCAGGATCGTCGCGGTCGAACCAGCCGCCTGTCCCAGTCTAACCCGCGGGCGCTATGCCTATGACTTTGGCGACACGGCTCATCTGACGCCGCTGACCAAGATGCATACTCTGGGGTCGACCTTCACGCCGCCCGGTTTTCACGCAGGGGGTTTGCGATATCACGGCATGGCGCCGCTGGTCAGTCATGTGATGCAATTGGGGTTGATCGAAGCGCGCGCCTACCAGCAGTTGGCCTGTTTCGAGGCCGGCGTGCTGTTGGCCCGGACCGAAGGCATTCTGCCGGCACCGGAAGCCAATCATGCGGTGCGCGGCGCGATCGACGAAGCCTTGCGCTGCAAGGAGGAAGGCGTCGGCCGGACTATCCTGTTCAATCTGTGCGGCCACGGCCATTTCGATATGCAGGCATATACCGACTACTTCGCAGGCAAGCTGACGGATCAGGTTTATGACGAAGCGGAGTTGGCGATGGCGTTGGCGGGCTTGCCGTCGGTCGCGGAGGTCTGAAGCGCCGTTGATCGCAACGAAGGCCTATCGTCCCGTCCAGAGGCATTTGCCTCTGGTCGACGGACTGCGCGAAAGCCGAGTTCCGGTTGGATTGGATTGAGTTCCTCGCCGAGACCTTGTCGTGCCGCGGCGACTGAATGCGAGCGAGACCGGCAGCCGCGAGGGAAGCGGCGGGGCGGCGCGGATCGACTGGTGCCCCATCGACTAGATCGGGTGTATGCGTCGTCCCGTGTCGATGCCGGCCGTGAGCCGGCCTGCGTGTCGTCCGCGTAAGCCAACTGGCTCGGACTCGAGTTTCGAATCGTATGCTGCGTCTGCGCCTGGCTCTAGTCATTGCAGTCTCCTTTGGTTTTGTCCTGGTGCTGGGCTTGGCCGTCTACTGGGGTTCGCGCCAAGTGGAGCACTACGTGGACAGTGGCCAGAGCGCCTACGAGGCGTTAGACCGCTACGAAGCCCTGTCACAAGATGCATACCGGCATTTCAAGCAGCGCATGGATCTCTTGCTGGTCGATAATGAGGCCACGCAGGCCGATGTGGAGTCATCGGGACGGCGTCTTCGGGAAGCGATGAAGCGGCTGAACAGTCGGGCGGCCACGAATGCCGGCGGCCGCGAGACGGGCACGGCCGAGCAGCGTGAAGAGTCGGAGCGCATCGGCCGACTGATTGCGATCTTGGAATCCGGCATGAACCGGTTCGACGAGGTCGAACGATTGCGACAAGCGGGTAAGCGCGAAGCTGCGCTGCTGCTGCTGTCAAAAGTGCTGGAAGAAAACATCGACCGCGAGTTCGAACCGCTGATCGATGCAGCGATCCACGCCGAACACGAAAGGGCCGTGGTCGCGCGGGAACGGCTGAGGGCTTTGCTGGAAATGTTCCGCGGATTCTCGGTCGCTGCGGCTTCGACGGCGGCGTTGTTCGGCATCACCGCCGCGATTCTGCTATTCCGAAGCATCAAAGGTCCGATCGAAGCCTTGATGCGCGGGACGGATGAGATCGCAGAAGGGAACTTCGCGTACCGGATCCCCGTGACTACCCGCGGTGAGTTCGGCTACCTTGCGAATCATTTCAACCAGATGGCTCGACGCTTGCAGGTGCAGCAGGATCACCTGAACGAAGCCCGTGCTGTGCTGGAACAAAAGGTGGCGGAACGCACGCTCGAATTGGGACGTGCCAATCGTGAGCTGCGGTCGCTGGATCACGCCCGTCGACAGTTCTTCGCCGACATCAGTCACGAACTCCGGACGCCGATCACCGTGATCCGCGGAGAAGCGGAGATCACGCTGCGCGGCAGGGACAGGAGCGCGGAGGAATACAAGGACGCGCTGGTGCGCATTCAGGAGCTGTCGATGCAGCTCGGCCTGGTCGTCAACGACTTGTTGTTCCTCGCGCGTTCGGAGACGGCCAGCCTTCAGTTCGAATGGGAGAACATCGAACTGACCGACTTGGTCGCGCACGCGGTCGCGGACACGCGATCATTGATCCACGAGAAAGCGATTACCGTGAGACTGGAGAAACCGGAGTGCCCGGTCTGGGTACGGGGTGACCAACAGCGACTGCGTCAGGTCGTGTTGATCCTGCTGGACAACGCCCGTCGCTATTCGCAATCGGGAACCTCGGTCGATGTGACCGTCCGCACCGAAGGCGGCGATGCACTATTGAGCATCACCGACCGCGGGATCGGCGTACCCGTTCAGGAGTTGGAAGTAATTTTCGACCGTTACTACCGGAGCCGCCGGGCACGTCGCTCGAGCGAAGACGGCAGCGGCCTGGGTCTGCCGGTAGCCAAGGCGATCGTGAATGCTCACGGCGGACGCATCGCTGCCAGTGTCAACAAAGAGGGCCCGGGGACGACCTTCACCGTCAGCCTGCCGCAAATCGTTGCGAAGTCGGCCGGAGTGACCGGCAGCATGCCGCAGGACGCCTGATCGTGAGCATCCTGCTAGTCGAGGATGACGAGCGCATCGTCGAGTTTCTCCGGCGCGGTCTGAAGGCAGAAGGCTATCAGGTCGAAGTGGCACATACGGGTGCCGAAGCCTTGGCGTTTGCGCAGAGCGGGGCGTTTCGGGCGATCATTCTGGACCTCCGGTTGCCCGACCTGAACGGTCGCGAAGTCTGTGAGCGACTGCGTGCTCAGCGCATCGATACGCCGGTGCTGATGCTCACCGCCATGGATGCGACGATCGACAAGGTCATCGGACTGCGCGCCGGGGCCGACGACTACATGACCAAGCCGTTTGCTTTCGAGGAGTTGCTCGCCCGAATCGAGGCACTGCTGCGCCGTGGCGGCGGGGAACTCAGCGCGGCCGAAGGCACGGAACTCGAGATCGCCGACTTGGTCATGAATCGGCAAACTCACACGGTACGCCGCGGGGACCAGAAGATCGAGTTGACTCCCAAGGAGTTCGCGCTGTTGGAGTGCTTCATGCGGGCCCGCGGCCGGGTGCTGAGCAGGACTCGCATACTCGAACAGGTCTGGGGTTATAGCAGCGATCCGCTGACCAATGTGGTCGACGTCTACGTGCGGCAATTGCGGCGGAAGATCGACGACGGGCACGATCGGAAGTTGATCCATACGGTCCGTGGGTATGGCTATAAGATGGATGCTTGCTAGGCGGGTGTGAGAGTGACCGAGTGTCGGGATAGGATGGCCCGGAGTGTCGCGCCGCTTGACGCGGCGCCTGGAGCGGCGCATGCTCACGGCGCGGGGTCAGCCGGCGGCTCGCCCGCAGTTCCGTGCACCGGCTGGCGTAGGGATTGCGCTCGGCGCGGAACGACTGCGACGCTGGTTCGGTCACTGTCGCCACAACAATCCCTTTTCGATGCCCGGCCGAGTGTGGGTCCGAAGCCGAGCATCGCGACGTAATGGACCCGGGAGGAGCGGTCTCGGCCCGATGCGCCGATGCCCGCTGATCGAATGTCATCGACCGGACGCGTACTGATTGCAGGTGTCTACCTGGTGGACCAGCATAATGCCGTGGAGCACCTGGCGGAAGCGTTCGGCCGGAGTCGCCACTGGCACGTCGAGCAATCCTGGATCGCGTTGGGATCGGGCGAAATATCGCATCGGATGCGGCGCCATACCGTCTGCAGGCAGACCGCGCGGGTGCCGAAATTCACGCTGATCAATCGACTTCTGGCCGCGGCGGAAGCCGCTACTTTCGATTACGTCGTGGTTTGCGACGACGACATCTACGTGCCGGAGGACTTTCTGGACGATTACCTGGCGGAGGTCGACGCTCGAGGTTTCGCCTTGGCGCAGCCGGCCCGGACCCTCGACAGCTACGTCGATCACCTGTTTGTTCGCCAGTTGGCGGGAATCGCTTCGCGCCAGACCCGTTTCGTCGAAATCGGCCCGTTGTTTTCGATGCGAGACGACGCCTTGCGATGGCTGACTCCGTTCAGCGACGAGTCGCCGATGGGTTGGGGCTATGATTTTGCGTGGCCTCGCCTACTGGAGTCACGCGGCCTCAAGCTGGGTGTGGTCGATCGAACGCCGGTCTCGCACAGTCTGCGGAAACCCGTCAGTCACTATCGTCATGCCGAGGCGGATCGACAAGAGCAGGCGTATCTGCAGAAGGTCCCGCATTTGTCCAGGATCGAAGCATTCACGATCGTCGAATCCTTTGCGTAATGAACTCGCAAGCGAGCCCGGTCGGTTCGGCAGGTCGCCACGATCGTACCGCTCAGCGCCGACGCACCGCCAGCCGATGACTTCATCACCCCCGATCTCCGCGTTACTGTGTACCCACAACCGCGCCGCGTTGCTGCCGGAGGTGCTGCAGGCGCTGTCCGCGCAGACACTGCCCGACGATCAGTTTGAGGTGGTGATCATCGATGACGGATCCGAGGATGAAAGCCGGGAAATTATCCACGCATTCGCGAACGGTCGGCGCAATTTCCGTTACGCCTATCAACGGAATTCGGGGCTGGCGAATGCGAAGAATCACGGCCTGTTCCTGTGCCGCGCTCCGCTCGTGGTGTTTCTCGACGACGATGATGTCGCCTCGCCCGGCTTGCTGGAGACACATCTTCTGGCCCACCGGCGTCATCCGAAACTGACCGATGCGGTATTGGGATACACGGCGATCGCCCCGGCGATCGCCAGTGACCCGTTGATGCATTTCGTCAGCGAGGTGGAGGGCCTTCTGTTCTGTTACTCCGGGTTGAACCACGGTGACGTGCTGGATTACCGCTGGTTCTGGGGAGGGCGCTCCTCGTGTAAACGCGCACTGCTGATCGAACACGGCATCTTCGATCCGGTCTTCCGTTTCGGATGTGAGGATGTGGAGTTGGGCTATCGACTGTCGCGGTTCGGGTTGAGGGTGATTTATGATCAAAATGCCCGTACCACGATGATCCGCCGGATCGACTTCGACGGGTTCGTCCGGCGGCGGCGACTTCAGGGGGAATCACAGTACGTGTTCAGTCAACGCCATCTAGTGACCGAAGTCTTGGATTACTGTCATGTAATCGAGGGACTGGCGGAATGGCGGCGCGTGGAACCGATCGCCGGGGCATTGATCGAGTCAGCGAGGCGCCTGGACGCATTTGTCAGGAATGACTCCGCTTCGGGATTCGTGCTTGACCCGGTGACCGAGCATCTGGTGCACATCGGCTATCGTACGGCGTTTCACGTCGCGAACATTCAGGGTATCGCCGATCAGTCGGCGGCAGTCAACGCAGATCTCAGTCGCCACTACGCGCGACGACACGGAGAGCGCTCCGGTCCGCTCGAGACGAATGACGTGATCCTCGGGTCTGGCACACACGAGGTTGTCCGGGGCGCCATGTCGGGCGGCGCCGAGTCTCGTTGCAGAGGGTGAGCCATGGCAAGGTCGGAGGAAAACGAGGCACTGCAGGCCCTGTCTGACCATCCGCTCGATCCAGTGAACAGCGACAACTCGTTGTGGTCGGTCATCGCCGAGCGGGATCGGCAGATCGAGGCGCTTCGCCGCATGCTGGAGCGGAGCAATCACCGAGTCATGGAACTGGAGCAGTCCCTTGCTGCGCAGCAACAGCAGATGGCGGAACGGCGCCGGACAATCGGGGACGGGGAGGGGCAGATCGGGAGGCTCCCGGCAGTCGCCACTCTCTCAGGGGAGGTACATCACGAGGTTGGGGGTGCGCCGGGGGATTCGCTGGTCCGGATTCTCAGGTCACGGGTGGGCTCGTGGGGCTGGCGGATCTATCGGAACCTGCCGCTTTCAATGGCGTTGAAAATGCGATGCAAGGGCATGATCTTCCGGGCCTTGGCACCCGTGTTGCGGGGTACCAGAAGCTATCGCGCCTGGCTTACGTTCGAGCAAGGCCGTCAGCCACAGGAGCCTGACACGACCGCTTCGCCCACCGGCTTGGAACCGGAAACACCAACGAAGCAAGTGGAAGGGTGCAGCAGAGTCTTGACGATCACGCTGTCTGACGTCGATGCGGCCCGGTTTTTCCCGCCTCGCTTGCCTGACCCGATCGGTCCGGCACCGCACCAGGCGCGCATCCTGGTGATCGATGAGTGGGTGCCCACGCCGGACCGTTCCAGCGGCTCCTTCCGTCTGCTGGAAATCCTGAAAGCGCTGCGGGCGATCGGCTGTCAGGTGGCGCTTGGGATTCACCATGGCCGGGATCTGCATGCAGCCATTGCTGTTCCTCCATCCGAACTCGCGCGATACGAAAGCGTCGTCACCGATCTGGCGGTGACTCTGTTTTTCGGTCAGGCAGAGATCCTGGCCCATCTTGCAGCCGAGGGTCAGCGCTACTCCCATGCCTGGCTCGTTTTTCCGAGTATCGCCCGGGAGTATCTGCCGTGGGTGCGTACCCTTGCGCTGCATGCCAAGCTAATTTTCGACTCGGTCGACCTGCACCATGTCCGCTATGCGCGGCAAGCCGAACTGACCGGCGACCCGGGGGCTGCTCGGCTTGCCGATTTCTACCGACGGTTGGAGACGGTTTGTTGCCGGTCCTCGGACCTGACGATTGCGATCACCGACGAGGAACGCCGACAGCTCTCGGCCTTGGCACCGGGCTCCAGCATCGTCGTGGTTCCGAACATCCACCCGGTCGTGACGCCGGTCGCGCCGATTTCCGGACGGTCCGGTCTGCTGTTCATCGGTGGATTCTATCATCAGCCCAATGTCGATGCGGTTCACTATTTCGTCGAGGAGATTTTCCCGCGGGTGCGCAGCCGACTGCCGGGCATCGAGTTCGTCATCCTTGGCAGCAACATGCCGCCGTCGGTTCTGGGGCTCGCTGCACCGGGTGTTCGGCCGGTCGGCTATGTCGAGGACCCTGCGCCGTATTTTCATGCGGCCAGGGTCTTCGTCGCCCCGCTTCGCTACGGCGCCGGCATGAAAGGCAAGGTGGGGCAGGCGATGAGCGCAGGGCTGCCCTCGGTCGCCACGCCGATCGCGGCGGAGGGCATGGATCTCGAGCATGAACGCCATGTGCTGGTGGCCGGGGCGCCCGGCGAATTCGCCGACGCGGTGATTCGATTATGCGGCGACGACGTGCTTTGGCATCACCTGTCGGAGCAGGGCCGGCAGCATATCGAGCAACGCTTTTCTCCTGCGGCCGTTCGGGCGCAGCTGCAATCCCTGCTGCTGGTTTAGTCGATCGCGGTCCAACCGTTTACCGATCTTTTCGGCTCGACGAATTCGATCCGACCCGACCTTGTGACGTCGAAGACGGCTGCGATTCCGGCGGCATGCGGGAATCGACCGTCAGGATCAACCGCCGCTCATGCGGTGCCTGCCGGTCCAGTCGCGCGCGAATTGCCAGGCCACCCGACCGCTGCGCGAGCCGCGTTGCAGTGCCCAGCGCAGCGCCTCGGTTCGCAAGTTCTCAGCGTCGGTCGGTGGTGCCTGCAGCCGCTGCAGCCAGTGTTGCACGACCTCGAGGTACTGGTCCTGCGTGAACGGGTGGAAGGAGATCCAGAGGCCGAATCGTTCCGACAGCGAAATCTTCTCCTCGACCGCTTCGCCGTGATGGATTTCGCCGTCATGATGCCGCGTGGCGAGGTTTTCGCTGTGATACTCCGGCATCAGATGGCGACGGTTGGAGGTCGCGTAGATCAGGACGTTCCCGCTCAGGGTACTCAGGGAGCCGTCCAGAATCGCTTTTAGCGTCTTGTAACTCAGTTCTTCGGATTCGAACGACAGATCGTCGGTGAACAGGATGAACTTCTCGGGGCGCCCGGCGATCCGGTCGAGGATGTCAGGGAGTTCCACCAAATGGGCCTTGTCGACCTCGATCAGTCGCAGATCTCGGTCGGCGTAGTCGTGCAGAAGGGCTTTCACCAGCGAGGACTTGCCGGTGCCGCGGGAGCCCCAGAGCAAGGCATTGTTGGCGGGCAATCCCGCCAGAAACTGGCGGGTATTTCTTTCCAGTTCGATTTTCTGCCGTTCCACGCAGCGCAAATCGACCAGCGCGATCCGATGCGGGTGAGTGACCGGCTTGATCGGCATCGGCTGCGCGCTACCCAGCCAGCGAAACGCGGTCGCCTGGCCCCAGTCGACTTCTCGCGGTGCGGGGGGAATCAACCGGTCGAGGCGATCCAACAGACGTTCGGCCTGTTCGAGAAGAGCGGTGATGCGTCTGAACATGCGGTGTGCCGGATGGGTCTTGCGCGGTTATAGAGCCACGGTTGCGCCGGATCCGGCACCAGTCTGTGTCATCGCGATCCCGCTGCGGACCGCCGGGCTCATCCGGCCCCGTGGTCATCATGGTCGGACGCGAGTGCTTGCCGATCTTGCTCTGGGATCAGGCGATTTTCTTGAACTTGATCCGGTGCGGAGTGTCCGCATCGGCTCCGAGCCGGCGTCTACGGTCGGCCTCGTAGTCGGCGAAGTTACCTTCGAACCAAACGACCTCGCTGTCGCCTTCGAAAGCCAGGATGTGCGTCGCGATCCGGTCCAGGAACCAGCGGTCATGCGAAATGACCACCGCGCAGCCGGGGAACGCCAGCAGCGCCTCTTCCAGCGCACGCAGCGTCTCGACGTCCAGGTCGTTGGTCGGCTCGTCGAGCAGCAGGAGGTTTCCGCCGCTCTTCAACAGCTTGGCGAGGTGGACGCGATTGCGCTCGCCGCCCGACAGATCGCCGATGCGCTTCTGCTGGTCCGGACCTTTGAAATTGAAGCGGCCGACATAGGATCGTGAAGGCGTCTGGTAGGTCCCTACCGTAACCATGTCGAGGCCGTCCGAAATCTCCTCCCAGACCGTCTTGTTGTCGTCCAGGTGATCGCGCAGCTGATCGACATGGCCGATCTTCACCGTTTCACCGATCCGAATCGTGCCTCGGTCGGGCTTTTCGGTGCCGGCAATCATTCGGAACAGCGTGGTCTTGCCGGCGCCGTTTGGCCCGATGATGCCGACGATGCCGCCCGGCGGCAGCCGAAAGCTCAGGTTCTCGATCAATTCCCGATCACCGAATCCCTTGTACAGTCCTTCGACCTCGACCACCGCCGAGCCGAGGCGCGGGCCCGGCGGAATGTAGATCTCCTGCGTTTCGTTGCGCTGCTGCGCCTCCACAGCAGCCAGCTCCTCGAAACGGGCCAGCCGCGCCTTGCTCTTGGCATGCCGCCCTTTGGCGTTGGACCGCACCCACTCGAGTTCGGATTTCATCGCCTTCATGCGCGCGCTTTCCTGCTTCTCCTCGAGTTCCAGCCGCTTTTCCTTCTGGTCCAGCCAAGAGGAATAGTTGCCTTCCCATGGGATGCCGCGGCCACGATCGAGTTCGAGGATCCAGCCCGCCACATTGTCGAGGAAATAGCGGTCGTGGGTGACCGCGATCACGGTGCCTGGATAATCGTGCAGAAACCGCTCCAGCCAGGCGATCGATTCGGCATCGAGATGGTTGGTCGGTTCGTCCAGCAGCAACATGTCGGGATTCGACAGCAGCAGCCGGCAAAGTGCGACCCGGCGGCGTTCGCCCCCGGAAAGCTTGGTCACGTCGGTATCCCAATCCGGTAGCCGCAGCGCGTCGGCGGCGATTTCTAGCTTGCGATCCAGTTCCCAGGCGCCGGCCGCGTCGATCTTCTCCTGCAACTCGGCCTGTTCGGCCAGTAGCGCATCGAAATCGGCGTCGGGTTCGGCGAACGCCTGGCTGATC
Organism: uncultured Methylococcaceae bacterium; assembly: GCA_964644665.1. Lineage (GTDB taxonomy): Bacteria > Pseudomonadota > Gammaproteobacteria > Methylococcales > Methylococcaceae > Methylotetracoccus. The sequence continues at coordinate 13,534 of CAZXXC010000084.1, forward strand.
TCGTTGAAGCGCTCCAACAGCGCCTTGGTTTCGGCTACCGCCTCCTCCACATTGCCGCGCACGGACTTGTTTGGATCCAGCCGGGGTTCCTGGGGTAGATAGCCGATGCGGATACCGGGTTGTGGCCTCGCTTCACCGTCGAAATCCCGGTCGATCCCGGCCATGATCCGGAGCAGCGAAGATTTCCCGGATCCGTTCAGCCCGAGCACGCCGATCTTGGCGCCGGGAAAAAACGACAGCGAGATGTCCTGCAGGATGAACCGCTTGGGCGGTACCATCTTGCTGACACGGTTCATCGTGTAGATATACTGGGCCATCGAAATGAGATCCCCGCTAACAAAGCCCATTATTATTTCATGCTCGCCGGTCGCTGCGAAATCCGCTTCTGCCCGCCGGTTCGCCGCAGGGAAAGGGGTACTGCGTTGACGCCGACATGAACGGATCGCTGTTCGCACGATGAAACATGACGTGCGCATACGCCTGATCGACCGCATCGCGGACGTCGCGCCGGTGCAGTGGGAAGCCTTGTCAGTCGGCCATAGTCCCTTTTTGTCGCATGCGTTCTTGCATGCTCTCGAGGAGCGGGGTTGCCTCGGCAGTCGGGTCGGCTGGATGCCCAGCCACCTGCTCGTCGAGGATCCGCGCGGCGATCTGATTGCGGCCTCGCCGATGTACCTGAAATCGAACTCCTTCGGGGAATTCGTGTTCGACTGGAGCTGGGCAGACGCTCATCAACGCTCGGGTCTCCCTTATTACCCGAAAGCTGTGGTGGCCGCGCCGTTTACCCCGGCGACCGGCGCCCGACTGTTGACCCATCCGCGTGTCGAGCGGTCCGCCGTCGCGACATTGTTGATCGATGCAGCCATTGGGGCCGCCAAGGCGTTGAATCTCTCGTCGGTTCACTGGCTGTTCGGCAACGATGACGAGTTGGTGGCCTCACCGAATCTTCTGCCGCGAAAGGGATGCCAGTTTCACTGGGAGAACCGGGGTTACCGGGATTTCACGGACTTTTTGGATGCGCTGACCGCCAAGCGGCGCAAGGAGATCAGACGGGAGCGTCGCCGGGTCGCCGAGTCGGGTGTTACGGTTGTTCGCATACCGGGATCTGAAGCGAGCGATGCCGATTGGGAGCTGTTTCATCGGCTGTACCGCCGGACCTTCGCCAAGCACGGCAACTACGCGGCGCTCAGCCTTACGTTTTTTCGCGAGTTGGGTCTGGCGATGGGGCAGCGAATATTGCTGCTGGTCGCGAGGGCTGAACGGCGGGATCTCGGTGCAGCACTGTTTGTTCGCAGTCGCGACACCCTCTATGGGCGTTATTGGGGGGCCTTTGAGGAGATCCCGGCGCTGCATTTCGAAGTTTGTTACTATCAAGGCATCGAGTATTGCATCGAGCACGGACTCAATCGTTTCGAACCGGGTGCCCAGGGTGAACACAAGGTCAGTCGCGGTTTCGATCCGCGCGCTACTTGGTCGTACCACTGGATCGCCGATTCGGCACTGCGCGATGCCATCGCGCGATTCGTTCGTCACGAGGCCGCCGAAATCGATGCGTACATGCGGCACCTGATGGCGCATTCGGCCTACCGCAGCGCCGGCGCATGTTGACCGTACTGAATCCGCAGGAGCCGGGGCAGCCGTTTCCACCAGTCGATTTGGCGCTGATCGAACCGAACGGGCTGCTGGCGGTGGGCGGGTGCCTGTCGCCGCATCGCTTGCTGAACGCGTACCGCCAGGGCATCTTTCCATGGTATGCCGCAGGCGAGCCGATTCTGTGGTGGTCTCCCGACCCGCGTTTGATTCTGCGGCCGGAAGCGTTCCACCTGTCGCGTACGATGCGGCGCATCATGCGCCGACAGCGCTGGAATTTCAGTTTCGACGGCGCGTTCGAAGAGGTGATTCAGGCGTGTTCGGAACCGCGAAGCTATGCGACAGGGACGTGGCTGAATCCGGAGATGAAGCAGGCGTATCGCGATCTGCACCGACTCGGATTCGCGCATTCGTTCGAGGTTTGGCAGGGGCAGCGGTTGGTCGGCGGCGTTTATGGAGTGGCGATCGGCCAAGTCTTCTTCGGTGAGTCGATGTTCCATCGCATCAGCAATGCGTCCAAAGGGGCTTTGGCTTTTGGTTGCGCATGCCTGATGGATTGGTCGTATGCGCTGATCGACTGTCAGGTGCGAACGCCCCATTTGGTCAGCCTCGGTGCGGTCGAGATTCCAAGACCACAGTTCAGCGGACTGCTGAGGATGTACTGTGGACGCGCGCCGGCCAGTCGAGCCTGGCACATGGCGCCGCACCGATGGCTCTGATGCGGCTCGCACTGTGGCCCGGCGAGGTCCACTCCTGCCCTTATCTGGCGGCACGGGAGGCGCGCCTCGGTTGGATCGATCCCCGCGCGCCACTGACGCAAGCACTCTACTCTTCCCTGCTGGCGGCCGGATGTCGGCGGAGCGGCCAGGTGGTCTACCGGCCTTGCTGCCCGGGTTGCTGGGACTGTATCCCGGTGCGACTACCGGTCCAGCAATTCTCCCCGAACCGCACCCAGCGAAGAACCTGGAAGCAGAATGCCGACACGGCCGCGGCTGTTCAGCGTGCCGAACTCGGCGCCGAACACTATGACCTTTATCGGCGTTACCAGCGCGCGCGCCATTGGGACGGTGCGATGGCGGAAGCGGGGCCGGACCAGGTACAGGCCTTCCTGCGTTGTTCTTGGTTGACGACCTGGTTCATCGAATTTCGTCGCGAGTCGAGATTGGTCGCAGTGGCCGCAGCCGACGTCGTCGATGACGGCCTGTCCGCGGTCTACACGTTCTACGATCCGGCGTATTCGGCGTACGGGCTGGGAGTCTACGCGATCCTGCACATGGTTGACCTGGGCAGGCGATTGGGACTGCGGTGGGTTTACCTCGGCTACTGGATCGGGGGCAGTCGCAAGATGAGCTATAAGCAGCAGTTCCGTCCGCTCGATGCGCGGGTCGGCGACCGCTGGATTCGGGTCGATCGCGGCGCCGCGATGAAATTCACCGCGGAGGATGTGGTATAGTTCGTGTTTGTTTCAAGTTTCCGCGCGGGTTGCAACGGCGACATGGCGAAAGAAGATCATATCGAGATGGAAGGGAAGGTCATCGAGACTTTGCCCAATACGACCTTCCGGGTCCAACTGGATAACGGCCACCTGATTACGGCCCACATATCCGGCAAGATGCGGAAGAACTACATCCGTATCCTGACCGGAGACCGCGTGAAGGTTGAAATGACGCCGTACGATCTCAGTAAAGGCCGCATTACGTTCCGGCAGCGCTGACCGATGTTCCTCAGGCCGTTTCGGGTGCGGTCTGGGTCGATTCCACGATGAGTTGCAGGCGATTCTCCTGGGGATCAACGCTGATGCGTAGCACGCCGCCCGAACGCAGTTTCCCGAACAGGATTTCTTCCGCCAGCGGTTTCTTGATATTCTCCTGAATGACTCGGGCCATCGGCCGGGCACCCATCGTCGGGTCGAAACCGTGCTCGGCGAGCCAAAGGCGAGCCTCCGGCTCCAGCACGACCGATACGTTCTTCTCGGCGAGTTGCGATTCGAGTTCGAAGATGAACTTGTCGACCACTTGGCCGATGGTCTCGATGTTCAGCGGCTTGAACTGGATGATGGCATCCAGGCGATTGCGGAATTCCGGCGAGAACAGGCGTTCGACCGCCTTCATGCTGTCGGTGCTGTGATCTTGCTGGGTGAATCCGATCGACGGGCGACCGCCTTCGGCGGCGCCTGCATTGGTGGTCATCACCAGAATGATATTGCGGAAGTCCGCCTTGCGGCCGTTGTTGTCGGTCAGTGTGCCGTGGTCCATTACCTGCAATAGCAGGTTGAAAACATCCGGATGAGCCTTCTCCACCTCGTCGAGCAGCAGCACCGCATGGGGATGCTTGGTGACGTCTTCGGTCAATAATCCACCCTGATCGAATCCGACGTAGCCGGGTGGCGCGCCGATCAGGCGGGAGACGGTGTGACGCTCCATGTATTCGGACATGTCGAATCGGATCAACTCGATACCCAGGACTTTGGCCAACTGGCGGGTCACTTCGGTCTTGCCGACGCCGGTGGGGCCCGCGAACAGGAACGACCCGATCGGCTTCTGCAGTTCCCGCAACCCGGCTCGAGACAGCTTGATCGCAGATGCCAGAGCGTTGATCGCCTCATCCTGGCCGAATACCAGCAGCTTCAGGTTCTTTTCGAGATCCCGCAATTTGTCCTTGTCATTGGTCGAGATCGTCTTCGGGGGAATGCGCGCAATCTTGGCGACGATGTCCTCGATTTCGAAGGTTCCGATCAGCTTGCGGCGGCGCGACGCCGGTAACAGGCGCTGGTTCGCACCGGCCTCGTCGATCACGTCGATGGCTTTGTCCGGCAGGTGGCGGTCGTTGATGTAACGGTCCGACAGTTCTGCAGCGGTCCGGAGCGCCGCCAGTGAGTACTTGACCGCATGATGTTCCTCGAACCGAGACTTCAAGCCCTTCAGGATGTGGTAGGTCTCTTCGACAGTGGGTTCGGTGATGTCGATCTTCTGGAAGCGGCGTGCCAACGCGCGGTCTTTCTCGAATATTCCACGAAATTCTTGGTAGGTGGTCGAGCCGATGCAGCGGAGCTCGCCGGAAGCGAGCACGGGCTTGATCAGGTTCGATGCATCCATGACCCCGCCGGAGGCGGAGCCGGCGCCGATGATGGTGTGAATCTCGTCGATGAACAGAATGGAGTTCTGCTCCTTCTTCAGTTGCGCCAATAACGACTTCAGCCGCTTTTCGAAGTCGCCGCGGTATTTGGTGCCGGCGACCAGCGCACCTAGGTCGAGCGAGTAGATCACGCAGTCCTTGAGGATTTCCGGCACGTCGCCTTCGACGATCTTCTTGGCCAGTCCTTCCGCGATGGCGGTCTTGCCGACGCCGGCTTCGCCGACCAGTAACGGGTTGTTCTTGCGGCGGCGGCACAGGGTCTGGATCACGCGTTCGATTTCGAGGCCGCGGCCGATCAGCGGGTCGATCTTGCCGGCGGCGACCTGCTGGTTCAGGTTCAGCGTGTAGTTCTCCAGTGCGCCTGCCGGCGATGCATCGGCTTCGGCTTCCTGTTCGGTTTCAGTGCGCTTGGCGTTTTCCTCGCCGACCTTGGCAACGCCGTGTGAGATGTAATTCACCACATCGAGCCGGGTGACGCCCTGCTGGTGCAGGAAGAAGACTGCGTGCGAATCCTTCTCGCCGTAGATGGCGACCAGCACGTTTGCACCCGTGACTTCCTTCTTGCCGGAGGATTGCACGTGCAGGATGGCGCGCTGTATGACGCGCTGAAAGCCCAGTGTCGGCTGCGTGTCGACTTCGTCACTGCCCTCTACGATGGGAGTGTGTTCCTCGATATAGTTGTTGAGCTCGCTGCGCAGGGTGTCGAGATTGGCGCCGCAGGAGCGCAGAACATCGGCCGCTGTCGGGTTATCGATCATGGCCAGCAGCAGGTGTTCCACGGTAATCAGCTCATGACGCTTCTGGCGAGCGTCCATAAAGGCCATGTGGAGGGAAACTTCCAATTCTTGCGCTATCATCTTGGGCACCTTGATCGTTCAAACTCGGATTGCGGAATACTGCGTACTGCCTTCGATTCGTGCCGTTCGCACGTGAAACGGTCGAATCACATCAACTCTCAGGAAATTTCTT
>CAZXXC010000085.1:0-19208 GCA_964644665.1 uncultured Methylococcaceae bacterium
GTTCCTCTTCCAACTTGGGCGAATCGACTCGTGCCCATTATGAGGAATATTTTGGATCGGCCTTTCGCATCCACCGCAAACCCGCTGCATCAATCCGGACGCACGGCGATTCCGCCGATGGGTGTCGGTGCAAATCGGCGTTCAGCGGATTGAATCGTCATTCTTCCGGACGCGGCCGGGGACGGCGCGCAGCCGGAACCGCCCCTATCAGTCGTCCGCTGCCGGAGTGTCACAACCGGGGGCCCGGCCGTGCGCTTCACCCCCCATCCGGAACGAACCGATAGCCGGCACCCCGCACCGTCCTGATGAAACGCGGCTTTTCCGGATCCGGTTCGATCTTCTTGCGGAGTCGGGTCACCCGGATGTCGACACTGCGGTCGTAGGGATCCCACTCCCGGTTCTGCGTCAGATCGAGAATCTGGTCGCGGCTCAGCACGCGATTGGCATGGGTCACAAAGACCTTCAGCAGATCGAATTCCCCTTTCGTCAGCGGAATCTCCTCGCCGCTCTCGCGATGAAGCCGCTGTGCTTCGAGGTCCAGCAGGCAGGGTCCGATCCGCATGCCTCCGGGCATGGACACCGCGGCCGCCGGAGTCGGAGCGGGCAGATCGGCACGCACTCGGCGCAGCACACTCCTGATCCTCGCCAGCAACTCCCTGAGATCGAACGGCTTGGTGACATAGTCATCCGCTCCGATCTCCAACCCGACGATGCGATCCAACACGCTGTCGGCCGAGGTCAGCATGATGACCGCGAACCCATGATGTTCACGGATATATCGGGCCAGGCTGAGCCCGTCCTCGCCCGGCATCGAGACATCGAGCAAGGCCAGATCGATCGTCCGACCGGACAGCCATTCGCGCGCCTGGGCAGCCGATTCCGCCTCGATCACGGAGAATCCTTGCTTGTCGAGATACTCCGCGAGCATTTCCCGGATCTGCTGTTCATCATCGACGACCAGGATACACGCAGGCATCGGCGCCCCCCGTTACCGTGCGACGACCGGAAGGCAGGGCACATTCGTTCCGGAACTCGTGCACCGAGAACGACGGGCACGCAGACGGCGGCTGCCCGGCGCCGCCCCGCGGCACCAAATCGTCTCATGGACGTAGCCCTTCATGGCCGGCGGCGGGGAACCCAGAAAACACCGGCCGGCAGTTGCCGCGACTTGCCGGCGAAAGCTTCGCCACCCACTGCCCGCAGGATCGCGAACGCCTGTTGTGCCGCGCCAAGCTCCGCCTGACCCCATTGTTTGACCCTGCCGTCACAGTAGCGCCGGCGAAGTAGACCCAGGACATTCGGATCCGTCTCACCGGTCAACGGTACGACTTTCCGCCAGGCGGCCTCGTCGCTGCACAGCGCATCGCGCGCCTTGTCCGCCACTTCGATGTATGCGTTCCATGTTTCGAGATTGCGGTCGGCCCACCCATCCCGGAACACATAGCCAAGATTGGCCAGATCGGCAGTGATTCCCAATTCCCGGAGCACCGCTCGGCCATCCGTCACTTGACGATATCCCTGCCCTTCCAGCTTCGCCGCATGGTTCCAATAATTCACCAACGCGTCCAGGCGACCCTGCAGTAGTTGCTGGTTCAGCAACGGCGGGGCGCCGAACGATACCTGTGCGTCCTGCGCCAAATCGAAGCCGTACTTGCTGACAGCGAGCGCCTGCAGCAACAACCAGTTCTTGTCGATGCCGCCGCCGGCAACCCCGAGCCGTTTTCCTTTCAGATCGGCGACCGAGTGAATCGCAGAATCCGCCGGCACCATCAATGCGCCGTGACTGGTCGAATACGGCCAGAAGGCAAAATCCAGCCCCTGCTCCCGTTGCCGAGCCACCCAGATCCAATCCGCGACGATCACATCGACCGTGTTGCCCTGCAACGCGATCTTGGCCGCTTCGGGACTGGCCAGCCTGGTCGGCACGATCTCGATCGCCTTGGCACGGGCGAGGCCTTCGCTCTCGATCGCCGCAAGTTCCCAAGTCACGGTACCGAAGGCCAGCACACCGACGCGAATCTCGGCGGGACGGCCCCCCGCGTGGGCACACCAGCAAACGCCGAACCAGGTACAGAACAGGACGGCGAGACAACGGACCATAACTTCGACACCGCGGTGATTTGGAACTCGAAACCATTCTAATCGAATCAGCCCGGCATCGACCGACGAGAGCATGGACGGGTGGCGAGCAGCGAGGGTAGTGGCTAAACTCGAACCTCGCGAGCGTCGGGCGTCTTCCGTAGCACGCGGCAACAAATACTGACAACGATCGATACGAGGAGTCCCAGCATGTCGTCGACTTTCGAACCGGCCGCCGCGTTGCAGACGGCAGCGCGCAAACTCACCGAGCTGCTGCGAAGTGCGATCTCCGACCCGGCGCTGTGGACAGCGCGCTTCGACCGCTTTGCGCGGCTGTTCGGACGGTTGTCCGGTCGGCCTTTGGCCTTCAACATCGCATTGGCGATCATCCTGGTGTGGTTCGTCAGCGGGCCGATTTTCGGTTTCAGCGACACCTGGCAACTGGTCATCAACACCGCCACGACCATCGTGACCTTTCTGATGGTGTTCCTGATCCAACACACGCAGAACCGGGACACCGAATCGCTGCAGGTGAAACTCGACGAACTGATCCGCGCCATGGAGCGGGCCGACAACGCCTTGCTGGACCTCGAAGAACTGGAAGAGGAAGAACTGGCGTTGCTGCGGAAACGCTACCTGCATCTGGCACGCACGGCGCGAGAGGAAGCCAGACGTCAAGGTGACCTCGGCACCGTGAAGGAAGAATAGTTCGCCCTGATCTCGCCCAAGCCGCTGGGGAGAGTACGTCCTTGCCTCGCTGCCGACCGGACCTCCCCGATTGGATCGGGACTCAGGACCCGGATGGCGAGTCCCGCCCGAGCCATCGACGCGACGACCTGCAACCGACATTGGCTCATCGACCGCGACGAGACATCCGGCTGCCGGTCCCGTTCGGTCCGGTCCAGCCCTGACCTTGTCAAGAAAGCTTCGTTGGCTTAGACTGCGGCGTTTTTCGTCGATAGCCTCAACGGCTGAGACTCCTTGCTTCACCGGTGATCACCGGGAGGCTCACGTAAACCAGAAGGAGCAAACCATGCGCCATTACGAGATCGTCTTTCTCGTGCATCCGGATCAAAGCGCTCAGGTCCCGGCGATGATCGACCGGTATCGCGCCATCATCGAGGGTGCGTCGGGAACCATCCACCGCTTGGAAGACTGGGGACGCCGCCACCTGGCCTACCCGATAGCGAAGGTTCTGAAAGCGCATTACGTGCTGATGAACATTGAATGTGACCAGGCCACTCTCGACGAACTCGAAAGCAGCTTCCGGTTCAATGATGCGGTCCTCCGCAACCTGACGCTCCGTCGCGACACGGCGATTACCGAGCCGTCCCCGATGGCACGATCCGGCCATTCCGAGTCGTCGACCGATGCCGAGTCGAGCGAAGAATCGGCAGCCCCGGTCGCAGCAACGGAAGAACAGACCACCGGCACGGAACCGTCGGCCACGGCCGAAACCGCCGGTGCCTGACTCCGATACGGTCACCCCAGCCCCAATTGACGAAAGAGGATTGCAATGAGCGCACGCCAATTCAAACGCAGAAGATTCTGTCGCTTCACCGCTGAAGGCATCAGTGAAATCGATTACAAGGATCTCGATCTGCTGAAGGAATATCTGTCCGAGACGGGGAAGATCGTCCCCAGCCGCATCACCGGCACCAAAGCCAAGTACCAGCGGCAGTTGTCGACGGCGATCAAACAGGCGCGTTTTCTAGCGCTGCTACCGTTCTGTGACGCACACCGCGAATGAACCTCGCACACACGTCCCGAGACACCTGATGGACGACGCCGGGGACACCGCCCGATGATGCGCTTGGCCGCCTACATCGTACAGGGGCCTTATCAGGCGACGCTGGTGGTTGTGCTGAGCGCGGCGCTTTCGCTGTTCCTGCCATTGATCGGCCTGTTGAGTACGGCGAGTGTGGCCTTGGTGACCCTGCGCAAAGGCTTTACGGAAAGTGCGCAAGTGATCGGGGCAGGCGCCGTGCTGCTTTGCTTGGCCGGGCTGCTGGTTTCGGGAACGGTTTGGGCGCCGCTGCTGTACGGCTCACTGATGTGGCTACCGGTCTGGATCGTCGCGATGCTGCTCCGGGGCACCCGCCAACTCGGCTGGGCTTTGGAACTCGGAACGCTGTTCGGGCTTCTGGGCGTGTCGATCATTTACCTGTTCGTCTCCGAGCCATCGGAAATGTGGCAGGAACGCTTTCAGCAACTGCTCGCGCCGCTGGCGCAGCGGGCGGACGGGGCCGACATGTCGCAGATCAGGCAGTTCAGCGCCTGGTTCTCGCCTTATCTGACCGGTATCGTCGCTGCGGGGTCGGTGTCGAGCGTGATTCTGGGATTGGTCCTGGCCCGCTGGTGGCAGGCCGCGTTGTTCAATCCCGGCGGCTTCGCGGCGGAGTTTACCCAGATGAGACTGCACAAGGGTACTCATTACCTCGCGCTGATCTGCCTGGCGTTGGCCCTGACCGGCAGTGCAGCGGCCTCGGAGTTCTCCTGGAACCTGCTGATCGTGCTGGTGGTGCTGTTCGTGGCGCTGGGTCTTTCGATCGTCCACCGCCTTTTCGCCGCCAAAGCCAATCGGCGGTTCTGGCTCGCGGGTCTCTACGTGCTGGCGTTACTGGTGCCGCAGACACTGCTGCCGGTCGCATTGCTGGGCGTCACCGACGCATGGGCGGATTGGCGTGAACGGTGGACCAGGCGGTAACGTCCGAGGAAATCGCTGTTTCAGGCCCGGTCGCGGGCACATTCTCAATACCATGGGTTAATTACGATGGATGTTATTCTTCTCGAGAAAATTCCGAATTTGGGCAACCTGGGCGACAAGGTTTCGATCAAGCCCGGCTTTGGCCGAAACTACCTGATCCCCCAGGGCAAAGCCGTCGCCGCAACTGCCGACAAGATCGCAGAGTTCGAGCTACGCCGGGCCGAACTGGAAAGGAAGGCCGCCTCCGAACTTGCCGCCGCAGAAGCGCGCGCAGCGCAAATCGCAGCTTTGCAAGTCACGATCGCGCAGAAGGCTGGAGAAGAAGGCCGTTTGTACGGTTCGGTCGGCACCAAGGACATCGCAGATGCGGTCACCGCACTGGGGGTCGAACTCCGCAAGTCGGAAGTTCGCCTGCCGTCCGGCGCTCTGCGCCATACCGGTGAGTATCAGATCGCGGTGCAGCTTCACGGCGATGTGGTCGGTCAGCTCGCCGTCCAGATCGTACCGGAGTAACCGCTTCCTCAAGCCGCCGTGCGTTCCCTCGACACGGCGCTTTTCTATCTCGCCACACCGTTCATACTGGCACGAATCTACTGGCGGGGTCGCCGCAACCCCGCCTATCGGCGAAGGATCGCCGAGCGGTTCGGCTATTACGGCATCGACAGCCCGTCGTCGGCAACGGTGTGGATCCATGCCGTGTCGGTCGGTGAAGTCGAATCGGCCGTTCCGCTGATCCGCCATCTGCAGCAGGCGCGACCGGAGACTCCGGTGCTGCTCACCACGACCACACCGACCGGATCCGCGAGAGCCTTGGCGACATTCGGGGATGAAGTGCGCCATTGTTATCTTCCCTATGACCTTCCGGGTTGCGTCGACCGCTTTTTCCGACACTTCCACCCGCGGATCGCGGTCATATTCGAAACGGAGATCTGGCCGAATCTCTTTGCCGGCTGCGCGTCGCGTTCGATCCCGCTGTTCATCGTCAACGCCCGGCTTTCGCTTCGATCGACCCAGGGATACCGCCGGCTCGGTCCGTTGGTGCGGGAAACTCTGGCACATGTCACCGCGATCGCCGCGCAGACCGACGAGGATGCCAAACGGTTCGAAACGATCGGTGCGTCTCGAGACAAGATCAGGCACGTCGGGAATGTGAAGTTCGATCTTGAGGTCCCGGCGGATTCGTCCGAACAGGGCCGGCGCGACCGGCAGTCTCTATTCGGCGATCGCCCGGTGATGATCGCGGCGAGCACCCACGACGGCGAAGAACGGCGGCTGCTGACCGCCTTTGCGCCACTGCTCGCGAAGTTTCCGCAGCTGGTGCTGATCCTGGTGCCCAGGCACCCGGAACGCTTTGCGGCCGTCGAGTCGCTATGCCGAAGCCGCGGGTATGCGCTGACCAGGCGTACCGAGTATCGGGCTTGCAAACCCGACGAGCCGATCTTCCTGCTCGACACCATCGGGGAACTGAAGCGATTCTACGCCGCGGCCGATGTCGCATTCGTCGGCGGCAGCCTGGTGCCGATCGGCGGCCACAACGTGCTGGAACCCGCGGCGGTCGGGATCCCGGTGCTGTTCGGCCGGCATGTCGACAACTTCCGCGAGATCTGCGGAGCACTCGCCGCGGCCGGCGGTGCCATTGCCTGCGACGATGAAGCGAGCGTCGCACGCCACGCCGAATCGCTCCTGGGCGACGCCGAACGACGTGCCGAACTGGGCACCCGCGCCCGTTCCTTCGTGGCGGCCAACCGCGGCGCGCTCGGCCGGATCGTGGCCTTGCTCGAACCTTACATGCGTGCGGCCGCTACGGTCGTTGCCCCCCCCGAGCCGGATTCGGAATCCGCTTCGTCTTCCTCAAACGCCGCGGGTCGCCCGATAAAATAGCCCTGTCCCAAATCGACACCGAGTGCCGCAATCGTCTCCAGGGTCGCCGCATCTTCGATGCCCTCCGCGATCACCTGGATTTCATTGCCGTGCGCGAGTGTCGTGATAGCGGAAACGAAGGCCCGATCGCGCGGGTTGGTCGCAATGTACGTCACGTAGCTCTGATCGATCTTGACGAACTGCACCGGCAGGTGCCGCAGATACGAAAACGACGCAAAACCGACGCCGAAGTCATCGATCGCGAAACGGAACCCCAGTCCCCCCAATTCCTCCATGATGTCCTTGGCGGTCCCGAAGTCACCAATCGCAGCCGTTTCGGTAATTTCGAAGATGAGCCGCTCCGGCTGAATGTGCCGGCTCTTGATTGCCGCTTTCAACGGCTCGGTCCAGTCCCGGTTGGAAAGAGCCGAAGCAGACAGATTGACGTGGATGGCCTTGAAGCGGTGGTTATCGCGATGGCGGTGGAGGAAACGTATCGCCGCCTCGACGACATAGCGATCGATCTCGCGGATCAATCCCGTCAACTGTGCGTATTCCAGGAACTCGCCGGGTGGAATCGGCTTGCCATCTTCGCCCCTCAAACGCACCAGGGCCTCGTAGTACGGTATCTGGCCCGAGGCAATTGCCAGGATTGGCTGGTAGTGGAAGAAGAAACGCTTGTCCAGCAACGCCTTCTGGATGGCCTGCTTCCAATAGGTACGATCCGAAATGCGTTCGCGCGCGTGATCGCTGTAGGAAAACATATGGATCCGACCGCGGCCGCTGTTCTTGGCCTGGTACATCGCGAGATCCGCGTTGGCCAGAACCTCTTCGATGTTGCTGCCGTGGTCCGGAATCAGCGCTACCCCGATACTGGCGGTCACATGAAACATTTTCTGTTGCACCGAAATCGGCAGTGATGTCAGGCGCTTGTTCAGCAGGGTCGCAAACGCCATTGCGCCATCCGAGGTCTGATTCGGCATCAGGATCGCGAACTCGTCGCCACCCAGGCGGGAAGGAATGTCAGCCTTGCGGATCCGAGTCTTGAGTTCGGAGGCCAACTTGGCCAGCAGTTCGTCGCCGGCGAGATGGCCGACCGTATCATTGATGTCCTTGAAATGATCGAGGTCGAACAGGATCAGGGCCGCACGTGCCTGACTGCGTTCCACCTCGCTGTAAAGCCGCTCCAGTTCTTCATGGAAGCCCCGCCGGTTGTAGAGACCCGTCAGCGGGTCATGATTGGCCAGCCACATGTAGCGGGTTTCGGCCTCGACCCGTTCGGTGACGTCCAGCCCGACCGACAGCACTGCGACATTATCCGGGTTGTGGTCCTGCAACCGGGTGTGCACCCAGACCACATGGCGCCGTGTTCCCTCCTTGCACAGCAGTTCCGCCTCGTGCTGCAGGCGATGACGCGTACCAGCCCACAACTCGTTGAACTGTTGATCGAAATCCTCGACGCTCTTGACCTCCAGGATCAGGCTGCGAAAGTGACGCCCGCGAAGTTCCCGGTGCTCGAAGCCGGTCAGTTGCAAGGTCAGTTCATTCGCGGTCAGGATCCGCCCGGCGCTCGACTGGGTCAGAATCATCACCTGCGCGGTTTCCAGCAACCCCTGCACGAAATCGCGTTCCGCCGCCAATTCCTGCGTCTTGCGGTCGATTGCGAGCGTCTTCGACTCCAGTTGTTGCGACAGCCGCATCGCCGCATCATCCAGAATCATCACTTCATCCCGCCAACGGCCGGGTCGCTTGGCCACCATCAGCTGCTCACGCACTTCCGCATAGGCCCCCTCGGCCAATAGCGGCAGCGTGTCGGCCAACCGGCGCAGGTGACGCAAAGGAAAATTCATCAACAGCAGCAACAAAGTTTCCGCCACCAGCAGTCCGGCCGCGGCAAGCATCACCCCGTCGCGCGCGGCGTTGTTGATATGCCGTAATTGCGCACTGACATCCGAGATCACCAGCGCCGTCCCCTCACCCTGAACCAGATCGCGCAGCGGGATCTGCTGTATCGCGAAGGAACGCCCTTTCCAGCCGTGGATTTCATCGGCCAGATGTTCCAACTGCTTGTGCCGCGTCGCGGTCAGATGGTGCAGCATCGGCGTCAGCATCGAGGCATGCGTCAGCGCAGCGACGCGCACGCCCCATTCCGGCAACGCCTGATCCAGTTCGTCGTCGTCGGCCGGGATCAGAATGCCGAGGTCGGAACCGGTCAGCGACTGGTACTCGATCACCAACGGCGCGATCGCCTGCTTCAGCACGAACACGCCGGCAAGCCGGCTATCGACCAGAATCGGCTGAAACACATACAGCGCACACTGCGGTTCGCAGGACAGCAGATTTGCGGGCTCCTCGCGATTGATCACGGTCTGCATTGCAGACTGCCGGACCATCCGCTTTGGTTCCTCGGGTTCGGTCATGCCCCATTGCCAGAACAGGCGACCGTCCGGTGCAAACAACTCGAGGCGTTCGATGTCGAGGTCATACTGGAAGTTCGCATAGATCGATGCGGTCCCCTGAAGCAGTCGCGGGTTGTGTTTGCGCAGCGCCGCGGAGAAATCACTGACCGAAGTCAGTACCGAACCGATTTGCTGAATCCGGATGACCGAGCGCGAAAACAGGTCACGGAGCTGGCGGGTACGCAGCGCCCGATCCAGTGATTGCTGATTGCGAAACTGGTGGACGAGGTGAAAATAATTCAATACCGCGAACGACGCGCTGATCCCGATGATCAATACGCTCAAAAACACGAAACCTTTCCAGAACAAGCTCAGAAAGCGTCGTGGCCGGCGATCTTGAAGCGAATGGTCGTCCTGCGTGTTCATGCGTCGGCGAGAGAGAATTGCACCTCGATCTTCGCGCTGTCGCTTATGTTATCCCGTTGAAGGAATATACGCCCGAATTTCGGGAGAAGCGATCAAGATAAAGGGCCGTCCCAGGCCGATTCCGGCGACAGACGCGAAATTTGCCTGCAACGACCGAAGCGAGCGGGTACCAACCATAGCCGCCCAGGAACCGTTATATTCATCGCATCGCGCACCGGCCGGACAGCCCCGGCCCGGGTTCAGAGAGGGAAAGGAGCGGCTTCAGCAGCTGGCGTTCGCGAGCAATACCGCGGATCGGGTAAAATGGACGGTTCATGATGCAACGAGAACCCATTGATCTATGACCATTCCGATTCAGCCGGTCATCCTGTCCGGCGGCTCAGGTACGCGGCTTTGGCCTTTCTCACGGGAGGCCTTCCCGAAGCAGTTCCTGTCGTTCATCGGCGACCGTACATTGCTGCAGGATACGATCGGGCGGGTCGCCTCGCTCGATGAGGAGGATTACGGCACGAACTTCCGCATCGCGCCGCCTTTGGTCATCTGCAATGAGCTGCATCGATTTCTCGTTGCCGAGCAACTGCGCCAGATCGGCTACGAGCACGCTCCGATCCTGCTCGAACCGGTCGGCCGCAACACCGCGCCCGCGGTGACCCTGGCAGCGCTGGAGGCGACGCGCGATGCAGAAACCGATCCGGTGCTGGTGGTCATGCCGTCCGATCATCATATCGAGGACGCCGCGGGGTTTCGCCGAAGTCTCGCCAAGGCGGTGGACTTCGCCGCGCAAGGCGGTCTGCTGGTCACCTTCGGCATCGTCCCAAATCGCCCGGAAACGGGCTACGGCTATATTCAAAAAGGCGCAAGCCTCGGGGACGGCGCTTTCGTGCTCAGCGCATTCGTCGAGAAACCGGACGTACAGACGGCGATCCAGTACCTGAATTCCGGAGACTACCTGTGGAACAGCGGCTTGTTCATCATGCGAGCCAGCGTTTGGCTCGACCAGATCGAGCGTCATCGTCCCGACATCGCGAGCAGTTGTCAGGCGTCGTTCGCCGTGGCCAAACGAGAAGCGGACTTCATCCGCGTCGATCGCACTCAGTTTCAGAACTGCCCCAGCGACTCCATCGATTACGCCGTGATGGAACGGCTTACCGCGGACGCCAGCACCGCAAGGGCCTTGGTGATCCCGCTGAACGTCGGCTGGTCGGACCTCGGTTCCTGGTCCGCCGTCAGCGATTTGAAGGCGCAAGATGGCGACGGTAATGTGACGCATGGCGATGTCTTCGCCAAGGACACCCGCAACTCGCTGCTGTATTCGCAGGGGCGGTTTCTCGCTGCGCTCGGCGTCGAGAACCTGGTGATCGTCGAAACCACCGATGCCGTTCTGGTGGCACACAAAGACAAGGCACAGGACATCAAGGCGGTGACTGATCACCTGAAGAACGCCGCTCGTCAGGAACACATCTTCCACACCAAAGTCCACCGCCCGTGGGGCAATTACGAATCCATCGATCACGGCACCCGTTATCAGGTCAAGCGTCTGAATCTGAAGCCCGGCGCCACTTTATCGCTGCAGTTGCACCACCACCGGGCGGAACACTGGATCGTCGTGAAAGGGACAGCGAGGGTGACACGCGGCGACGAAACATTTCTGCTGACCGAGAACGAATCTACCTACATCCCGCTCGGCGTCCGCCATCGGCTGGAAAACCCCGGCGCAATCCCGCTCGAAATCATCGAAGTTCAATCGGGAGGATACCTCGGCGAGGACGACATCGTTCGATTCGAAGACAAGTATTACCGCATCGACAACACCTGAGGACCGACTGCACCATGGCCTTGCACATCGGCATCGTCGGTCTGCCCAATGTCGGCAAATCGACACTGTTCAACGCATTGACCCGCGCGGCGATCGCCGCCGAGAATTACCCGTTCTGTACCATCGACCCGAATGTGGGTGTGGTTCCCGTCCCCGACCCACGACTGGATCAACTCGCCGCCATCGTCCAACCTCAGGCCGTCATTCCCACCGCGATCGAATTCGTCGATATCGCCGGCCTGGTCGCCGGCGCATCGAAAGGTGAAGGACTGGGTAATCAGTTTCTCGCCCACATCCGCGAGGTGGACGCGATCGCCCATGTCGTGCGCTGCTTCCAAGACGAGGATGTCGTGCATGTTGCCGGCAAGATCGAGCCCGGCGCCGACATCGAGGTCATCGAAACCGAACTCGCGCTGGCCGATCTCGCCACACTCGAAAAGGCCCTGCAGCGGGTCATCAAGGCCGCCAAGTCGGGGAGCAAAGATGACCTGGCGCGGCGAGTATTGCTGGAGCGCGTGATCGCCGGGCTGGACGGGGGACGTCCGGTGCGAGCGCTGGGACTCGATGAATCGGAGCGCATGCTGATTCGCGACCTCCACCTACTGACCGCCAAGCCGGCGATGTATCTCGCCAACGTCAAGGAGGATGGCTTCGCGGACAATCCGCTGCTGGAGCAGACGCGAGCGCTCGCCGCACGCGAAGGCACCGAGATCGTTCCGGTCTGTGCCGCGTTGGAGGCGGAACTGAGCCAACTCGGCGATCAGGAACGGGATGAGTTCATGGAAGCTCTAGGATTTTCCGAACCGGGACTGAACCGGGTGGTACGCGCCGGATACCGTCTGCTGAACTTGAATACTTATTTCACCGCCGGCGTCAAAGAGGTCCGGGCCTGGACCGTGCCGGTCGGTGCCACCGCGCCGCAGGCGGCGGGTGTGATCCATTCGGATTTCGAGAAGGGGTTCATCCGTGCGGAAGTTATCGCCTTCGAGGACTTCATCTCGTACAAGGGCGAGCAGGGGGCGAAGGAAGCCGGCAAATGGCGGCTGGAAGGCAAGGATTACGTCGTTCAGGACGGCGACATCATCCACTTCCGCTTCAACGTCTGACGACTGCCGCCGCTGTGGGCACCTACCCTGCCCACAGCGTATCAGAGCGCAAAAACGACTTCCCCCTCTACCAGCGTATGGGTCACCCGTCCCTGCATGGAATCGCCCCAGAATGGCGTGTTGCGGCCCGCGCTGCGCCAGTTGGACGGCGCGATCTGCCAGCGCATGGCCGGATCGAAAATGCAGATGTCGGCCGGCGCGTCGACATCGAGCCGACCCGCATGGATTCCGAGAATTTCGGCCGGACCGGCCGTGAGCCGCGCCAATGCTTCCGCGAGCGGCAGTACACCATCGTTCACCAGCCGTAGCGTCAACGGCAGCAAGGTTTCCAGCGAAGCCATTCCTGGCTCGGTGGCAGCGAAGACATCCAGTTTAGCATCCGGCTCGTGCGGCTGATGATCGGAACAAATCGCGCCGATCACGCCATCAGCCAGCGATCGCCGCAGCCTGTCGCGGTCAGCCACGGCACGCAGCGGTGGATCGACATGACAGAGCGCATTGAATCCTTCGACATCGTGTTCCGTCAGATGAAGGTGCTGTACCGCAACGTCGGCACTCACTGGCAGACCGCGCTGCCGGGCTTCGGCGATCATTCGGGCCGCACCACCGGTGCTCAACTGCCCAAAGTGGGTCCGGGCGCCCGTTTGCTCGACCAATGCCAGCGCCTGCGCCACCGCGACCGTTTCGGCCGCTTCCGGAATGCCGGGCAAACCGAGTCGCGTGGCGACAGGCCCCTCATGCGCGCATCCTCGGTCGCGCAGTGACGGATCTTCCGGCCGCAGCAATACCAGTAGATCATTGCCGACCGCGTATTCCAATGCCCGGCGCAGCACCAGGTTACTCGCCAGCGGCGCGTATGCATTGCCGACTCCGACGCAGCCGGCCTCCTTCAAGGCGCTCATCTCGCTGAGGTCCCTCCCGAGGAGGCCACGGGTCAGCGCACCGACCGGCAGCACCCGTAACTTCGCAGCCCGTTGCCCTCGTTCTTTCAGCAGCCGCGCGACCGCCGGCGTATCGATCACCGGCGTCGTATCGGGCGGAACGCACAGCGTGGTAATTCCACCTGCTGCGGCCGCGGCACCCTCGCTGACGAGAGTTCCCTTATGTTCCTGCCCCGGTTCCCGTACCCGTACACAGAGGTCGACCAGTCCGGGACAGACGATGCATCCCGGCACCGCCAATTCGGAATCCGGAGTGAAACCATCGGGCCGGTAGCCGACCGCGACGACTCGGCCCGCGGCCAGGCACAGCGGCCCATTGATGTCGATGCGGTTGCCCGGATCGATAATCCGGGCGCCCGAGATGCAAAGACGCTGTGGGTTCAAATTCAAGCAGCGGCCTCGTCGTGCGTCGGAACGTCGGTGCCGGCCTGTCTCGCCATGGCCAGGATGGCCATTCGGATCGGAATGCCGAAATTGACTTGCTGCAGAATCACCGATCGCGGACCATCGGCGACCCGCGAGTCAATCTCGACGCCACGATTGACCGGCCCCGGATGCATCACGATGGCATCCGGACGGGCCACCGCCAGCCGGCTTTCGGTCAGGCCGAAGCGCGCGAAATACTCATGCTCGCTGGGAATGAAGGCGCTGCTCATGCGTTCCTTCTGCAAGCGCAGCATCACGACCACATCGGCACCCGCCAGCCCTTCATTCATGTCGAAAAAAGCACGCACGCCCAAGGCCTCCGCATGGACCGGCAGCAGTGTTTTCGGACCAACCACCCGAATCTCCCGAACCCCCAGGATGCGGAGCGCCTGAATCTCGGAACGTGCGACCCGCGAATGCAGCACATCGCCGACGATGGCCACGGTCAACGGCGCGAAGTCACCTTTCATTCGGCGGATCGTAAACATGTCCAGCATCGCCTGGGTCGGGTGGGCATGACGGCCATCACCGGCGTTGATCACACTGATGTGGGGAGCGACCTGACGGGCGATGAAATGGGCGGCGCCGCTCTCGGCGTGGCGCACCACGAACATATCGACCTGCATCGCCTCGAGATTGCGGATCGTATCCAGCAGACTCTCGCCCTTCGCCGTTGCAGAGGTCGCGATATTGATGTTCAGCACATCCGCCGACAATCGCTTGGCCGCCAGTTCGAACGTGGTCCGCGTGCGGGTGCTGGTTTCGAAAAAGAGGTTCACCACGGTCTTGCCCCGTAGCAGCGGAACCTTCTTGACCGTCTGACGGGTGACGCTGGTAAAGGATTCTGCGGCATCCATGATCCGAATCAACAGGCTGCGCGTCAGCCCTTCGATCGACAGGAAATGTCGCAGATTCCCCGAGGGATCCAGTTGCAGACTTGCGGCATCGGCGGCAGGCATCGAGAATCAGACCTCGTGAATCGCGAAATGAAGCGGATCCGGTCCAGTCAGTTTGATTCGTTGATTCGGCGCCAGCGCGATCCGTTGGCCGATCCGGTCGGCCTGAATCGGAATTTGGCGGCCGTTGCGCTCGATCAGCACGCCCAGCACCACCTGTGCGGGCCGGCCGTAATCGAAAATCTCATTGAGCGCAGCACGGATCGTGCGTCCGGTATACAGCACGTCATCGATCAACAGGATGTCGCGCCCATCGACGCGAAACGGCAGCGTACTGACGCCCACCTGCGGCTGAATACCGACCTGCGAAAAATCGTCCCGATAGAACGAGATGTTCAACAGTCCCAGAGGTTCCGACACGCCAAGCCGCCTAGCCAAGCGCTCCGCCACCCAGGCACCCCCGGTTCGGATTCCGATCATTGCCGGATGGGTGATCCCGCGCTGCGCGATTTCCGCGCGCAGCCCGGCCTCCAGCACCGACAGCAGAGCTTCCGCATTCAAACCGTCGGCAGGCATCGATCCGGCCACTTTGGAGTCACGTTCAGCCATGCTGCTGATCGAGCCAGGTTTGCAGGATCACTTGAGCAGCCCACTCGTCCTTCAGCTCGCGAAACGAGGTTCTGTTGATTCGATTTCCGGCAAAGTAGCGCTGGCGCGACTCGGCGGTCGACAGCGTTTCGTCGACCATGTCGACCGGGAGCCGATAGCGCTTCTGCAGTTGTCGACAAAATCGCAGGGTCTCTACGTTGATGGGGTTCTCCCCGCCATCCGGGCGATAGGCGATTCCGACCACGAGCAGGTACGGCTGCCAGCTAGCCACCATCTCGGTGATGGTCTTCCACGGCTCGCCGGAATGGCTGAGTTGGATCGTGCCCAGCGGCACCGCCGTTCCGGTAACTCGCTGGCCAACCGCCATCCCGATACGCTTGGTCCCGAAATCGATACCCAATACCACGCCGGTCGGCATCGGCGCTCGGCCCGAGCCGGATCGCGGTGACTCAGGCATGGCCGAATGAGGAAGTCAGCAATGAGATGTCGACACCAACCGATTCCGCTGCGGCCTTCCAGCGCTGCCGAGGCGGCGCATCGAACATGATGGAAACATCGGATGGAACATTCAGCCAGGCGTTGAGCAGAATCTCGCGTTCCAACTGACCTTTGCCCCAGCCCGCGTAACCCAGTGCGACGAGTACCTTGGCGGGACCCTGGCCGGAACCGATGGCCTCCAGGATATCGCGCGAGGTGGTCAACGAAACCGACTCGGAAACCTGCATCGTCGAATCCCATTGTCGCCCTGGTTCATGCAACACGAAGCCTCGTTCGCGGTGTACCGGACCGCCGAAATAAACCTGCATCTGTTCGATGGCGGGTTGATTCGTCTCGATGTTCATCTGTTCCATGACTTCGCCCAGCGTCAGTTCGGACGGACGATTGATGATGATTCCCAGTGCCCCTTCAGTGCCATGTTGACACAGATAAGTAACAGTCCTGGCAAAAGTCGGATCGGCCATGCCCGGCATCGCGACCAGGAACTGGTTGGTCAGGTTGTCTACTTGCTCATTCATAGTGCAAATTCGAGCGTTCGTACACGCGGCCGGCGGCGGAGCCGCTCAGGGCGTCGTGGCAAGATGGTTGTCGGTGAAAAACCGCCAGGTGCGGGTGATCCACAGGACGTCATAGTCTTTCTTCAACTCGGCCGGAAATGCGGCAAATGGCGCCGCCAACCGGACGATGCGAACCGCGGCCTGATCCAGTTCGTCGTGCCCGGAGGACCTCCGCACCTGAATCGCGTTGATACTTCCGTCCGCGTTGACGGCGACCGACAACATCAAACCGCCGGTGAGGTTCTTGCGCCGGGCATCCTCCGGATAATTCATGTTCCCCACGCGTTCCACTTTGTCCTGCCATGCCCGCTCATACGCGGACGCCACCGGCCGGTGGGTGCCGACCTTTTCGACATAGGCGGTACGCGGCGGATCGACCGGCTGGACTTGGGGCATACGGGTATATTCCTGGGACCACTCGCTGATTTGACGCCCCAAGCTCGCCGCGGTCAACCGCACCGGTTCGTCGCTGTCCGCTCCCTCTCCGCGGCGCGAAGGTCGGTCGGCCACGGGCGATCCGGACGACTTACCGGACCGGCCGCCAATCGGCATCGGATCGGTGGCCGGAGTGGTATCCGCCGCAGCGGCAGCCACTCCGGCTTCCCCTGTTGCCGGATTTTTTGCGCGATCCAAATCCGTGAGTTCGGTCGAGGAAGGCGACACGGACCGATCCGCCACCGAGCCCTCCTGCCCGGCCGCGGCACGCTGCCGGGTTTGCCTGCGTCGCCTCGTTCCCAGGGTCGCATTCCCACCCGACCCATCGTTGACCGACCACCGCGCGTCTTCATCGATCGACTGCGCCGCGGGGCTCGGCGTCGCCAACGGCGACGGGCCGGCGTCAGCGGGCGCCATCAGGCTTGTCGCACCGACTGCCCCCGACGGTTGCCGCGGCCCTGCCACCGCCGTTTCACCCGGCGGCTCTGCGGGCACAGCCTCCAGAGAAATTTCGAGCGCGCCGGCACCGGCGGGAAGCTGCCGGGCCAAATCGACCCTGACGCCGAAAATCAGCGCCGCGTGCAAGACCGCCGCCAGCAGCAAGGCGGGGGTGAACTGGCCGTTCGCTGCCGCGGTTTCACGCATCGTGATGTCGCCCGCGCGCCGTCAGGGTGCTTTCGATGTGGTCCATCAACCGGCCACTGATGTTCAGATCGAACAGTCGGTCGAGTTCCTGCACACACGTCGGGCTGGTCACGTTGACCTCGGTCAGGTAGTCGCCGATGACATCCAGTCCGGCGAACACCAGCCCGCGTTCCCGCAGCACAGGCCCGACCTGCGCGGCGATCCAGTGATCGCGCTCGGTGAGGGCTCTCCCTTCGGCCCTCCCACCGGCGGCGAGATTGCCCCGGCTCTCGCCGGCTGCTGGGATGCGCGCCAACGCATAGGGCACGGCTTCACCGTCTACGACCAGGATCCGCTTGTCGCCGTCGGCGATCTCCGGCAGATAGCGCTGTGCCATCACAAAGCGCCGGTTGTGGCAGGTCATGGTCTCGAGGATCACGCTCAGGTTCGGGTCGCCCAAGGCAACTCGGAAGATCGAAGCGCCGCCCATACCATCCAGGGGCTTCAGGATGATCTCTCCTTGCTCCCGCAGGAACT
This sequence comes from uncultured Methylococcaceae bacterium, assembly GCA_964644665.1. GTDB lineage: Bacteria > Pseudomonadota > Gammaproteobacteria > Methylococcales > Methylococcaceae > Methylotetracoccus. The sequence goes on from CAZXXC010000085.1 coordinate 17,917, forward strand.
CCCGGAGGCGCGCGGACTCGCGTGCCACCAAGGTCGGTGCACAGCATTCGGGAAACCAGGCAGTGAACAATTTCTCGTTGGCATCACGCAGCGACCGGGGCCTGTTGACGACGTAAACCCCTCGACTCTCGGCACATTCCAGCAGATAGGTCGCATAGATGTATTCCTGGTCGAACGGCGGATCCTTGCGCATCAACAGCACGTGCAGGCTGTCGAGTGGCGCGGCGCGCTCGCCGGTAAACCGATACCAGGCAGCGGGATCGCGCCGCACCTCGAGCGAGCGCATCCGCGCATGGGTCCGGCCATCGCGCAGGTAGAGATCGTTCAATTCCATGTAGAACAATTCCCATTGCCTGGCGTGCGCCTCCAGCAGCATCGCAAAAGTCGTGTCCTTGCCGATCTTGATCCGTTCGATCGGGTCCATCACCACGCCCAACCGGATCCTCATGCCAGTCGATACTCCGGGAGGCGGCGCGGGAATCCGGATTGACTTGCGGCCGTCGTTTCGCTTATAAAAGGCGGTTTATCTCTCACGATTTCGAGGTCGACGATGTCCAGAATCTGCCAGGTGACGGGTAAGCGCCGTATTGTAGGCCATAATGTTTCCCATGCTAACAACAAGACGAAGCGGGTATTCAACCCGAACGTGCATGACCGGCGTTTCTGGGTGGCCAGCGAGAAGCGGTGGGTCCGCCTGCGCGTCTCCACTCAAGGGCTGCGCACGATTGACAAGAAAGGCATCGATGCGGTCCTCGCGGACCTTCGCAAACGCGGCGAGAAGGTCTGACCCTCTATCTATCATCGATACGACCACCTCGGAGACAGACTCATGCGCGACAAGATCAAGCTTATTTCTTCGGCCGGAACGGGCCATTTCTACACCACGACGAAAAACAAGAAAACCATGCCTGAAAAGATGGAGATCAAGAAATTCGACCCCGTGGTACGCAAGCACGTGATTTACAAGGAAGGAAAGATCAAGTAATTCGAGGCAGGCGAGATACGCCGGGGGAATCGGCCGAGCCCTCGGCGCTCCTCGTTTCAGATTCGGCCGGCGCCCCCGGAGACCGACCTTTCCGTTCATTCCAACATTACCAGTCAGTTTCTACGCCGCCGTGTTCGCGGCAACGGAGCGCGGCCCGCGGTTCCGCTTCCGTCACTCCGACGCCGGCTGGCATTCGTTCCGGCGATCGACGACGCGGGGTAGCGCCCATATCATCGAGACGGGCCTTGAAAATGGCTATGTCTGCGTTAAACGTTGAAATGGATTTTCTGTCCAAGCGATTGAAAGC
>CAZXXC010000086.1:0-17582 GCA_964644665.1 uncultured Methylococcaceae bacterium
GTGCGGGAAGGCGGTCGGACCGTCGGCGCCGGGGTCGTTTCGAAAGTCATCGAGTGAGTGCAGTCGTGGCCAAGCAGAGAATCCGTATCCGTTTAAAGGCATTCGATCACCGTCTGATCGACCAGTCGGCCACCGAGATCGTCGAAACGGCGAAGCGTACCGGTGCTCAAGTGCTGGGACCGATTCCGCTGCCGACCAAGAAGGAGCGATGGACGGTGCTGATCTCGCCGCATGTCAACAAGGACGCCCGCGACCAATACGAACTTCGTACGCACAAGCGCCTGATGGACATCATCGAGCCTACCGACAAGACCGTCGACGCGCTGATGAAGCTCGATCTCGCAGCCGGCGTGGATGTCCAGATCCGGTTGAACTAACAGAAGAGTTCGGAGCGAGCCGATGGCTATTGGATTGGTAGGAAAAAAATGCGGCATGACCCGCATGTATCTAGAGGACGGTTCCGCCGTTGCACTGTCCGTGGTCCACGTGGAACCGAATCGTGTGGTTCAGGTGAAGTCGCCGGATGTCGACGGCTATGCGGCCGTTCAAGTCACGACCGGCGCTCAGAAGCGCTCCCGGTTGACGAAAGGTTTGGCGGGGCATTATGCGAAAGCGGCGGTCGAGGCTGGCGTGGGCCTGTTCGAGCTCCGGGTCGCAGCGGCTGAGCTGGACCAGTTCACGGTCGGCGCCGAGTTCGGCGTCGATCGATTTCAGCAGGGTGACATGGTCGACGTTCGCGGGCGCACGATCGGCAAGGGCTTCGCCGGGGTGGTGAAGCGCCATCACTTTCGTACGCAGGACGCCACCCACGGCAACTCGCGCTCCCATCGGGCGCCGGGCTCGATCGGGCAAAACCAGAGTCCGGGAAGGGTGTTCAAGGGAAAGAAGATGGCTGGCCATCTGGGTGATGTAATGGTCACCACGCAGAATCTGAAGGTTCGGGCGGTTGACGTGGAGCGCGCACTGTTGTTGATCGAAGGCGCGATACCCGGCCCCAAGGGGGCGCACGTCGTCGTTCGCCCCGCTGTAAAGAAAGGATGAAGATTCCATGACTGTCAAAATACCTGCGCTTGAAGGAAGCGCGACTGCGCCCGTCGACGTGTCCGACGCGGTGTTTGCGTCGGATTTCAATGAATCGCTGGTGCATCAGTTGGTGGTGGCTTATCTGGCCGGTGCCCGCTCGGGCACGAAGGGGCAGAAGAGCCGATCGGATGTGTCCGGCGGCGGCAGGAAGCCGTGGAAGCAGAAGGGCTCGGGTCGGGCGCGCGCGGGTACGACGCGGGGCCCGTTGTGGCGCAGCGGCGGTGTAACGTTCGCGGCGACCAATCGATCGTACGAACAAAAACTGAACAAGAAGATGTATCGCGCCGGCATGCGCTCGATCTTCTCGGAACTGCTTCGCCAAGGCCGGTTGCGAGTCTGCGACGAGGTCGTTCCCGCGGAGCCGAGAACCAAAACCTTGCTGGCGAACATGAAGAACACGGTAGCAAATCGCACCGTGATCATCACCGAGGCGCCGGATCAGAATCTCCATCTCGCCGCTCGAAACCTGCCGGCGGTGGAGACCTACACATGCGATGCATTGAATCCGGTGGCGTTGGTGAACTCGGATCGAGTGATCATCACGTCTGGGGCTGCGAAACGGATTGAGGTGGGATTGGCATGAACCAGATCGGCATGATGCGTGTATTGCAGGCGCCCATCATTTCGGAGAAAAGCACTTCGCTCGCAGATCGCGAGAAGCGCTTCGTTTTCCGGGTCCTGCGCTCGGCAAGCAAGGCGCAGGTGAAGAAGGCGGTGGAGTTGATGTTCAACGTCGAGGTGGACTCGGTCCACGTACTGAACGTCAAGGGCAAGAAGCGGCGTTTCGGGCGTTTCGTCGGCGAACGATCCGACTGGAAGAAGGCATACGTCAAGCTGAAGCCGGGTCACGACATCGACTTGGCGGTGGCGTAGGTCCTCGATCGCCACCAGAACGACAATTGGGATGAAGCAATGGCACTGATCAAGTCAAAACCGACCTCGGCCGGCACCCGATTCGTGGTGCGTGTCAAGAATCCAGACCTGCACCGGGGCGAACCGTGTGCCGCATTGCTGGACAAGGTCAGTAAGAACGGCGGTCGCAACAATCAGGGCCGGATCACGACGCGGCACAAAGGCGGTGGCCACAAACGGTACTACCGCATGATCGACTTCAAGAGAGACAAACTGGACGTCCCGGGGAAAGTGGAGCGGCTGGAGTACGATCCGAACCGCACCGCTCACATCGCGCTGGTGCTGTATCGCGACGGTGAACGGCGCTACGTGATCGCGCCGAAAGGGCTGACTCCGGGCCAAGAGATCGTGTCGTCCGAATTCGCGCCGATCCGAGTGGGTAATTGCCTGCCGATCCGCAACATCCCCGTTGGTACGACCATCCATTGCGTGGAAAGCAAACCAGGAAAAGGGGCACAGTTCGCCCGTAGCGCCGGCGCTTCGGTGCAACTCGTGGCCAAGGACGGAGCCCATGCCACCATCCGGATGCGGTCCAGCGAAATGCGGAAAGTCTTGGCGGACTGTCACGCGGTGATCGGGGAGGTGTCCAACGCGGAGCACAATCTGGCCTCGCTGGGCAAGGCGGGTGCGTCGAGATGGCGCGGGGTGCGCCCAACGGTCCGTGGTGTGGCGATGAATCCGGTGGACCACCCGCACGGTGGCGGCGAAGGCCGCACCAGCGGCGGCCGGCATCCGGTATCGCCCTGGGGCACTCCGACCAAGGGATACAAGACCCGAAACAGCAAGCGGACCGATCGGATGATCGTGCGCTCGCGTAAGCAGAAGTAGTCACAGTACCAGCGGAGAAATCAAGGTGCCACGTTCCATCAAGAAAGGTCCCTTCGTCGATCACCATCTGCAACGCAAAGTCGAAGAGGCCGTGAGTTCCGGTACCAAGAGACCGATCAAGACTTGGTCGCGGCGATCGATGGTGTTGCCGGAAATGATCGGCTTGACGATGGCTGTGCACAACGGCAAGCAGCACGTACCTGTGATGATTACCGACAACATGGTAGGCCACAAGCTGGGAGAATTTGCCCCGACCAGGACCTATCGCGGCCACCAAGCCGACAAGAAATCGAAGTAGGCCAGCAACGAATAGCGAGACGGACTATGGAAGCTTTAGCCAAGTTGAGCGGCGCGCGCATCGCCCCGCAGAAGTGTCGGTTGGTGGCGGACCAGATCCGTGGATTGAAAGTGGACCAGGCCATGGAGATGCTCAGCTTTCACCGAAAGAAGGCGGCGAGAATCGTCCGAAAGGTGCTGGAGTCGGCGATTGCCAACGCGGAGCACAACGAAGGCGCCGACGTGGACGAACTGAAAGTGTCGGCCGTATTCGTCGATGAGGGACCCGTATTGAAACGGTTCATGCCGCGGGCGAAGGGACGTGCGAACCAGATCCTGAAGCGGACCAGTCACATCACGATCAAAGTTTCCGAGAGTTAAGAGGTTAGCGTCCATGGGTCAGAAAGTTCATCCGACAGGGATTCGTCTGGGGTATACCAAAGACTGGACTTCTCGTTGGTATGCGAGCACGAAGAACTATCCCGAGTATCTGGCAAAGGATCTGATGGTTCGCAACTTTCTGAAAAGAAAGCTGGCGCATGCGTCGGTCAGCCGCATCCAGATCAATCGGCCGGCAAACAATGCGCAGATCACGATACATACCGCGAGACCCGGCATCGTCATCGGAAAGAAAGGCGAGGATATCGATGCGTTGCGGCGCCAAGTTGCTGCGATGCTGGGCGCGCCCGTACAGATGAGCGTCGAGGAGATACGGAAGCCGGAACTGGATGCGCAACTGGTGGCTGAAGGGGTCGCCCAGCAGCTGGAAAAGCGGATCATGTTTCGAAGGGCGATGAAGCGCGCGGTGACGAATACATTGAGGCTGGGCGCAGAGGGTATCAAGATCAACGTTTCCGGTCGGCTCAATGGCGCGGAAATCGCTCGCAGTGAATGGTATCGGGAAGGTCGTGTGCCGCTGCACACATTCCGCGCCGACATCGATTATGGCTTTGCCGAGGCGCGTACTACCTACGGCGTGATTGGCGTGAAAGTCTGGATTTTCAAGGGTGAAGTTTTCCACACACCGCCCGCAGAACACAAAGCACCGGCGGCGGAACAATAGATTTGGGCAAACGCAATGTTGCAACCAAAAAGAACGAAGTACCGCAAGCAGCACAAGGGCCGGAACACCGGTCTGGCGACGACGGGTAACAAGGTCAGTTTCGGCGAATACGGCCTGAAGGCAGTCATGCGTGGACGGTTGACTGCGCGTCAGATCGAGGCGGCACGTCGGTCCATCACGCGTCATGTCCGCCGCGGCGGAAAGATGTGGATTCGGGTCTTTCCGGACAAACCGATTTCCCGCAAGCCGCTCGAGGTGCGCATGGGCAGCGGCAAGGGCAGCGTGGAATATTGGGTGGCGGAAGTACAGCCCGGAACCATGCTGTATGAGTTGGAAGGCGTCAGCGAGGAATTGGCCAGAGAAGCGTTTCGGCTTGCAGCAGCGAAGCTTCCGGTGAAGACGGTTTTTGCTTACCGAACGGTATTGTGATGAAAGCGAACGATTTGAGAGGCCACACGGAGCAGGACCTGAAAGAGAAACTCCTGGAATTACATAGGGAGCAATTCAATTTCCGCATGCAGCGTGCCACGGGTCAGCTGAGCAAACCCGATCAATTGGGCAAGATCAGAAAGGACATCGCGAGGATTCACACCGTGTTGGCAGAAAAAGGGGTCCGGATATGAGCGAAGCCTCTCAGACTAAACGGGTGCTGGTCGGCAAGGTGGTCAGCAACAAAATGCAGAAGACTGTGGTGGTCGAGGTCGAGCGTCTGGTGGCCCACCCCCTGTACGGCAAGTACATACGGCGTAGCACCAAGGTTCACGCGCACGATGAAGCCCAAGAATGCCGCCAGGGCGACCGCGTGCAGATCGCGTCGACGCGTCCCATTTCCAAGCGGAAGGCCTGGGTCGTAGACCGAATCCTGGCGAAGGCATCGTGACGGTCGCTCGCGAATACAGATAGGGGGATTGAGGAAGACCAATGATTCAAATGCAAACGTGCCTCAACGTCGCCGATAACAGCGGAGCGCGGCAAGTGATGTGCATCAAGGTGCTGGGCGGATCGCATCGGCGGTACGCCAATATCGGAGATGTGATCAAGGTAAGCATCAAGGATGCCATTCCGCGGGGCAGGGTGAAGAAAGGCGAGGTTTATAACGCGGTGGTGGTGCGCACCCGCAAGGGAATTCGCCGCAGTGATGGTTCCGTGATCCGCTTCGACTCCAATGCCGCCGTGATCCTGAATAACCAGCATCAGCCGATCGGTACCAGAATATTCGGGCCCGTCACGCGCGAACTGCGCTCTGAGAAATTCATGAAGATCATTTCGTTGGCGCCGGAAGTTCTCTGAGTAAGTGGGTAAAGCGCATGCGCAAGATAAGAAAAGGTGATCAAGTGGTGGTGGTCGCGGGCCGCGACCGTGGCAAACGCGGTCTGGTCTTGGCTGTCGAGGGAGACCGTGTGTTGGTCGAGGGCGTCAACTTGGTGAAGAAGCATCAGAAGCCCATTCCGATGCGCCAGGTTGCCGGTGGCATCGTGGAGAAGCCAATGCCGATTCACGTCTCGAACGTCGGATTGTTAAATCCGGCCACCAATCGAACCGAGAAAGTCGGTTTCCGACTGCTGGCGGACGGACGAAAGGTCCGGTACTTCAAGACGACCAACGAGGTGGTCGATCTGTGAATCGAGGTAACTGAACGATGCCCAGGCTACAGGAATATTTCAAGGACCACGTCATCCCGGAGATGATGAAACGGTTCAATTACAGGTCGGTGATGCAGGTCCCGCGGCTGCAGAAGATCACGTTGAACATGGGAGTGGGAGAAGCCATCGCGGACAAGAAAATCCTGCAGAACGCGATGGAAGACCTGACCAAGATTTCAGGACAGAAGCCGATCATCACCTATGCCCGAAAGTCGATCGCAGGGTTCAAGCTCCGCGAGGGCATGCCGGTCGGCTGCAAAGTGACGCTCAGAAGGGAAAGAATGTTCGAGTTTCTCGATCGACTGATCAGCGTGACGATCCCGCGTATCCGGGATTTCCGAGGCCTCAACCCGCGGTCGTTCGACGGGCGCGGAAACTATTCCATGGGCGTACGCGAGCAGATCATCTTCCCCGAGGTTGATTACGACAAGATCGATGCCATTCGGGGAATGGATATCACGATCACCTCGTCGGCGAAATCCGATGCGGAGGCGCGTGCGCTACTGGAGTTGTTGAAGTTTCCATTCAGAACCTGAGGGGCGGCCGAGAGTGGCAAAGAAATCGATGGTCGCGCGTGAAAAAAAGCGCGCGCAAACGGTGGCGAAGTACCACCAGAAGCGGATGTTGTTGAAATCCCTGATCCAGAATCCGGCGACCGGTGACGAAGAGCGCGAAGCAGCGCTGTTGCGCCTGCAACGGCTGCCACGTGATGCGTCACCCAGTCGGTTACGCAATCGCTGTAGCGTAACGGGACGCCCGCACGGGGTGTACCGAAAGTTCGGGCTGGGGCGAAACAAACTACGCGAAGCGGTCATGCGGGGCGATGTACCGGGCGTGGTCAAGGCGAGCTGGTAGGGTACGGGGATTTCCGGGAAAAGCTGACGCGTGAGCGGGTAGAACTTATGAGCATGACCGATCCATTGGCGGATATGTTGACGCGCATCGTGAATGCGCAGGCAGCGGGCAAACCGAGCGTGGCAATGCCGTCGTCCAAGCTGAAAGTGGCCGTGAGCCGCGTGCTGCAGGCGGAAGGCTACATCGAGGGGTACCGCGTCGACCAAGCGGGCGCAAAACCGAGTCTGCAGGTCGATCTGAAATACTACAACGGCGAGCCGGTCATCGAAATGATGCGGCGGGTCAGCACGCCAGGTCGGCGGATTTATCGCTCGAAAGGCGAGTTGCCGCGGGTCATCGGTGGATTGGGAATCGCGGTGGTCTCGACTTCCCGCGGCGTGATGTCGGATCGCGAGGCCCGCGCGTTGGGGCAGGGCGGCGAAGTCTTGTGCCTGGTCAGTTAGAGGATGTGAGCACTCATGTCGAGAGTAGCGAAGAACCCAATCGTTTTGCCCAAGGGGGTCGAGGTCAAGCTCGACGGGACCGAAGTGGTGGTGAAGGGCCAAAAGGGCACTTTGACGGGTACGGTCCCGATCGGTGTTGACGTGGCCATCAGCTCCGAGCAGGTGGCGGTATCGGCGGATCTTTCGGACAAGCGGCTGAATGCCTTGGCCGGCACCACCCGAGCAAACCTGCAGAACATGGTGGTGGGAGTCAGCAGCGGGTATCAACGCAAGTTGACGCTGGTTGGCGTGGGCTACCGAGCGGCGGCAAAGGGTGACACGTTGAGTCTGAGCCTGGGATTCTCCCACCCGGTCGAGTTTTCTTCGCCCGCGGGTATCCAGATCGAAACGCCGAGCCAGACGGAGATTTTGATCCAGGGCTGCGACAAGCAGCAGGTCGGTCAGGTCGCGGCAAACATTCGAGCGTACCGACCGCCGGAGCCGTACAAGGGTAAGGGCATTCGCTACTCTGACGAAGAAGTCGTCAGGAAAGAGGCGAAGAAGAAATAACACGGGTGACAGAGCAATGGACAAGAAAGCGGCACGCCTGAAAAGGGCTGCGAAAACGCGACACATCATTCGAGCACTGGGCGCCAAGCGTCTCAGCGTACACCGCACCCCCCGGCACATCTACGCTCAGGTTTTCTCCGCAGATGGTGCCACCGTGATCGCCAGCGCATCGACACTTGAGCAGGTACTGAAGGGCTCGCTGAAGACGACAGGCAATCAGGAGGCGGCGAAGGCGGTGGGTCGTAGCATTGCGGAAAAGGCGCTGGCGGCGGGAGTCACCGAAGTCGCGTTCGATCGGTCGGGTTTCAAGTATCACGGCCGGGTAAAGGCGCTCGCGGACGCGGCGCGTGAAGCCGGACTGAAGTTCTGAGGTTGAGAGATGGCAACGAATTTGAGTGCGCAGTCCGGTAGCCAGGAAGGACTTCAGGAGAAATTGGTCGCCGTCCGGAGGGTGACCAAAGTCGTCAAGGGTGGCCGACAGTTTGGATTCACCGCGCTGACGGTGGTTGGGGACGGCAATGGGCAGGTCGGGTTCGGTCTGAGCAAGGCCCGCGAAGTCCCTGTCGCGATCCAGAAGTCGATGGAACAGGCGCGCAAGAACATGCGCAAGGTCAGTCTAAACGGCGACACGCTTCACTACGCCGTCACGGCGAGCAGCGGAGCCGCCAAAGTCTACATGCAACCGGCCTCGGAAGGCACTGGCATCATCGCCGGAGGCGCGATGCGGGCTGTTTTCGAAGTAGTGGGAATCCACAACGTCCTGGCGAAGTGCATCGGCACGAATAATCCGATCAACGTGGTGACCGCGACGATTCAGGGATTGACCCAAGTCCGTGACCCGAAGCAGATCGCGGCGAAGCGTGGAAAGACGCTGGACGATCTGGGATTGGGAGGTGCTGGACGATGAGTGACAAGCAACTGATTGTGACCCTGGTGAAGAGCAAGCACGGGCGGCTGCAGGCGCACCGTGCGTGTCTGACGGGACTCGGAATTCGGCGTATGCACCAACAGGTGGTGGTGCGGGACACGCCAGAGAATCGCGGCATGATCAACCGCGTGTCGTACTTGCTGAAAGTGGAGGAAGTCCCCCATGCGTCTTAATGAATTGCAACCCCATCCCGGCAGTCGCACCGCCAAGCGCCGTTTGGGGCGGGGCATCGGTTCCGGACTCGGGAAGACCAGCGGCAAGGGGCACAAAGGGCAAAAGGCCCGGGCCGGTGGCTTTCACAAGGTGGGTTTCGAAGGTGGCCAGATGCCGCTGCAACGCCGGCTGCCCAAGGTGGGCTTCCGGTCGGCTTCGAAGCGGTACGCGGCGGAGATTACTCTGCGGGGTTTGTCCGGTGTCGCTTCCGATACGATCGACTTGGCGATATTGAAGCACGCCGGCCTGGTCCCGGCTCATGCCACCCGCGTGAAGGTGATTGTCAAGGGCGAACTGGAGCGTGCCGTGACGATCAAGGGTCTTCAGGTCAGCGCAGGGGCGCGCCGGAAGATCGAAGAGAAGGGCGGCAGGATCGAAGAGTAATCACCGAAGCGTGGGCGGTAAGTGTGGCTACAACCGGGTTAAGTGACCAACTGGGCAAGTTGACAGAGCTGCGGCAGCGGCTTTTGTTCGTTTTGGGTGCCCTATTCGTGTATCGAGTCGGGGCGCACATTCCGATTCCCGGAATCGATCCAAAGGCGCTGGCGGATCTCTTTTCGCAGCAGGGCGGATTCCTGGACATGGTGAACATGTTCTCGGGTGGCGCATTCAAGCGGCTGAGCATCTTCGCACTGGGTATCATGCCGTACATTTCGGCGTCGATCATCGTCCAGTTGATGAGCGTGGTCATACCGCAGCTCGAGCAGTTGAAAAAGGAAGGCGAATCGGGCCGCAGGAAGCTCAACCAATATACCCGGTACGGTACCGTCGGCCTGGCGACGTTCCAGTCGATCGGTGTGGGACTTGCTTTGCAGAACCAGGCGGCCGGCGGCGCGGCGGTCGTCACTTCGCCGGGTTTCCATTTCCTGTTCGTGACGGCAGTGTCATTGGTGGCGGGCACGGTATTTCTGATGTGGCTGGGTGAGCAGGTTACCGAACGGGGTATCGGAAACGGCATCTCGATCATCATCTTTTCCGGCATCGTTGCCGGATTGCCGTCGGCAATCGGGGGTACCCTGGAGTTGGCTCGTACCGGCGAGATGGGGCCGCTCAGCATCGTCACCCTGTTTGCGATCGCACTCGCGGTGACCGCTCTGGTGGTGTTCGTGGAGCGCGGACAGCGTCGCATCACGATCAATTATGCGAAGCGGCAAGAAGGACGGCGGATGTACGCGGCCCACAAGAGCTTCCTGCCGTTGAAGCTGAACATGTCGGGGGTGATCCCGCCGATCTTTGCCTCGAGCATCATCTTGTTTCCAGCGACGATCGCCGGTTGGTTCGGCAGCAGTGACAAGCTATCGTGGCTGCAGGATATCGCAACGACCTTGTCGCCCGGGCAGCCGCTGTATGTGATGTGTTATGCCGCTGCGATCATCTTTTTCTGCTTCTTCTATGCGGCGCTGGTATTCAACACCAACGAGACGGCCGAGAACCTGAAGAAATCGGGGGCGTTTGTTCCGGGCATCCGTCCGGGTCAACAAACGGCGCTCTACATCGACAACGTGATGACGCGTCTGACGCTGATCGGCGCATTGTATATCACTGCGGTCTGCCTTCTGCCGGAGTTCCTGATCGTCTACTGGAATGTCCCGTTCTATTTTGGCGGTACCTCGCTGTTGATCATCGTAGTCGTGGTCATGGATTTCATGTCTCAGGTACAGACCTACGTGATCTCGCATCAATACGAAGGGCTGCTGAAGAAGTCCAACATCAAGATCAAATAGAGATATTCGCAATCGGAATTTGGAGAGAGAAGATGAAAGTTCGAGCCTCGGTAAAGAAGATTTGTCGGAACTGCAAGGTCCTGAAGCGCAGGGGGACCGTTCGAATCATCTGTAAGGATGCGCGGCACAAGCAACGTCAAGGCTGAAAATTTTTCAGCTGGACATGATGGTGTTATAATGCGCAATTTGATTGGCGCAGCTCGCATTGCTGGAGAACTTTAAATGGCACGAATTGCCGGCGTAAACATCCCGGAGCACAAACACGTAGTCGTCTCGCTCACCTCCATTTACGGGATCGGGCGGACCCGAGCGGCGAACATCTGCGTCCTGGCTAACGTAGGACCGGCGACCAAGGTGAAGGAGCTCAGCGAAGAGCAGGTCGATCGTCTGCGCGAACAGGTGGGAAAATTTGCCGTGGAAGGCGACCTGCGGAGAGAGGTTGCGATGAGCATCAAGCGGCTCATGGATCTCGGTTGTTATCGCGGGCTGCGTCACCGGCGGGGATTGCCGGTCCGGGGGCAGAGGACGCGTACCAATGCCCGCACCCGCAAGGGTCCGCGGCGTCCCATCCGCAAGTAAGTGAAGTGCAAGAGGTAACGAAGTCACATGGCTGCATCTGGTCGCTCCAGCAAGCGCATCAAAAGGGATATCTCGGACGGTATTGCGCATATCAGCGCGTCGTTCAACAACACCATCATCACCATCACCGATCGGAAAGGCAATGCGTTGGCATGGGCGAGCGCCGGGGCTTCCGGATTCCGGGGCTCACGTAAGAGCACTCCGTTTGCGGCGCAGATTGCCGCGGAAAAGGCTGGCAACGTGGTGAAGGAATTTGGTATGAGGAATCTGGATGTCCGCATTACCGGTCCTGGGCCGGGAAGGGAGTCCGCGGTGCGTTCGCTCAATGCGCTCGGTTTCAAGATCGTGAACATCATCGATACGACCCCGATTCCGCACAACGGCTGTCGTCCGCCCAAGAAGCGTCGGGTCTAACGAGTCGGAGTAACAGAATATGGCAAGATACCTGGGTCCAAAGTGCAAATTGAGCCGGCGCGAGGGAACCGACCTTTTCCACAAGTCCCGCGGCAAGTCGCTCGAATCGAAATGCAAACTGGACCAGCCGCCCGGCCAGCACGGAACCAAGCGCGCGCGTTTGTCCGACTACGCCAGTCAGCTTCGGGCAAAGCAGAAGCTGCGCCGGATCTATGGCGTCCTAGAGCGGCAGTTTCGCGGGTACTATCAAGAGGCGTCACGGCGTAAGGGCTCGACCGGGGAAAACCTTCTCGGGATTCTTGAGTGTCGACTGGATAACGTCGTCTACCGGATGGGTTTTGCCGCCACGCGTGCTGAGGCACGGCAATTGGTCAGTCACAAGGGCATCTGTGTCAACGATCGCGTGCTCAACATTCCATCCTACCAGGTTAGCAGCGGCGATGTGATATCGGTCCGCGAGAAGGCGCGCAGCCAGCAGCGAGTCAAGGATGCACTGCAGGTCACGGAACAGTATGGTTTTCCCAATTGGGTCGACGTTGACGTGACGAAGATGGCCGGCGTGTTCAAGTCGGTGCCCGAGCGGTCGGAGTTGGGCAGCGATATCAATGAGCAGCTCGTCGTCGAACTTTACTCGAAATAGTCGCATCGACCCGATGGAACAATCCATGCAGAGTTTCGCGGATTTAATTCGTCCCCGTCTGATCAATGTCAGTCCCCTGGAGAATCACACCGCAAGAATCGTGATCGAGCCGCTGGAGCGCGGCTTTGGCCATACGCTGGGTAACGCGCTGCGGCGGGTGCTGTTGTCGTCGATCACGGGCTGTGCCGTCACCGAGGTCACCATCGAAGGCGTCCTGCATGAGTACGCATTTCTGGACGGCGTACAGGAAGACGTGATCGATATCCTGCTCAACCTGAAGGGACTGGCGATCCGTCTGGCGCACTCGGACGACGTCACGTTGCGACTGGAGAAGATCGGCCCCGGTGTGGTGACGGCCGCGGATATTCAGTTGACCCATGATGTCGAAATCGTGAACCCGGAGTTGGTCATTGCCCAGCTCACGAGCCCGGTGCAGTTGTCGATGAACCTGCGCGTGCAGAAGGGGCGTGGGTATCAGCCGGTTTCCGCGCGGGATGTGAATGCGGAGTGCCCGATCGGCACTTTGCATCTGGACGCCTGGTTCAGCCCGATCAAGAAGGTTTCGTATGCGGTGGAAAGTGCGCGTGTGGAGCAGCGCACCGATCTCGATCGTCTGGTGATCGAGATCGAGACGAACGGAACGGTCGATCCGGAAGAGGCCGTACGCAGCGCCGCTGCCATTCTGAATCAACACCTGGCCGTTCTGGTGGACCTGCGAGGGGAAGAAGCGCCGCGTGTCAGTGAGGCGGTACCGAGTTTCGATCCCCTGCTGCTGCGTCCCGTGGACGACTTGGAGTTGACGGTACGCTCGGCCAACTGCCTGAAGGCGGAGAACATCTTCTATATCGGGGACCTCATTCTGCGCACCGAGGTCGATCTGCTGAGGACGCCGAATCTCGGGAAGAAGTCACTAATGGAGATTAAGGACGTTCTGGCCACGAAGGGGCTTCAGTTGGGCATGCGGTTGGAGAACTGGCCGCCGGAAGGGCTGAAACGGCCGGCCCCGTAGGGTCCTGCGTGTATCGGTCCCGGCGCGGATCGACACCATGTCGCTAATTTCTGCAATAGATCCAGGAAAAATCCATGCGTCACCGTAAGTCCGGTAGAAAGTTCAACATCGACAGCTCCCACCGCAAGGCGCTTTTTCGGAATCTGGTCAATGCGCTGCTGGAGCGGGAGATCATTCGGACGACCCTGCCGAAAGCCAAGGAGCTGCGCCGTCACGCAGAGCCGCTGATCACGCTTTCGAAGAATAACAACACTGTCGCGGGCCGTCGGCTTGCGTTTGCGAGGACCCGCGATCGGGAAGTCGTCGCGAAATTGTTCGATGAACTGGCCCCGAGGTATCAGAACCGGCCGGGCGGATATTTGCGTATCCTGAAGTGCGGGTTCCGAGCCGGAGACTCGGCGCCGATGGCTTACGTCGAATTGGTCGATCGGCCCGGCGTGGAGTAGAGCGGGCCGAGACTGGCCAACAACTTTTCGCGAGGGGCCGCTCGGGTTTCTCTCGATGATCCCGCCGAGGCTCCGGGCGGCGCGCAGCCGCGGCACACGGCTTGGGCGGGGGGTTCTCAGGGCAAGCACGCCGGCGGGCGCGATGCCTCCGTCTTGATGGCAGGTACGTCCATCGCACTCGATGGAAATTCCGCTTCATAACATTCCCGAGCGTCACCGGGGCGCGATCAAGACGGCGTTCGAACGATTCGTCGGTGCCGGGGCGACCCTGCGGCTGGCAACCACAGAACTGCCGCCCGAACTCGCGAGCACTTTGGCGACGGTGTGGGTTTGCAGTCCGTTCGTGGCGCAGCAATGTATCCGTCGGCCGGATTGGTTGCTCCTCGCGGCGAATGCCCAGCGTTTTTCCCGTTCCACGGCGCCCGAGGAGTACGCGCAGCGGGTGCGGGCGGAGCTGGTCGCGGCGGAGACCGAGCACGATGCGCTTGTAAGGCTGCGGCGGCTGCGCAACTTCGAGATGGTTCGCATCGCGTGGAGGGACATTGCCGGGTGGGCCGGCCTGGATGAGACTCTCCGGGAGACTTCGGAGTTCGCCGAGGCGGTGGTCCGAGAGAGCCTCACACAGTTGCTCGAGAAAGCGTGCCGCCATTCGGAGGCGCCGAAAGGTGAGGACCAACGTCCGCAATTGCTGGTTGTGCTGGGCATGGGGAAGCTGGGTGCCTGGGAGCTGAATTTCTCGTCGGATATCGATCTGGTGTTCGGCTATCGTCGTGAGGGCGTGTTGCGCGACCGCCGCGGCACCAGCTTCAATGAGTTCTATACCCGGCTAGCACAAAAACTGATCCAGTTGCTCGATCGGGTGACCGAAGACGGTTTCGTTTTTCGGGTCGACATGCGGTTGCGCCCGTTCGGCGACAGTGGTCCGCTGGTCCTGAACTTTGAGGCGATGGAACGCTACTATCAAAGTCAGGCGCGGGAGTGGGAGCGGTACGCGATGGTCAAGGCGCGACCGATCGCCGGGGATCCGGATTCCGTCAGGGAATTGCAACTCCTGTTGCGTCCCTTCGTGTATCGGAGGTACCTGGACTACCGGGCTTTCGGTCAGCTTCGTGAACTCAAGGACAAGATCACCCGCGAACTGAGAAGGAGCGATCGGCTCGATAACGTCAAGCTCGGACCGGGTGGAATCCGGGAGATCGAATTCATCGGGCAGGTGTTTCAGCTGATCCGCGGCGGGCGGGACACTGTGCTGCAGGACCGACGCCTGGTGCCGGTCCTGGGGATGCTGGGTAGGCATGGGTACCTGCCGCAGGCGGTCGTGGCGAAACTCGTGGATTCGTATCGATTCCTGCGTACCGTCGAAAATCGGCTGCAGCAGTACGAGGATCAGCAGACTCATGATCTGCCGAAGGAGGAGCTTCAGCGCTCGATTCTGGCATATGGAATGGGCTTTCCGGATTGGGACGCTTGCAAAGCGCGGCTCGATGAAGTGCGCCGTCAGGTACACGAAGTGTTCGAGCAGATCATGGCGGCACCGCAGGCCGAAGAGACGCAGTTCGATTTTCTCGGTGGTGACGAAGGCCCGTCGCTCGAAGCCTTGGCAGGGCTGGGTTTCGGCGATCCGGCCGTCATTCAGGCCCAACTCGCCGCATTCAAGACGACCAGCGCGGTGCGGCGACTTTCCGCTGCGGGAACCGGCGAACTGAATCGCCTGTTGCCGTTGCTGTTGCGTGCCCTGACTGCGGTCGCGTCTCCGGAAGTCGTTCTACATCGGATTCTGGGGCTGTTGGAGGCGATTGCTTCCAGAAATGTCTATTTTGCACTGCTGAGTGAGAATCCACTGGCCTTGTCGCAGTTCGTCAAGTTGGCGGCGGCGAGTCCGTGGATTGTGCACTACATCACCAGGTTTCCGATCCTGCTGGATGAACTGCTCGACCCGCGCGCGCTGTACCGACCGCTGACTCGTGTCGAACTGGCCGAGCAACTCGCAGTGAAGCTCGAATGGATCGACCATTCCGATTTGGAACAGTTGATGGTGGCATTGCGCCAGTTCAAGCAGTCGCAGGTACTGCGCGTCGCCGCGACCGACATCATGGGGATCATCCCGCTGATGGTGGTCAGCGACCATCTGACTTACATTGCGGAGACCCTGGTTGCAGTGGTACTTAGCGAAAGCTGGTCAAGGACCGCGCGGAAGCACGGCGTGCCGCCGGGCGTGAGCCCGGATCAGCCGCGGGGTTTTGCGGTGATCGCTTATGGTAAGCTAGGCGGCTTCGAGCTCGGCTACGGGTCGGATCTCGATCTCGTGTTCTTGCATGACGAAGTGGAGCCCGGTGCGACGACCAACGGCCCTGCCCCGCTTTCGGCCGTGGAGTTCTACGCGCGCGTCGCGAAAAGGATCATCAGCCTGATGACGACGCAGACCCATGCGGGTACGCTGTACGACATCGATCTGCGGCTACGCCCCAGCGGAAACTCCGGGCTGTTGGTCAGCAGCGTCGACGCGTACGAGGCTTACCAACTTCACGCGGCGTGGACCTGGGAACAGCAGTCCTTGGTGCGTGCCCGTTTCATCGCGGGCGATCAGGATGTGGGGAGCCGGTTCGCGGCGATCCGGGAGCGTTCCCTGACCCGTGTCCGCAATCGCAATGCGCTGCGTGACGAAGTGCGCGCGATGAGGGAGAAGATGCGGGGACAGCTCGCTGCCAGGGATCCGGATGTCTTCGACCTCAAGCAAGGCCCGGGTGGCATCGCGGATATCGAGTTCATCGTGCAGTTCGAGATCCTGGACAACGCCGCACGCACGCCGGCGCTGGTGCGGTGGACCGATGTCGTGCGTTTGCTCGAAAGCTTGCGGGATGCTGGATTTCTGCCGGAAGAGGATGCCGGTTTGCTGAAGGAAGCCTACTGCCGGTTTCGCGAGCAGGCACATCGCTGTGCGTTGCAGGAATCACCGGCGCTGATTCCGGCGGAGGAAAGCCGAGACCTTCGCGAGCGCGTCCGAAGCATTTGGCAACGCATCATGGAAGATTGAGCCGATACCCCAGTTACCCATTTCGTTGAGGAGTTTTGTCGATGGCGATGGACGACAGAGAAGGTCTCATCTGGTTGGACGGCGAATGGATCGCCTGGCGCGACGCCAAAGTTCACGTGTTGACCCATACGCTGCATTACGGTTGTGGGGTTTTCGAAGGACTCCGCGCCTACCCGACCGATCTCGGTGCAGCCATTTTCCGCCTGACGGATCACACCGACCGGCTGTTCCGTTCCGCTCATATCATGAGGATGACCATACCGTATCACAGGGACGTGCTGAATATGGCCCAACGCGAAGCGGTCCGTCGCAACGGGCTGGCGAGCGCTTACATCCGGCCGATGTGCTTTCTGGGCAGCGAGGGGATGGGTTTGCATGCAAGCAATCTGAAGGTCCACGTCATGATCGCCGCCTGGGAGTGGGGCAGTTATCTCGGGATCGAGAACATGAGTCGCGGCATTCGCGTGCGTACCTCGTCCTTCACCCGCAGTCACGTCAACAGCGCGATGCTGAAGGCAAAGGCCAACGGCAACTATCTGAACTCGATCTTGGCCGTGCGCGAAGCGGTGGACGCCGGCTGCGATGAGGCCCTGCTGCTTGACCACGAAGGATTTGTCGCGGAAGGCAGCGGGGAGAACATCTTCATCGTGCGCAACAATCGGCTGTACACGCCGGATTTGACGTCGGCTCTGGAAGGCATTACCCGGGAGACGGTGATAACGATCGCGCGTGAGTCAGGGCTCGAGGTCGTGGAGAAACGCATCACCCGCGACGAGGTCTACGTTGCGGATGAAGCGTTCTTTACCGGTACCGCCGCAGAGGTCACACCGATTCGCGAGGTCGACGGGCGGGTGATCGGCGCCGGCGAGGGCAGAGGGCCGATTACCGAAAAGCTGCAGGCCCTGTACTTCGACTATGTGCACGGAAAGCGGTCCGATCATCG
>CAZXXC010000086.1:17682-19133 GCA_964644665.1 uncultured Methylococcaceae bacterium
CGGCTCTTGGTGATCGCTTTCAGATCCTCGAGATTGCGGACCGGCCGCCGGTTAGCCATTACGATGACGTCGCCCGGGCGCAAACCCGCTTGCCAGGCGTACGAAGCGCTGTGTATGCGTTCCACGACCACCCCCTCCACGCCTTGGCCCGGGGGTACGGTGCTGAGTACCGTTCCGCTCAGGCGTGGATGAACCTTTTTCCCGTCCTCGCGGCTGATCTTCGGCGCACCGATCTCGGCGGTACGGTTGAGTGTTTCTCCTTTACGGAGAACCCGGACATCGACCTCGTCACCGATCCTCAGCAACCCGATGGCGTTGCGCACGTCCATGCTGCTCTTCATCTTGCGACCGTTGATCGCCAGCACGATATCGCCGGGTTCGAGTTGCGCCTTGGCCGCCGGGGAGCCGGGCTGTACTGCGCTGATTACGGCGCCCTGGTGTTGCGACAGCGAAAAGGCCTGGGCCAACTCGGGGGTCAGGTCCTGAATGCTGACGCCCAGCAGGCCGCGGCGGATCTCGCCATGTTCGATCAATTGGACCTTGATCTGATTCACCATATTGGTCGGAATCGCGAAACCGATGCCGACGTTGCCCCCGGTCGGTGCCAGAATCGCGGTGTTGATGCCGACCAGTTCACCGTTCAGGTTGACCAGCGCGCCGCCGGAGTTGCCGGGATTGATCGACGCGTCGGTCTGGATGAAGTCCTCGTAGCCTTCGATGCCAAGCCCCGAGCGGCCGAGCGCGCTGACGATGCCTGACGTGACAGTCTGTCCGAGCCCGAAAGGATTGCCGATCGCCACGACGAAGTCTCCGACCTGCAGCTGGTCGGAGTCGGCGATTGGCAGCGCAGTCAGATTTTGCGGTTCGACTTTGATCACGGCGACATCCGATTCCGGATCGGTGCCGATCAGTTTCGCGGACAGCGTTCGGCCGTCGTGCAGATTGACCATGATCTCCTGTGCTTTGTCGATCACGTGATTGTTCGTGATAATGTAGCCGCGGTTCGCATCGACGATCACGCCGGAACCCAGGCTGGATGACTGGCGTTCCCGGGGGGCGTCGGGAATGTTGAAGAAGTGCCGGAAGAACGGGTCACGCATTAGCGGATGCTCGGCTACCTCGATCCGAGTGCGCGTCGAGATGTTCACGACCGCCGGCATGGCCCGCTTCAGCATCGGGGCGAGACTGGGCAGGCGCTGTCCGTCGACACTCTCGGGCCACGCAGCCTGGCTGACCGGTGTCCCGAAGCCCAGGTTCAGGCATGCGAGCAGGATGGTGGAGCAGAGCAATCTGTTCATCGTCAAGGGCTTGAGTGTTTCACTGCGTGGGGAAACAGGCGTCGCCTGCCGGCTGAATCATCGACAGACCTTGGATATGTGCGACGGACGCCATTTTCAAGGCTATGTCTGCATTAATAGTTGAAAACGTTTTTCCCACCCGAGGGCCGCGTA
>CAZXXC010000087.1:0-18315 GCA_964644665.1 uncultured Methylococcaceae bacterium
TCGATTCCGGTGATCGTGGTGACGGCGAAGGATCTCACCGCCGAAGATCGTCAGCGTCTGAACGGCTATGTACAATACGTGGTCAACAAAGGCAGCCGCGGCTGCGAGGAATTGCTGCAGGAGCTGGGCAGCCGGATTGCGGCTTGCGTGGGAAAGACGGCATAGGAGAAGTGGATGGCGAAGATCCTGTTGGTCGAAGACAATGAGATGAACCGGGATATGCTCGGACGCCGGCTGCAACGGCGCGGCCATGAAGTGGTGATCGCGGTCGACGGTGCCGAAGGCGTGGCCAAGGCGCAGAGCGACGGGCCCGACATCATCCTGATGGACATGAGCCTGCCGGTGATGGACGGCTGGGAGGCGACCCGGCAGTTGAAGTCAGAAGATGCGACCAAGGCCATCCCGGTGATCGCGCTGACTGCTCATGCCATGTCCGGTGACCGTGACAAGGCCATGGAGGCGGGTTGCGATGATTACGACACCAAGCCGGTCGAATTCGACCGGCTGCTCGCGAAGATTGAGGCATTGCTGGGTTCCCGGACGCTGCAGTGAGGCGGTGCGAATAGTGCCGTGTGGCGACTCCGCGCAGGCTTCGATGGCGCTTCGCAGCGGGATGGTCGGCGACGCGGGCACTTCGCGCGTTACGATCGGAGGCGGCGATCTGACTGACACCCTGCAAGCGCGTTCGGTGCTCTTCAAATCGGATGCCATTCCGGGCCGGCCAACATCGATCCCGCCCGGAATCACGTTCCGGATTTCTGATTCCCGTGCCCCCGTCCGGCACCAGCGGTCCATCCCGGCGAGCTAGACAACGCCGGCTCGCGGCGATCATGTTCACCGACATGGTCGGCTTCAGCGCATTGGCGCAGCGTAATGAGGCATTGGCTCTGGAGTTGCTCGAGGAGCAACGGACGCTTTTGCGCCAAGCGTTCCTGAAGCACCGGGGGCGAGAGATCAAAACGATCGGCGACGGCTTTCTGGTGGAGTTTGCCAGCGCCGTGGCCGCGGTGAACTGTGCGGTCGAACTTCAGGAAACGCTGGCACGGCGTCAGGACGATGTTTCGGACGACCGACGTTTTCAGATTCGCATCGGTATTCATCTGGGGGACGTGTTGCCTCGCGGCGCGGATATCGTCGGTGATGGCGTCAACATCGCGGCCCGGGTCGAGCCGCTGGCCGGCCCCGGGGGCATCGCAGTCACGCAGCAAGTATTCGACCAGGTGTACAACAAGGTGCCCTGGCCGTTGTCACCGATCGGGAAGGTCACACTGAAGAATATCGAACGTCCGATCGATGTCTACCGGATCGAACGGGGCCGACCGGATGCGGCTGAGGGCGGCGAGGTGATTTCCGCCCGGCTTGAGCGCTCCGGCATCGACAGACGGAGATCGATCGCGGTCCTGCCGTTCGTCAATTCGAGTCCCGACCGGGACAACGAGTTTCTGAGCGATGGGATCAGCGAAGACCTGCTGTACGCTCTATCCGGAATTGCGGGACTGCATGTCGCGGCGCGGACTTCGTGTTTCGCTTTCAAAGGGCGTAGTGAGGATATCCGTAAGATCGGCGCCGAGCTGGGTGTCGAGACGGTGCTGGAAGGCAGCGTGCGCAAATCAGGCAACAGGCTCCGTATCGCTGCGCAATTGATCAGTGTCGCGGACGGCTTTCGGCTGTGGTCGCAGAGCTTTGATCGGGAGATGCGGGATATCTTTGCGATTCAGGACGACATCACTCGTGCGATCGTCGCGGCGCTGCAAGTGCGCTTCGCGGGCCGCGGAGACCAGCCGGTCGTTCGGCTGCCGACGATCAGTACCGAAGCCTACCAGTTGTATCTGAAAGGCCGGTTTTTCTGGAACCAGCGTGGAGTCGGCCTGCGGAAGGCACTGCACTACTTCGAACTGGCTCTGATCGAAGATCCCGACTACGCGCTGGCCTTGACCGGACTGGCGGACACTTACAGTTTGTTGAGCTGGTACGGCTATCGGTCACCCGGCGAAGTGATTCCGAAAGGCATCACCGCGGCGCAGCGTGCTCTGCAGCTCGATCCCCAACTCGCCGAAGCGCATACCTCGCTGGGGTTTTGTCTGCTCTGCCAGGATTGCGACTGGGCGGGTGCCGAACGCGAGTTTCGTCGAGCCATCGTGTTGAACCCGCGCACCGTGCCGGCGCGTTATTGGCTGGGATGGCTTTACTCCTGCGCCGGCAACCACGAGGCTGCGCTGGAGCAGTGTCGACAGGCGGTCGACCTGGAGCCGCTCTCTCCGATTGCCCGCACGTTTTACGGGTGGATGAATTACCATGCCGGGAGGCTCGACGAAGCCGAGCGGCAGCTGATCAGGACCGTTGAGCAGGATGCGCAGTTCGTATTCGCGCGGTGGTTATTGGGCCGGGTTCAGGTCGCTGCGGGTAAACGGAAACAGGCTCTGGCGGCGCTGGGCAAGGCGGACGAACTCTCCGGCGGCGCGGCATGGACCCGATGTATGCTGGGCCATGCCTGGGCGGTATTCGGAGAGCTGGAGAAGGCGCTGGGAATCGTGGCAGAACTCCAGCGCACAGACCGACACGCCTATGTTCGCGCAATGGGACTGGCGATGCCTTACCTCGGTCTGAAGGACAATGACCGAACTTTCATCTACTTGCAGCAGGGATGCGAGAATCGCGACGTCTGGGCACTGATGATCAACGTGGATCCGGTCTACGCCGATTTGCGAACGGATACACGCTTCATTGCTCTGTTGCAGAGGATCGGGTTGCAGTCGGAATCCGGGGCTCCTGGCCGGAGCTAAACCAGCCAATCGATAGACTGGCTCATCCGGGCCAGGGATGCCGTGGCGTGGCGACCAGCCTCGTGAGCCAAGGCCTGGCGCGTATCCGGTTTTGGCGACGACCGAACAGACCAGGGGGTGTTGACACGCCTGATCAATAGCCTACGCGACCAAAGTTGTACCGGGACATCGACACGGTTCCGGCTTTGGCGCCAGTTTCACGTGATGCGTGCGGTTTCACTCATGCTGTTTCCAGAGTCCTCATGACTTCGTACCCTGAATCCATGGAGTCGGTGTCGATCCAAACGCTGGCTCACTACAATCAGCGCGCCGAGGATTTCTGGCTGGGCACTCGCGACCACGATGTCACCCAGAATATCGATGCGCTGCTGTGCCATATCCGCGGAAACCCGCCCTTCATGGTGCTGGATCTGGGGTGCGGTCCGGGGCGCGATTTGAAGACCTTTGCCGACATGGGCCACGTTGCAGTGGGTTTGGACGGCGCGGAACGATTCGTGACGATGGCACGTGCCTATTCCGGCTGCGAGGTTTGGTACCAGGATTTCCTGCGGCTGGCATTGCCGGAAGGCTGTTTCGACGGCATATTCGCCAATGCTTCGCTCTTTCACGTTCCCAGCCGGGAACTGCCGCGGGTGCTGCGAGAGTTGCACGCGGCGCTCAAGCCGCTGGGGGTGCTGTTCAGCTCCAATCCCCGTGGCCGGAACGAGGAAGGCTGGATCGGCAGCCGTTACGGCGCCTATCACGACCTCGATGCTTGGCGCGCCTACCTGTCCGCGGCGGGGTTCAGTGAATTGAGCCACTATTACCGACCGCCGGGGCTGCCCCGGGACCAACAGCCGTGGCTCGCGAGCGTCTGGCGCCGCGTGGGCTAAGCGCGGAGGCGCGCGCTCACAACACCACCTCGAAGCCCTCGAATTCGGGGTGTCCCAGATACAAGCCCTTGGCGTCACCGGCGTTCGCATGCGCTTTGCGGAACGCTTCCGAGCGCGTCCAGTCGGCGAAGGCTTCTTCCGATTGCCAGATCGAATGCGAGGCGAACAGCGTGTAGTCCTCGTGCTCGGGTCCGCGCAGCAGGCGAAACGACTCGAAGCCGGGCACTCCGTCCAGATAGCTTTCGCGGCTCTTCCACAGCGATACGAAGTCATCTTCTCGGCCGCGTGCGATCTTGAAACGGTTCATTGCGATGAACATGTCGGCGGTCCCCTCGGGATGGTACAGCGTTAACCGGTATGTCTTGCAGCGACAAGGTTTGGCAGGTAGGTTAACGCGCGCGCGGTGGCGCAAACAACAATAGTATCAACACGGACCATACCGTCATGAGTCAACGCTCCACTCCGACCTTCCCGTTGCACCTGCAGAGTCCCAGCGGCTTGTCCGTCCAGGTGAATGCCAATGGTTCCATCAAACGCATGGACCATCGCGACATCGTGCTGAATCTGTTCCTCGGCGACGAAATCGAGGGTGGCGTTGCGAACCTCTACCTCAGACGGCGCGACAAGTCCGTCGCCTGCGTACCGCTGTTGGGTCCGAACAGCCCGAGCCGGGTCGGATTCGAAGGGAATCAGCTGGTCGTGCTGGGCGAATGGCAGCGGATCCGTTACCGGGTCGTGCTGGTGCTGGCCGAAACGGCTCCGGCCTGGTTCTGGCACGTCCATTTGGAGAATGCCGGTGACCGCGCCGCGATGGTGGACTTGGTCCACATTCAGGATACCGCTCTGGCCCACTACGGAGCCGTGCGGCTGAATGAATACTACGTCAGCCAATACGTCGATCACATGCCGCTGGACCATCCGGACCGCGGAACGGTGCTTGCCGTGAGGCAGAATCTATCGATGGGTGGCAGGCAGCCGTGGGCAGTGTTCGGCGCCTTGGGGAAAGGCGTCGGCTATGCGACCGACGCGATCCAGATCTTCGGCCTGGCCAGACGCACCGGAGACGAACCGGAAGCGCTGCATTCTCCGATGCTGCCGAATCAACGGCGGCAGCACGAGCACTCGCTGGCGGCGATTCAGGATCAGTGGCTCTGCCTGATTCCGGGCGCCGGTGCCGACCGCGGATTCTTCGGCTGGTTCGAAGCGGATCACCCGGCGGCCAGTTCGGACGCGGATCTTTCATTGGTCGACGCGGCCCTGTCTCTGCCGGAGGCGAAGCCGGCAGCCTGCGGCGCCATTGGGGCCTCGGCCGTTTCGGTGGTCCCCACCCTGTTCAGCGCCCCTCGTCCGTTGCCTGTACTGGATTTGAATCGGCGTGACATCGAGCAATTGTTCGAAGAGGACCGCCGCGCGCAGGAAGTCGAAGGCGGTGATCTGCTGTCGTTTTTCACCGGCCCCAACCATCACGTCGTGCTGAAGGCGAAGGAACTCAAGGTGTTGCGGCCGCATGGCCACATGATTCGCACCGGCCGGCATCTGACGCCCGACGAGGCCTCGCTGACTTCGACGCTGTGGATGAACGGCGTGTTCAACGCGTTGCTGACACAGGGACATGTCGGCATCAATCGGCTGTTGTCCACGCCGCGCGGCTATTTGAATCTGTCGCTCGCGGCCGGCCAACGCGTGTTCGTCGAGTTGGCGGACGGATACCATCTGCTCGGACTGCCCTCGGCGTTCGAGATGACGCTGGACGGCGCGCGCTGGATATACAAGCACCCTGCAGGCGTGATCGCGATCCGCTGCCATGCGCACGCCTCCGCTCACGTGTTGACCCTGGCGATCGACGTACTAGACGGTGAGCCGCGCCGTTTTCTGCTTTCGCACCGCATTGCGTTGAACGGTGACGACGGGGCCGATCCGGTGCCGGTCAGGTATTATCGTGACGACCAGGGCATCGTCGTTTCGCCGATTCTGGAATCGGATGTCGGCCATCGCTTTCCGGAAGGCTACTTCCGCTTCGATCCGGGTCAGGGAACGCCCATCGAGCAGGTCGGGGGTGACGAATTGCTGTTTGCCGACGGCGAGTCGCGGAACCAGCCCTTCTTGGTCGTGGTGACCGGCCGGACCCATACGGCCCGGTTCCGGATCACGGGGCATTTGGTCGAGCCCAACCTGGGAGCCGGTGGCGACGATGCGGTACCGCTGCTGGTCGGCCAAATCCGGCCGAGTGCCGAACCGGTATCACCGCTCGGAGGCGATATCGGGCGGCTGGAGGAAATCCTGCCCTGGTTCACCCACAACGCGCTGATTCACTATCTGGCACCGCGCGGTCTGGAGCAGTTTTCCGGCGGCGGGTGGGGCACCCGTGACATCTGTCAGGGTCCGGTGGAGCTGCTGTTGGCATTCGGGCTCTGGGCGCCCATGCGTGATCTGCTGTGCCGGGTATTCCGCGCGCAGAATCCGGACGGCGACTGGCCGCAGTGGTTCACGTTCTTCGAGCGCGACCGCGGCATACGCGCCGGCGATTCCCACGGGGACATCGTATTCTGGCCGCTGCTGGCACTCGCACAATATCTGATTGCATCCGAAGATGTCTCGATTCTGGACGAGGTGCTGGTGTTCTTCCATCCGGACGGTGACCAGGCGGCAGAACAGACGACCGTCTGGGGCCATGTCGAGCGAGCGCTCCAACTGATCGGACGGCGAGTGATCCCCAATACCGCTCTGGCGGCCTACGGGCACGGCGATTGGAACGATTCCCTGCAGCCGGCGGATCCGGCGATGCGCGAGCGGTTGTGCAGTGCCTGGACGGTGACGCTGCATTATCAGGTGCTGACGACTCTGGCGCGGGCGTTGCGACGGTCCGGTTTTCCGGAACGGGCCGATGCGATAGAAGCAGGCATCCCGAGCGTGTCGGACGACTTTCAGCGCCACCTGCTCAAGGATGGCGTATTGACCGGCTTTGCGTATTTCCCGGAGTCCGGTGATCCCAGGCTGCTGGTCCATCCGCGCGACGGCGAAACCGGCATGCACTACAGTGCATTGGCGATGATCCATGCGATCATCAGCGACCTGCTCACGCCCGAGCAGGCACGAGCCCACGTCGATCTGATCCGCCGGTATCTGACGGCGCCGGACGGTGTTCGGTTGTTCGACCGTCCTTCGCGTTATCAGGGCGGGCCGCAGATCTATTTCCAACGAGCGGAAAGCAGCTCATTCTTCGGTCGCGAGATCGGCATCATGTACGTGCACGCGCATCTGCGGTATGCGGAAGCGATGGCGCACTACGGTGATGCGGAGTCATTCTTTCTGGCATTGTGCCAGGCCGATCCGATCGCGATCCGCTCGGTGGTGCCGAATGCCGCGCCGAGGCAGGCGAACTGTTACTATTCCAGTTCCGACGCCGCGTTCCTGGATCGCTACCAGGCATCCGAACAGTACGATCGGGTGCTCGCCGGCGAAGTGCCGGTCGAAGGTGGCTGGCGCGTCTATTCCAGCGGGGCCGGCATCGCGACCCGGCTGATCCACCGCTGCCTGCTCGGATTCGAGCAGCGGCAATCCGAGGTGGTCATCGACCCGGTGATCCCGAAATCGCTGGACAGGCTGGAAGCCGACCTGGTGCTGGCCGACCGGCCGGTCACGGTGGTCTACCGGATCGCGGAACGGGGCCACGGTCCGACGGAAATGACGCTGAACGGCGTACCGCTCGAATTCGAGCGCGAACCCAACCCGTATCGTACCGGGGGCGCCCGAGTGACGATCAGCGATATCGTCGATCGGCTGAAAGAGCACGAAAACCGGCTGGTGGTGCAACTCGGGTAGTCCATTCGAGCACCGGGCCACGCGGTACACAGGTCACGGGGGAAGCAGTTGGATCATGATCACCTGGCAGAGTCGCTCTCCGCGGCGGTTCGGGCACTGCACCCGACTTTGGGTATGACGGCGACGACCTGTGCGGCGGCGCAGGGCACGGACCGGGACGATTTATACCGGGACCTCGTGAGTCACGATATTGCCAATTCCGGCCCGATCCATTCGGTGAGCACCTACATCATCAGCGACGGTTCGGATGTCATGTACATCGGTGAAGGAGGGCCAGGCGTCGGGATGCGGCATCGGGTGTATACGCATCTCCGAGATAAGCCTGGCCAGCCTTCCAAGTACCAAGACGCAAAAGCGGTCGTCTTCGTGCACGTCGATCCGCCCGAGTTTCGTCGTTTGGCTGAACAGGTCGCGCTCGGATTGTATTTTCAGAAGATGAAGAGGTTGCCCAAGCTCAATTCGGGCTGGAGATAGATCGGGCCCACGCCGGGGACGGGATGACCACGCGCAGACGTTGTGATGGTCGGCGGGCCGGGTCACTTACGGGCAATGGCCCGATGCAGTGCAGGTCGTCCGGAAACGGCACGATGGAGCCGAGCGCACGGGGAGCGATGACAGGCGGGACTCGTTGGCCGATAATGGCCGGCTTTTTGGGACTTACGCAGCATGTGGTTCAAAAATCTGGCCCTGTTCCGCTTTACTGGCGCCTTCAAGGCGAGCTTCGAAGAGTTGGAAGCCAAGCTGGAAGAACGGCGGTTTCGTCCGTGCGGGCGCAGCGAGCCGCTCAGCATCGGCTGGTTTCCGCCCGGCGGACAGGAATCGATGCCACTGACGCACGTGATCGGTCCGTTTGCGCTGGTGTGCCTGAAGAAGGAGGAGAAAATCCTGCCATCTTCGGTCGTCAATGAAGTCTTGACCGAACGCATCACCGAGATCGAGGAATTGCAGGGCCGCAAGGTCGGCAAACGGGAAAAGACCGAGCTGCGCGACAATATCGTCGCAGAACTGCTGCCGCGCGCATTCAGCCACGCGCGGAAGACCTACGCCTACATCGACCGGCAGGGCGGATGGCTGGTGGTGGACAGCGCCAGCGGCAAAAAGTCGGACGATTTGACCAGCCTGCTCAGAACGACGATCGGCGAACTGCCGATCGTGTTTCCGGAAACGGTGGAACGGCCGGCCAGCGTGATGACGCGCTGGCTGGCGGAGAACGATCCGCCGTCCGACATCGTGATCGAGCAGGAATGCGAGCTGCGGGCGGATGATGAGGACGGCGGGATCGTCCGCTGTAAGAGGCAGGACCTGACCGCGCCGGAAATCCAGAATCATCTGGCTGCCGGCAAGGAAGCGATGAAGCTGGCGCTGAGCTGGGCGGACCGGCTCGGGTTCACCCTGGACGATCGTCTGAACATTCGCCGTCTGCGCTTCCTCGATGCGGTACAGGAGAAGGTCGAGGCAATCGAAACCGAAGACGACATGGCCCGTTTCGACGCCGACTTTTCGATCATGACATTGGAACTCTCGGAGTTCATACCGCGTTTACTCGAACTTTTCGGCGGACCGCGCGGTCCGATCGTATAATGATGATTTTCATGACTTTGGTCGCTTCGATGCGGAGTACGATGACGCGATATCGAATATCGAAAGTGCGCAGACTCGCTTTTCTGGCCGGTGTCTTGCTGCCGATCGCCAGTGTCGGCGAGGTTTACCGGCTACCTGCGCCGGGCGATGACCTGATCGGTGAGATTCGCTACACCACCGCCAGGGATGAAGATACGCTGATCGACATCGCGCGGGAGAACAGTCTGGGACAGGACGAGATCGTGATGGCGAATCCGGATGTCGACCGCTGGATGCCCAAGGCCGGCACCAGGGTGCTGATACCACGCCAGTTCATCTTGCCGGATGCGCCGCGCGTCGGCGTGGTATTGAACATTCCGGAGATGCGCCTGTACTACTACCCCGGAGAGTACGAGACGGTTGCGGCTAAACCGTCGCCAAAGCCAGTGGCGGCAAAGACCGATTCGAAAAGCAAGGAACCAAGAATCGCCAAGAATCCGAAGTCTACAGCGAACAAGGCCACGGGTGCGACAACTCCGGCCAAGCCCACAGTAGTGATGAAAAGCACGCCGACGCAGGTGATCACGTATCCCGTCAGCATCGGGCGAATGGACTGGCGCACACCGCTAGGAGAGGCGCGAATCGCTGAAAAGCTGAAAGACCCGGTATGGCGTCCGCCGGAAACGATCAAGAAGGAACACGCGCAGGATGGGGACATTCTGCCCGATGTGGTACCGGCCGGCCCCAACAATCCGCTCGGTCAATTCGCGATGCGATTGTCGGTGCCCGGCTATCTGATCCATGGGACCGGTGTCGACAAGGCGTATGGCATCGGCATGCGCGTTACTCACGGCTGCATCCGGATGTATCCGGAGGACATTGCCAAACTGTTTCCTCTGGTGAACGTGGGGACGCCGGTACGCCTGGTCAACCAGCCGATCAAGTTGGGTTGGCAGGGCGATGATTTATATATGGAGGTTCATCAGCCGCTGGACGAGGACCGGCTGAGCTACGACGAACTGCTGAGTAACGCTCTCACGCTGATCGAGAAGAAGAATGCATCCCGCGGCGTGGTACTGAACGGCGGCGCGATCCGGCAGGCGATCGAAAAGCCTTCCGGCATACCGGTTCTAGTCTCGAAGACGAGCGAGTTCTCGGCGCCGCTGGAATCGGCCGAAGTTCCGCGCGCACCCACGGAGCTTACCGAAACTCCGCCGCCGCCGGTGGAGCGGGTCGGATCGCCGCCAAGCGAACCGGCGCCGATTTCGGTTCCCGAGCCCGCGGTGATTCCGGAATATTCCGGGTCTCCCGCTGGGCATCGTGATCCCTACGCAGAACCGGATTCGGACCAGGAAGAGGACGCCGAACTGGAGGAAGGGCTCTGAGAGGGTGCTCGCGGCGCACGGTCCGCAAACGCGCGGGGCGTACGGCGGTGTCCGCTGCTTATCGATCTGGTGGTTTGTAGCCTTCCGGCAGGGCGGTTCCGCCGCCGTACAGGAATTTGTCACGTTCCCGAGCCAGAAATTCCCGCGCTTGCGACTCGAAAGGTGTCAGCCGGTGTTCATTGATCAGCATCGTCTGCAGTTTCAGCCACTCTTCCCAGGCCTGCTTCGATACCGTTTCAAAGATTCTTTCGCCCGCCTTGCCGGGGAAGGGGGGCTTTTCGAGTCCTTCCGCC
The DNA here is from genome assembly GCA_964644665.1 of uncultured Methylococcaceae bacterium. Lineage (GTDB taxonomy): Bacteria > Pseudomonadota > Gammaproteobacteria > Methylococcales > Methylococcaceae > Methylotetracoccus. The sequence continues at coordinate 10,716 of CAZXXC010000087.1, forward strand.
TCAATGCCCAATTTTGCACAGTGAACGAGTCTGGTCATATCGAATTACTCCGGAGTATCAAAATAGCCGAGTTCGGCCAGTAGTGCGCGAATCGGAGTCGGCAGCCCCAGTTTGCAACCGTTGCCGGGCGGCTGCCATATTGCTTGCGCGGGTTCGCTGATTCGCTCCTGGCTGCGATCGATCTGGATACGTAGAGGCACATAGTCCAGATGGAAATGGGAGAACGTGTGTCGACGCGGAGGCAAGGGCTCGATCGATGAAGGCCGCATTCCGCGGTTCGCGGCCCAGTCATCGAGTTCGGTGTGTTGCTCGATCATTGGCAGACACCAGAGGCCGCCCCAGATTCCGATTGGCGGCCGCCGTTCCAGATACACGTTTCGGGACGGGTCACACAACACCAGCGCCATCGCGCGACGGACCGGAACGGTGCGCTGTGGTTTGCGCTCGGGCAATTCCAGAACGTTACCGGCGATCCGCGCCCGGCATCCGTTTGTGATCGGGCACTGGCCGCAGGCGGGGTTCCGCGGCGTGCAGACCATCGCACCGAGGTCCATCATTGCCTGGTTGTAACTTCCGGCATCGTCGCCAGGCGTGAGCCTTTCACTCAAGGACCAAAGCGCGCGACTGACGGCCGGCGAGCCGGGCCAGCCTTCGATCTTCCAGTAGCGGCAGAGGACCCGCTTGACGTTACCGTCAAGAATCGCCGCCGTTTGGCGATGACCAAGGCTGATGATCGCGCCGGCGGTGGATCGGCCGATACCCGGCAGACTCATCAACGCGTCTCTATCAGTCGGCAGTTCGCCTTCAAACCTCCGCTCGACGATCTGCGCCGCATGATGCAGATGCCGGGCACGAGCGTAGTAGCCCAATCCGGCCCACGCCAGGAGAACCTCGTCGAGTTCGGCGCTCGCGAGGGTTTCGATGTCCGGAAACGTACTGACGAAGCGCTCGAAGTAAGGAATCACGGCAGCGACCTGGGTCTGCTGCAGCATGATTTCCGATATCCAGACCCGATAAGGCGATCGCTCGAGTTGCCAAGGCAGGTCCTTGCGACCATGACGCTGATACCAGTCGAGGACAGCCTGTTGAAATGCGGCGCGTTCCGGCGGTTGCGTCTGCTCCGTCATTTTCGTGAGTGATCAATCGGTTCGACGTGGGGTAGCCCGATGTGCCTGGCCCCCGCCCCAACGCCCGTCGGGAGCGGAGCCTGCGCCGAGTCGGGCTTTCATTATAGAATGACCGAAGTTTGAGTTCCTGTTGAATTGATCAGAACACGGGCTTCGGAGCTGACCGGAAGCTCGGTCGGGAGGTACGAGTTTGCTGACCAGATTGATCGGTGTGATGCTGCTTCTGATCGCTGTGACAGGGTGTGGCCAGAAAGGGCCGCTGGTGCTGCCGCCGGAAGGCGCTGAAGTCCCCCAGCAATCGGATCGTGACGAGGACAAGAAATAGCACGATGGATCATTTCAATTACCGGGATGGCGTCATGCACGCCGAGGATGTGCCGCTGCCGGAAGTCGCAGCTCGGTACGGCACGCCGTGCTACGTGTATTGTCGGGCGACGTTGGAGCGCCATTACCGGGCATTCGACCGCGTTTTCGCCGATCGATCGCACCTGATTTGTTTCGCGGTCAAAGCCAATTCCAACATCGGCGTGCTGAATGTGTTAGCCCGGCTCGGATCCGGATTCGACATCGTGTCGGTGGGCGAACTGGAGCGCGTGCTGGCGGCTAGGGGCGACCCCGGACGCGTGGTATTCTCCGGAGTCGGCAAGCGGGAAGACGAGATGCGGCGGGCACTCGAGGTCGGTATCCGTTGTTTCAATGTGGAGGTAGCCGAAGAGCTGGATCGGCTGAACCGCATCGCCGGTGAACTGGGGGTCAACGCTCCCGTCTCGCTGCGGGTGAATCCGGACGTGGACGCCGGTACCCACCCTTACATCTCGACCGGATTGCACGAAAACAAGTTCGGCATCGACGTCGACGAGGCGATCACGCAATATCGGCGAGCGGCGGCGATGCCGCACCTGGACGTCGTTGGGATCGATTGCCACATCGGGTCCCAATTGACCTCGGTCGCACCGTTTCTCGATGCGCTGGATCGTGTCCTGGCACTGGGGGCGCGCCTGGAAGAAGAGGGGATAGCCATCCAGCACCTCGATTTGGGTGGCGGACTCGGCATCCGTTATCGCGATGAAGTTCCGCCGGAGCCTTCCGACTACGCGGCGGTCGTGCTGGACCGGTTGAAGACCTGCCACTATGAAATTCTAATCGAGCCGGGACGTGCCATCGCGGGAAACGCAGGCGTTCTGCTGACGCGGGTGGAATACCTGAAGACCACCAAGATCAAGAACTTCGCGATCGTCGACGCGGCGATGAACGATCTGATCAGGCCAGCACTCTACGAGGCCTGGCAGGAGATCGTGCCGGTGTGTCTGGACGGTGCCGCAGAGAAGAAGCGTTACGATGTCGTCGGTCCGGTCTGCGAAACCGGCGACTTTCTGGGCAAGGAACGGGACCTGGCCTTGCGGGTCGGCGACCTGCTAGCGGTTCGATCGGCCGGAGCCTATGGTTTCAGCATGAGTTCCAATTACAACTCCCGTCCTCGTCCTGCGGAGCTAATGGTGGATGGTGCCCGGGTTTGGGTGGTTCGGGAACGAGAAGAAGTGGCGCAGCTGTTCGCCGGCGAGTCGCGCTTGGGATGAAGTCAGTGAAGATCGCCTTCGTCAAAATGCACGGTCTGGGCAATGACTTCGTCGTGATCGACGGGGTCCATCAGGCCGCCGCGCTGGATGCCGAACGGGTGCGGAGGATCGCGGACCGCCATTTCGGCATCGGCTGCGACCAGGTTCTGCTGGTCGAGGCTCCGGCCAGCTCGGACGCGGACTTCTCATATCGGATCTTCAACGCCGACGGATCCGAGGTGGCGCAATGTGGCAACGGTGCGCGGTGTTTCGCGCGCTTCGTGCGTGAACAAGGGCTGTGCGATGCCGACCGGGTGGTGGTGGACACCGTCGCGGGGCGGTTGGTGTTGCATCATCGACCCGACGGTGAAGTGATGGTCGACATGGGGATTCCAAAGCATGGACCAGCCGACATTCCGATGGCGGCTGCAGCCGAGTCATCCGTCTACCGGTTAGTTGTGGACGGCCAGGAGGTCGCATTCGGCGCGGTGTCGATGGGGAATCCTCACGCGGTGTTGACGGTTGGCGACGTGGGTATGGCCCCGGTGCGACGCCTCGGCGCGCTTCTGGAATGCCACGAAATCTTTCCCGACCGCGCGAATGTCGGGTTCATGCAGATCCTGTCGCGCGCTCACATCAAGCTACGGGTTTTTGAACGAGGGACGGGCGAAACCCTCGCCTGCGGAAGCGGCGCTTGCGCCGCGGTGGTGGTCGGGATGGAGCAGGGAGCGCTGGATCCGGCGGTGCGGGTTGACCTGCCGGGTGGTACTCTCCAGGTTCAATGGAACGGCAGAGGGCAGCCGGTCTTCCTGTGCGGTCCAGCCAGTACCGTGTTTCGAGGCGAAATCGACCTATGAGCACGAACCAAGCACAACTGGCGAAAGACAGCCTGGACCCGGGCGAAGTGGCGGACTACCTTCGACACCACCCGGATTTTTTCCTGCACCAAACGGAGCTTCTGGAGCTCCTCAAAATTCCTCATGCGTGCGGAGATGCGGTCTCGCTGGTGGCAAAGCAGATCGAAGTGCTGCGCGACAAGAACCGAAAGTTGCAAGTCCAATTGAATGAGATCGTGCACATCGCCCGCGACAACGATGCGGTATTTCGCCGCATCCATGAGCTGACGTTGGTGCTGCTCGACGCTCGATCGATCGACGATGCCCTCGCTTCCCTGCGATGGGTTCTGCACGAAGCATTTCAAGCCGAGTTCAGTGCGCTGCGGGTATTCTCACCGCATTCGACGACGGGAGTGGCGGACCTGTTTGATGATGTACACAGCGCAGCGTTCGATCCCATTCGTGCGGTGTTGGATTCGGGTGTACCGGTTTGCGGCGAGCCGAGTCTCGACAAGGCGCGCTGTCTGTTTGGTCAGTGCGCCGAGGAAGTGGCATCTTACGCACTGATTCCATTGCGGCATGCCGGGCTGAAGGGTTTCCTGGCGATTGGAAGCCGCTGCATGCAGCGGTTTCAGATGGGAATGGGCAATTTCTTCCTGGCAAAGATGGGCGAGATCGTGGCATCTCGACTGGCCGACCTCCTGCAGCGCAACAGTGTCGGCCATGGCGAGTGAACTCGATGAGCCCCTCGCACAGTTTCTGCAGAGTTGCGAGCAACGTGGCTCACGACATACCAACGCGGCCTATTCGCGGGATCTCGACCGGTTCCGTGCTTTTGCCGAGATGCAAGGTGTTATGCAGTGGAGTCAGGTCCACCGACGGCAGGTGCGCGACTATCTGACGCTACGGCATCGGGGCGGGTTGAGCGCCCGCAGCATTCATCGTATACGAGCGGCGATCCGCAGCTTTTTCGATTTTCTCGTCAAGCGTGGAGTTGTGCCGGTGAATCCGGCACATTCCGTGCGCGCCCCCAAACTTTCCCGAGCTCTGCCCCGAACCCTCGATGCGGATCAGGTGAGCGGCCTGCTGGCGCCGCCCCCGGACGATGATCTGGAGACACGGGATGTGGCGATGCTGGAGCTTTTCTACTCGTCCGGCTTGCGCCTGTCGGAACTGGTACGACTCAATCTTGCGGACGTCGATCTCGGTACCGGCTGGGTATTGGTGCGTGAAGGCAAAGGACGCAAGACCCGCTATGTGCCCTTGGGACGCCAGGCCGTCGATGCGCTCAAGACATGGCTATCCGTCCGCCAGGGGTATGCAGGCGATACTGAGCCGGCCTTGTTTCTCAGCCAACGCGGCTGCCGGATCGCCGCGCGAACGGTTCAGGCACGGCTGCTGCGCTGGCAATGCCGAAAGGGGTTCGAACAGCATGTTCATCCGCACATGCTTCGGCATTCCTTCGCCAGCCACCTGCTCGAGTCCGGTGGTGATTTGCGCGCGGTCCAGGAAATGCTAGGACATGCCAACCTCGCCACGACGCAGATCTATACACACCTTGAGTTCCAACATCTCGCCGCGGTCTACGACAGGACCCATCCGCGCGCTCGGAAGCGTGACTCTTAGCCCGCGCGGTGCCCGCCGATGTAATAGGCTATAATCGCGGCACTTCGAGACACAGGAAACGATCATGGCAGTACCGCCGCAGCAGGCTCCCGGCCGGTTCAAGACTTTCACCTCTAATCTGTTCCGGGCATTTCACCCGGAGACCATGAGGGAGAAAGGCATCGCATGGACCATCGCGATGCTGTCGATCGTTTTTATCATCGTCTTTCTGGGTATCGCCGAGTATTGGGGCGAAGAGCCGGAGGAGTTCGATGTGCTCGGCACGGCAGTCAAGGAAGCCAACGTCAAGGATCCCAAACAGCTGCCGATCGGATTCACTTACGCGACCACGGTGATCCAGGTCGCAGAAACGCTGTTGAACAAGCCGGGAGGGTTGCTGGTAAACGATATGTTTCCCCCTGGCGTTTTCGAGGACAACATGCCCAGTTGGGAATACGGTGCGCTGACCGCTCTTCGCGATGCGACGTCGGCATTGCGCAACCACATCGCGCGTGCGCAGTCGCAGTCCAAGGAAGATCCCGATCTGGCCCAAGCCGAACCGATGTTCTACTTCGATCACACATCGTGGCAGCTGCCGTCTTCCGAGTCGGAGTATCAGAAGGGAATCGAAGCGATGAAGCGGTATCGCTCACGCCTGACGACTCGTGATGCCAGTTTCTTTTCGCGCGCGGACAATTTGCGTCAATATTTGGAGATCCTCGAGAAGCGGCTGGGCAGCCTTTCGAACCGATTGAGTGCCAGTGCAGGGGACACCACTCAAGTTGCCGCCGAGGCCAACCCGAACTCCGCGAATCCGTTGGAAAGGCGTCAGGTCGTTGCCAAGACGCCTTGGTGGAGTATCGATGACATTTTCTTTGAGGCCAGGGGCTACAGTTGGGCGGCGATGCATGTGCTCAAAGCGATCGAGTTCGATTTTCGAGACATCCTTGGTAACAAGACCGCCTTGGTATCGCTGCAGTCGATCATTCGGGAACTGGAAGCTGGCCAGGCCTCGTTTCTAAGCCCCATCATCCTGAATGGAGGCGGCTTCGGAATTTTCGCTAACTATTCGTTGACACTCGCGAACTACATCGCCCGCGCTAATGCGGCGACCATTGATCTGCGCAACCTGCTGCAGCAGGGCTAGAGTAGGCGGGTTGGTGCGTGGCCAGTGTGATCAGCGCTTCCGCTGTCGTCGTGTCAGTACGTTCGCGAACCGAATGCTCTGATGTGCCGGCGGAAGCTTGGGGGATCGGCTTCAGTGATCCCCGTTCGGCTGATTTCCTGCGTTTTCGGTAATACTGCGAACATACTTGAACAGCAAGCGAGCCGATCGAGGCGGTTCTTGCTGCTGTTTTTCGCGTCGCGCCGATCCAATCAGGCCACGAAGTTTGGTCCGGTCGGCAAACGGAAACTCGGCCATGAATTCGCCCAACGCCGCTGTTCCTTCGGCAATCAGACGGTCGCGCCACGCTTCGATATGATGCAGCGACCGAGTGGCGGCGGCATTGGCAAGCGCGAGCTCGGCAATTCGCGCTTGAATCGGTGCCGGATCGATCCCGCGAAGTAGCTTGCCGATGTACTTGCGCTGACGGGCAAAAGCGCCGTCCCGCTTCATGGTTTGCGCCAAGCGCAGCGCTTCAACTAACTCCCCGGGCAATTCGATCCAATCCAGCTGGTCAGGCGCGAGTCGAAGCAGTTCCCCGCCCAATTCGTGCAGAGCCGCACTTCGCCGTTTGAGTTGTGTCTTGCTTGGTCGATGAGCAGGCTCCTCGGTGTCGATAGCGATTGGATCGGGTCTAAGTTCGGTCATGGGTCATGTCAGCGAGATCAGCAGGAGGACGAAGGCGATAACTGCTCCGATCGGAAGCGCGAGATCACGCCATCGTGGCGGCACAGTGCGACTGTGCGCGACCGCGGCCAGCATGCTCGGTCGAAACGAGATCAGCAGCAAGAGAACGAGAAAGCCGAGGATGATCGCTTCGAGCGTGGAGGGCATCGAGATTCGGTCCGGTCAGCGTGATTGCCACACCCTACGTGAAATTTTCTACATCGTAAAGTTTGCGGGCGTGGCATAGCAATTCTCATTTTGATGGAAAGCTACCCGGTACTGGGTTTGGCTGGAGGCGATGACCAGCCGCGCAGCATGAAATCGAGCAAGGCGTCCCGGCGTTCGAAACAAAGAGAGGTGGTCAGCGCCCGCATGTCATTGAACAGGCGTTGTCGGGAAGGCAGTTTTTGGCGCAGCTGTCGCGGCCGACCTGAAACTGGTCTGAACCTGACGACGTGAAAATGGATTTTGTTCGGCTGGGTTTTCTTCTCGGATGAAGAGACTCAAGCGGGTGTCTTCTTTGTTGTTGGGCTTTTCTTCGGTGTTCTTCCCGTGTCGTGTATTCGCCGAGTCATGGGCTTGGCGAGAGACACGACATGCGAGGCGAGCAGCGGAAGTGTCGGCATTGCGGAGAGCGCTTCACGC
>CAZXXC010000088.1:0-18203 GCA_964644665.1 uncultured Methylococcaceae bacterium
CGCGCTGATCGTATATCCTCCGCCACTGCCGCCACTGCCACCCACTGCGATCAGATACCAACTACCGGCTGTCACATTGGGCAGAAACAACTGCGCGTAGCTGAATGCCCCCTCACTGCCGATCGAGGCGGTTACGCCCGGCGCGGCACCCGGACCAGGCCCTGGGCCGTAGCTGTTCCCACACTGCGAAAGTGGTGCGCACCCGCCCGCATTGTTGTTAGCGAGACCGACGAATGGCGTCGATACGCCTGACCAGTCGCTGTTGTCACCAATTTGGCTATAGCTATGGGCGCCCCCAATCGACGTGTCAAACCCGGACGTGCCGGTCGACCAGAGGCTGAATGCAGGCTGCACGCCGCTTGCAGTCGCCTGGACGCGTAGATCGAGGCTTCCAGTTGCGGTCACCTGGAGCCGATACCAGTCCGAATTGTGACCCCAACCGAGGCCACCATTGTTCGAGCCGTTCCAGCCTTGCGGTAACAGGTTACCGTTCAATGAAACCGTCGAACCACCATAGGCCAGGTCGCCGATATAGGTATCAAGTGCGCTGGCCGATGTCGACGCCGCGGCAAGAACCGCCCCGCCCAAGGCCAAGTGGATCGCTTTGCGAAGTTGCTTCATGATTGACTCCGATGTACTTCCGGGCGCACTGGCGCGCCCGGAAGGTAGAACCGCGCAGGGTGAATTAAGCCTGTATCGCCCGACGGCGCCGGCCGATCACGCCCATGCCGGCCAGTGCGCTGCCGAATAGCCAGACCGCGGCCGGAATCGGGACCGGGGACGTGGTGACCAGCACGTTATAGGCCACACCGTCACTGGATCCGCCACCATGTGCGCTGACGATGAGGGTATAGAAGCCATTGGTTTCGTACTCCGAGGTGCCGGTAAGGTTCCATTCGTTCTGGTCGAATACAAACGAATGGAACAGCAGATCACTGGAGCTGTTCATGCTGGCGGCCCAAATCGGCGCGCCCAAATTGGAGCCTTGGGGGTTGATGTCTCCGAGGCTGTAGGCCGCGTTGCGGTCGGCTGTCGTGGATGTGTCGACATTGCGATACAGCGCCACGTCCAGAAGGCCGTTGTATTGTGGATAATCGCTGTCGTTGGCGATGGTGATCGTGGTGAGAAGGTCGCCCTGACTCGCGCAGTTGTCAGTGGACGAGTTGGCACCACAGGAGACGTGGATCAACCCGTAATCGAGGCCCAGGCCGGTACTCGACGAGTTGCCGGCCACGGCTAGATACGGATGATCGCCGTTCCCGGGGAGATCGGCCATGATGGTTCCCCATGTCGCGGCGTTCCCCGCGTTCGCCGTGGGCGCCAAACCGTTCTTGACCGAGTAGGCATTCCAAAGGCTGGCGGTATTATTCGTGCCCCAGTTGGCTGTTCCGGGCGCGGTGAGCACCATGCCGTTGGGCAGGGTCAGGCTGGTATTGCTGGCCGCGGTACCGGACATGCCGGCCAGGAAATTGTTGGTATTGTCGGTGACGCTCGAGCCGGTGAACAGGGCGCGCTTGGTGACCCCGGTGGCATAGCTGTGTTGTCCGGAATACCACATGTAAGGCAGGTTGCCGGGAGTTTCCGTCGCGGTCGTCGCGGCCGTTCCAGTGCCCGGAATGAAGGTGTTCCCCGTCGTGTCGCCCACCGTGTAGGTGTTGGTTCCGTTGGCAACCCGGTTGGTACCGTTGGAATTGGCCGACACGCCATCCGTGCCATTGATGCTGTTGGCGATGCCGAAACCGATCGCCGAATCGCCCGATGCGACGGTCCCGGCACCGGTCAGATTGTAATAGGAATGGGCCTGGGCTGCCGGCAGGGTGCCCATGATGCCGGCGATGGTGCCGGCCAGCGCGAGTAGTCGTGTCGTTCTCATCGTTGCTCTCTCTTATGTGTGTTGTTTTCATCAACGGCCATGTGACGCCCGCAGACCTTTCCGCTCCCAGCGGCCCGACATACGGTTTCCCCTTCACACATGGGAAGCAACCCGGCCGTCTCGCTTCCCCGAGACCCGTGGCTTTCCGGCCCCGCCTCGCGGCGGGTGTGGCGGTGCAGGGACCCGACCATCGGCATACAGGATCGTCGTGCCATGAGCAGCAAAACCCCCAAGCCTGCTCACCCGCACTGTAATTCCAGCCCGCGGTATCGAATCGATGCGTCCGGTAGCCGAGCACTTCCTGTTCCAACGGCAACTGCTTATGTTCCGGGACGATCCGGCCGAACGAACGACAGTAATTGTTGAGCTGCGGACTAGGTCATGCAGCGCGCCGGACGGCGCCATCGCGGCATATCCCTCAGCGCCTGGGCGATTTGCCGCAGCACCGACGACAGGGCTGGATTCGTTCGGGGTTCGATTCCGGTTCGACCGTTATCCGGGGCGCTTGCGACGATGGGCGAGACGTCTGAGGAGGCGGAACCAAGGCCGGTGGTTCCCGCCCTGAGAGACCATCGCGTTGACCGGGTCGGGGGCCCCCGACCCGTGGCGCGTCGTGCCGTTCAGACACGTGGATGTGGCTGTCCGATCGGCGGTGGAATCGCCGGATGCCGTGGCGGAGCATTCGCCACTTCATGGTAGGCCGACGCGGATGCCCCGGGTACCCCAGATGCAGTCAGAGGGCCGGCAAGACGGAGCGGCCCGCTACCAGGTTTCCCACACCGGAGTCAGGTCGTCCGGCAATCGTGGTGCCTGGCCGAGTTTGAGCCAACTGTGCGCCGGACTGTGAAAATCCGAGCCGACCGAAGCCGCAAGCGCGAACCGTCGAGCCAGTTCGGCATTCGCGGCGATGTCGGGAGCGTGGCTGGATCCGGCGACGACCTCGATCGCAGTACCCCCGGCTTCCCTGAACTCGCAGACCAATTGTCTGCGGATTTGTCCCGAAACCTTGTAGCGCTGCGGATGGGCCAATACCGGAATGCCGCCCGCCTGCCGAATCCAGCCGACCGCGACGTCGAGGGGAGCCCAGGCGCAAGGCACGTAGCCCGGTTTACCTGGTTTCAGATAATGCCGGAACACCGCCTTGATGGATTTCGCACGCCCGCACCGGACGATGTGCTCGGCGAAATGGGTACGCGTAATCATGCCGTCACCCGCCAGCCCCCGCACGGCGTTCAGTACATCATCGAATCCGGCCCGCGCCAACCGATGGCCCATTTCGATGGCGCGCTCCTGCCGCACCGCCTGCAGCGTCTTTAGTCCACTCAGCAACGCCTGGTCGCTCGGATCGATCTGCAGGCCGACGACATGCACCGAGTGTCCGCGCCAACTGGTGGAAATCTCGACCGCCGGAATCAGTACGATCCCCACACTGCGTGCGGCGGCTTCCGCTTCCGCCAGTCCCTGCACCGTGTCGTGATCGGTCAATGCCAGTGACGTGATGCCGGCCGCGAAAGCCTTATCGATCAGCTCCCTCGGCGAAAATGCCCCGTCGGAAGCGGTCGAGTGGGTGTGGAGGTCGTGTATCGGCATAGTGGGCTTGCGACGGCTTCTGATCGCTCTGCGAGGCGGCTCACGTACCGCGAAAGTCGGCCGGCCGGCTGATGTTCGGACTTCCAGAGTCCGGCGAAGCTTATCACACCGCTCGCGACGCCCGATCAGACACCGGCGCCGGAGTCTGGCGCGCGGCGTCGCCATATAAGCGCGAGTAGAAACCGCGGCGCGCCAACAGGTTATCGTGGGTCCCCTGCTCCAGGATTTTGCCGTCTTCGAACACGACCACGCGATGCGCCTGGCGGATCGCGCTCAGTCGATGGGCCACGATCAGCGTGGTGCGGCCCCGCAGGAAATCCTCCAACGCCGCGTACAGCCTCTCCTCGGTGTCATGATCGAGTGCCGAGGTCGCTTCATCCAGGATCACCACCTGCGGCTCGCTCAGTATCATCCGGGCAATCGCGATCCGCTGGCGCTGGCCGCCGGACAAACGCATGCCGAACCGCCCGACCACCGTATCCAGGCCGGCGGCAAAACTTTCGACCGTCTCCCGGAGTTGCGCCATCGTCAATGCCTGCCACAGTGCGTCATCCGGAACGGCGCGACCGAGGCACAGATTGGCGCGCAGGCTGTCGTTGAAGATCACCGGATGCTGCAACACCGTGACTACATGCTCCCGGACCACCTCCATGCCGATCCGATCGAGCGGATGACCGTCGAACGAGATCATGCCCCGGCTGGGTGGATATAGGCCGATCAACACCTGCACCAGCGTCGACTTGCCGCCGCCGCTGGCACCCACCACTGCGACGTGCTCCCCCGCCTCGATCCCCATCGAGATGCCGCGCAGCACCTCGCCGCCGTTCGGATAGGTGAAATGGAGATCCTCGATCGTGATGCCGACCGCACGCTTGCCGGCGAACGGATCATCGAGATGCGGATAACGGGGTTCGAGGCTCAGCGCGTACAGGCGGTTGATGCGTTCCAAGGCGGCGCGCGCGCCGAAACAGGCGTATTGAATACCGAGGATCTCCTGTACCGGAGACATCATGAACCACAAATAGCCGAAGACCGCCATCATGCCACCGATCGTCAGATCGGAATAGAACACCATGAGCATCGCAAGTGCCCGGAACGCATCGAAACCGAATAGGAACACCAGGAAGCTCAATCTGCTGGCGGCATCGCTTTTCCATGCATACGCTGCCGAACGGACTTTCACCTCGCGGGCCGCCTCGATCAGTTGCCCAAAATAGTGACGTTCGCGGTTGCTGGCGCGAATCTGGTGGATTGCATCCAGGGTTTCGGTGAGGGCCAACTGAAATGCGCCGATCGCCGCATTTTCCTGCTTCTTGAGCTGTTTGACGTGCTTTCCGAGGCGGCTGGTGAAATAGATCACGATCGGGTTCAGCAGCAGGATGAACAGCGCCAGCGGCCAGTGCATCCACAGCAGCACTGCGGCCGTTCCGGCCAGTGACAACACCGCCACCAGGAAGCGCGAAAGGCTTCCGCCGACGAATGCTTCGACGGTGTCGAGGTCGGTGATCAGGTGGGCCGTGACCCCGGCACTGCCCAGTCCCTCATATTCGGCCATCGAAACACGTTGCAGCCGATCGATCAGTTTCCGTCGGATACGATAGATGATGTCCTTGCCGATCAGGCTGAACTGGCGCGTCTGCCAAACATTCAACAGCGCAGCGGCCAGCCGCAGCAACAGCGTCACCACCAGCACGGCCGTGATGTACAGGACGGGCCCATGCCATGCCGAGGGAAACAGCCGATCCATTGTCTGCACCGCCGCCGCGGGTTTGCCCAGCAACACTTCATCCACCAGCAAAGGCATCAGCAGCGGGATCGGCACACTGATCGCCGCACCGAGCACTGCGATGATATTGGCGGCAACGATCTGACGCCGGTGTTGCAATGCGACCCGGCGGATGTACGCCCAGTCGAAGCCCTCGGCCATCGCCAAATCTCCACGTTCTCCCGCCGTCACCTCAGACCCTCAACGCGATACTGAAAGTGCAAGCCTATCACAGCGGGCGAGGCGACTCGGCGACGGCGAGACGACGTCCTGCGCCGCCCGGCGCAGGCAAGCGTTCGTCGCCCAATGCCATCATCCGCGGCCGCCATCCCGGTGGCGCCCGATATCGTGCAAGGTTATGCTTCGCGGCAAAGTCACCGATGAAACGAGACGGTATGAGCAGGACCAAGACATACGAAATCCAACTGGCCCAGGACCCGCGATCCGTCGTGGAAAAAGCGCGTCTGGCCGCTGCCGGCAACGGCGTCAAATTCGAAGGCGATGAGTGTCAAGGCCGATTCGCGGGGCATGGGATCGAGGGTTCGTATACGATTCAGGGGGCGCAATTGACGATCCAGATTGCGCGGAAGCCGATCATCATGCCGTGGAGCATGATCGAGACGTCGATGCGGAAGTTCTTCACGTGAACCGCGCGATCCGCTCCGTTGGCGGAGCACGTCCCCGTGCTGGAACGATCGCCGCGCTGCGGCCACTCAGCAGTCGTGGAAGAAGGCAACGTCGATGGCGACGCCCTACTCAGACCCTGACCGTGTTCGGATGCGCCGTTCCTCTGCGGCCCAGAGGAGAAGCGGCAATGGGCAAGGCATTGCCGCGCCGTGCCTTCCTGTCGGCCGGGCAAAACGGGGATTCCTTGTCCGATGGCTGATTCCGATCCGACGCTAGCATCGAGCGGCTTCACGACGCTCGCCGCCGATGCGGAGCACCGCGACGAAATCAAGGGTTCGGTCTTCATCGCTTGCGCGGCACGAGCGGACACACCGGACATGGCGCTCGCCTTCCTGCATCGGCTCGCGGTCCGCCACACCGATGCATCGCATCTGTGTTGGGCCTATCGGATCGGGCACAGCTACCGCTTCAGTGATGCCGGCGAACCCGGCGGCACCGCCGGCCAGCCGATCTTTCGCGCGATCGAGGGACAGGGCCTCGACCACGTCGTGGTCGGTGTGATCCGCTACTTCGGCGGCACCAAGCTGGGAGCGGGTGGACTGGTGCGGGCCTACGGTGGAGTGGCGGCCGAGGCGTTGAGGAGGGCCGAGAAGGGGCGCGAGTGTCCCCGGCAGGAAGTCGAGATACGTGTCGCTTTCGACCGGGTCGGCAGCACCTATCACATCCTGGACGAACTCGACGCCGTCGACCGCCGGGAACGTTACGACGAACATGGACTGGTGCTGCGCGCCCGGGTCGCGCAAAGCAACCTGGGCCGACTCGAGACCTTGCTGCGTGATACGACGCGGGACGATTTCACATTGCGTCTGGCCGAGCCCGATACCGTGACGCGATAGAGACGGGTATCATGCTTGCTGTCGCGATGGCCGCGATCGGAGCAACACACGGGCTCCAAATACGGCATTTTCATCGGAGAACCACATGCGTCGAATTCTGGTTTGTGCTTCCGCCCTGGCAGCCGCTGTGCTGTCGAGCGGCTGCTCTATTTCCTGGTCGGTCAGCGAATCGTCCGAGTCCGTCTCGGATTCTCTGGCGTCGATTTCCGGATCCTCGAGTCCGAAGGAGGGGATCGGCGAAGCCAAGATTCCCTATCGGGACGATGTCGCCAATCTGACGATGTCGGTGGTTGCATCGAAATTCACCGCAACCGATTTCATGGGCGCGTTGAGCCGCATCGCAGCACAGCGCCGCATCAGCTCCTGGGAGTCCGAAAAGGCGACTTACTACGGCATTGGCAAGGGACTGAAGAAGGCGGGTATCGGCAAGGACAGGATCCAGAAACAGGCATTTTTGCAGGGGGTACTGATCAGCCGCCCCGAAGCGCTACAGTGGATTCAGCGCGGCTATCGTTATTGATCGTCCGATCATTCCGCGGAGCTGCAGCATCGGTCCGCGCGCTGATTGTCGCTGCGCTGTTCGTCGTGCCGGCCACAAGCCGGCCTGACCCGGGGACAAGTCAGCATTTCGACTTTCTCTACATCGACGCCAATGTCGGGATGTCCAGCGGCGGCCACGTCGCACTCCGGATCGGGGACGAAGTCTTTCATTTTCAGCACGATCCAGGCGGCTTCATCACGCTCGCGCGGGAGCGTTGGCAGCGGTTTCGCCAGACCTACAACGACCTCGACAATCGGAATATCCATGTCGCCCGAATCGCCGTCGCACCCGCCGATCTGGAACGCATCCGCGACCGGTTCATCCAACACTATCTGAACCAGAACCGGCATCTGGATTTTCTTGCATCGCTGCAACGTGACATGGATTGGCTGCGGCACGTTGCAGCCGGCACGGCGGCGATGATCCCGGCCGCGGGGCTGTTCGCGGCGGGAACCGCGGCATCGGAAGAACTGGCAAAACTGGCCGCCGACATCGAATCGGCCAGCGGTCACGGATTTCTCGGCCGAGAGTCCGAACGACTCCGGCGCCTGCTCGAAACCATGGCTTACCGACGGCCGCAATGGGACGCCGGCGAAATCGCGGACTCGCACTATCCCCGTTATCCGGAAACTTCCTCGGACATCTACCTGAACGCGGCCAGTCGCTTGACCGCCTTCCGTGTTCTGTCGGGCGGCTGGGAACTGGCCGAGGGTGCACTTCTCGACCCGAGGCCCCATGGCATTCCGGCTACCGCCCTGCGACTGACATCCGTAGAGCACGAGCGATTGCAGGCGCTCGGACGTTATCTTAAGGAGTCGATTCTCGCGCTGGTCACCTCGCGCCGATCCGATAGCGGATTTGCGATTCTATTGGCGACCGCCCGCTATCTTGCCGTCGAAAGATCGCTGCAGCAGCAGCGATTGCTTCTGCTGCATCCGGGTTTCCGGGTCGTTCAGAAGCGGCCGTTCCCGGTTGAGGCGGAGCAGCGTCGCGCGTTGGCAACCGCGGCCCGGCGATTCGCCATATCGTTCAGAGAAACGCGTAACGCGTTCTTCCGTCTGGAGGACCCGGACGAGGTGTCGCTGAATCTGCTGGAGAACGCCGCAGCCCGGTATTTCGAGGTGCTGTGTGCAGTCCGGCTGCGACAGCCGTTTCGGCTGCTGCTGGATTTCGAAATACCACGTGCCCCGGGTCCATGGCATGCGAACGGGAGACTCATGCACGAAGCGGTCGGATCGCAGGCCATCGAAAACGCCGAGGCCGCTCACCACCGCTTCCTCGCCCAATGGCGTGCGACCCACCCCTATAACCTGCTGACCCACAACTGTGCCACCGAATTGGTGCGGACCCTGAACTCGGCATTTGCCACCGAGCCGGAAGCCGCCGCCGCGTTGGGTGCGGCATTGGATCCGGCCGAACCGTCGGTGCTCATTCCGTTCCGCCTGTTCGATCAGGTCACAACACGACTTCGAATCACACAAACCCATGTGTTGCCGTCCTACCGGAACCGCATGTTGGCATCGTTCGCGAGACGGCAGAGCCCGCTGTGGATCCATTTGGGGGAGAGCAACACTGCAACCTCCAGCATCTACCGGCGCCGATCGGGCGACACGCTGTTTCTGATGTTCACCGAAGACGTGCCCTGGCTAAGACCGGTTCTTGGCGCAGCCAATCTGGGATATGGCATGGCGAATGTGGGAGTCGGTATTCTCAGCGCACCCTTCGACCGCGGCGAACGGATCGCCGAGGGAATTCGCGGCGCGCTGTTCAGTTTGCCGGAACTCGCCTTCTTCAATATCCGCAAAGGTAGCTTTGCCGCAAGCGACGGACTTTAGCGGACCGGGCCGTATTCCGTGCGGGAGAGGCGACAGCGCTTTTCACGGTGCGGGCGTTCTGGTAAAACGAAGCCCGCGGGTGTCTTCGATGCACCTGCAGACCACACGAAGAACGCAACAATCGAGAGAGGGAGAGAACCGTGTCCAAGTTTTCCAATGTAATCGGTTTTGGCGTCGCCCTGGTAGTGGCGGCCGGGTCGGCTGTCGCGGGCGATGCCGAGGCGGGAAAGGCGAAATTCGGAACTTGCGCCGGCTGCCACGGCGCGAATGGTGTCAGCGCATCGCCGGCGAATCCATCCTTGGCCGGTAAGGATGAGGCGTACATCAAAGCGGCACTGACCGCCTACAAGACGGGCGCTAAGGACAATGCGACGATGAAGGCGATGGCCGCGACGCTCAGCGATGCCGACATCGACAACATCGCAGCGTATGTCGCGACGCTGAAACCTTAAGGAGACCCTCGGGCGGTGGGACAGTCATCGGTGGATGGCTGTCCCACCGCCCTTCTGTGGCAGAAGGACGCCACGCTCGGAGTGGATCAGCACCGAGGCGACCGTTTCGATCATGGAGGTCATGGCAAAGCGTATTGACGCAAACGCGCGGCACGGCCGACGCATCCCGGCTTCCCGCAACACGGCTAGAATGACGGAAGCAGACCGGATTCCGCTTTCCAAAGGGCTAGCCGCCGACACGGTGACCGCTCCCTCAACCGCCTCCCCACCGTCGCAGTGCTGAACAAGGACCGTGCGCTGAAGGCGTGCAAAGCTAGTCGGTCGTTCGACAATCGAGCCCCGATTTGCTGGGCGCTGACATTGTCGTTGGCCCTCTCGGGGTCGGCTTCGGCCCGCGAAAGGAAGGCCGAGACGGAGGCTTCCGACATCACCGAAACCTCGATCGAACAGTTGCTCGACACCGAGGTTTACACGGTTTCAAAGTTTCTGCAGAAACGGACCGAAGCGCCGGCGGCGGCGACCATCATCTCGGCCCAGGACATCAAGGATTTCGGATTTCGCTTCCTGTCGGACATCCTGCGGACGATTCCTGGCGTCTACATCAATTACGATCGGAACTACACCGCGGTCGGGGTCCGCGGATTCACGCGCCCCGGAGACTTCAATTCCCGCATCCTGCTGCTGGTCGACGGCTACCGGATCAACGAGCCGATCTTCGACCAGGCTTCCGTCGGAACCGACTTTCCGATCGACGTGGAAAACATCGAACGGCTCGAATTCGTGCCGGGACCGGGATCCGCGCTGTACGGTAACAACGCGCTGATCGGCGTGCTGAACATCATCACCAAGCAGGGCAAGGGTCTGGGTGGCATCGAAGCCAGCGGCTACGCCGCCAGCTTCGGCACGGATCGCGAGCGTGTGGCTTACGGCGAGCATTTCGACAACGGTGTCGATTTGCTGTTGTCCGCGTCGCGGTTCGATTCCCAAGGCCAGAACTTGCACTTTCGGGAATTCGACACGCCGGAAGCCAATCACGGTGTTGCCCGCAACCTGGATTTCGATCATTCCGGACACCTGTTTGGCAAGGTCTCCTACGCAGGCTGGGTAATCGAAGGGGGCTACGTCTCCCGAACGAAAGGCATTCCCACGGCTTCTTTCAACACCGCCTTTAACGAAAGCCCCAACCAGACGACCGATAATCAATTCTTCACGGACGTCAAATATTACACGAGTCTTCGCGATGACTTGTTCATCGATGTGCATGGCTACCACGGCCGATACGACTTCACCGGCACCAACATCCTGGACATCGTGCCGCGGCGCAACAACAACGACGAGGCGCATGGCTACTGGTGGGGAGGTGAAATCCGCATGACCACCACCTATTTCGAACAACACAAGCTGATTGTCGGTGCGGAGTACCAGGACAACTTCACGCAAAATCAGTTCAACTTCCTGTCGAACCCTTTCGACCTGAACCTGGATTCCAGAGCTAACAGCTATCGCTACGGCTTCTATACCCAAGATGATTTCCAGATCAGCGATGAGTTCACACTGAATGCCGGGCTGCGCTATGACCAGTACAATCTGTTCGGCGGCACGATCAATCCCCGGGTTGCCGCCATCTACAAACCGCGTTCGGACATCGTTCTGAAGGCGCTCTACTCGACCGCGTTTCGGGCACCGAATGTGTACGAGCTGTTCTATTTCGACCCGAACAACATCAAGCCGGCCGGCCACCTGAACCCGGAACGCATCCGCACGTACGAGGCGATCGCCGAGTATTCCCCGCTACGGCGCTGGCAACTGCTCTTGGACGGCTTCCATTATCGGGTGAACGGCCTGATCGACCTGGTCCAGGATCCTTCCGACGAGTTGCTGGTCTACCGCAACACCGGCCAAGCGACAGCCTGGGGATTCGAGATCCAGAGCGATTACATCTGGGACAACGGTATCCGGATACGTGGTGGATACACCTGGGTCCACGCCACCAATCCGCAGACGGGGGAAGTCCTGGTGAACTCTCCCAAGAGTTTGCTGAAAGCGAATGTCACGCTGCCGATCTTCGACGATACCTTGCGATTCGGCATCAACGGTCAATACACCAGTGCCAGAACGACCTTGGCTGGAGAGACTGCCAGCGGGTTCACGGTGATCGACCTGAGTCTGACCACCGGGGAAAAACTGTCTCGAGAACAGCTACACGGCCTGGAGGTATCGGCCAGCGTTTATAACCTACTCAATCAAGAATATGCGGCTGTTGCCGGTCCCGAGCATGTGATGGACCTGATCTTTCAAGACGGAATCAGTTATCGCGTGCTGTTGGGATACCGCTACTAGAGTGCACGGCAACCGAGCGGATGAGCCGATGGCTGCAGACCGTGAGATTGGGGGCTCGTCCGCCGCCCCGGCGAGGGCCGCGCGCGCAGCCATGCGGACAATGGGCACATGGATTCCGGCAGCCAGCAGAGAGAGAGAAATTGAAGCCCGCGACGCGCCTATACTTCGCCTTGGGGCGAGGATGGCTCTGTGCTCTGGCACTACTGTGGTGTGGCTGGGGCGTGACGGCCGAGCGCCTACCCGAATACTCGGTCAAGGCGCTTTTTCTATACAACTTCATCAAGTTCACCGAGTGGCCCCAACCGGGCAAACAAGAAGTGTCATTGTGCCTGACGGGGCCGGATCCTTTCGGCGAGGCGCTGGATGCCATCGATGGCAAACTGGCACACGGCTTGCCCGTGAGAATCAGGCGGGATGTCAAAGGCGAAGCCTCAAAGGATTGCCATCTGTTGTTCATCAATGAACCCGATCGCCCTCGCCTGCTCCGCCTGCTTCGCCTGCTGGACGGCACGCCGGTCCTGACCGTCGGGGAATCGGAGGGCTTCGTCCAGTCCGGCGGAATGATCGGACTGATACTGGAGGAGAACCGCGTGCAGTTCCATGTCAACATGAAGTCCGCGGAGCGCGGCGGTATCAAAATCAGTGCGCAGCTGTTGAAGCTTGCACGCAGGCTGCTGGAGTAGCACGACACCATGTTCCGCAATGCCCGGATCGGTCAGAAGTTGACCCTGATCGTGCTGCTGACCTCGGCGCTGACGCTGGGGATGGTGTTCATCGTCTTCGTCGCCAGCGAATTGGACTGGTACAAACAGGAGGCGGCCGATCAACTGGTTGCGTTATCGGAAGTCACCGCGAACAACTCGCAGGCAGCTTTGTCGTTTCACGACGTCAACGCGGGTCACGCCACGCTGAGCGCGCTCGGCACGCACGCCGAAATCGTCGATGCGGTGATACGCGATCAGTCCGGTGCGGTATTCGCCGAATACCGACCGGCCATTCCTGCCGATGATTCGGAGTCGGACAGCGTGCAGGGATGGGTGATGCGGACCGGCTTTCGGCTGGGTCTGTTGGAACCGACACTGAAGGTACAACGCCCGATCATGCTCGACGGCGAACGCATCGGCAGCGTCGAAGTGGAACGCAGCCTGACCAAGACCTGGTCGCGACTGATCGGGCGGATCAACCTGTTCGCCGTATCGACGCTGCTCTCTTTCGCGATGTCCTACCTGTTGATCGCCAGGATGAAGCGACTGATTACTTCGCCGCTGGCCAGTCTGGTCACGGCCATGCACAAGGTCTCGAGCACCGGCGACTACACGCTCAGAGCAACCATCGAGTCCACCGACGAAGTGGGCCTGTTGGTCCGTGGGTTCAACGACATGCTGGAGCAGATTCAGGCTCGCGACCGCCGGCTGGAAGATCACCGGAATCTGCTGGAACGCGAAGTCGAAGCGCGCACCGCGGAACTTCGCAGCGCCAAGGAGGCGGCCGAGGCGGCCAATAATGCGAAGACGCAGTTCCTGGCCTCGATGAGCCACGAGATCAGGACGCCGATGAATGGGGTGTTGGGCATGGTCGAACTGCTGCGCAGCACCCCGCTCGACGAGATGCAGAGCCGGTTCCTGGAAACCCTGTACAAGTCCGGAGAATCCCTGCTGGCCATCATCAACGACATTCTGGATTTCTCCAAGATCGAGGCCGGTCGCCTGGAACTCGATCGTACCAGCTTCGATCCGCAGCAGGTCGTGGACGACGTGCTTGAACTGCTGAGTGAACGAGCCGAGAGCAAGAATCTGGCGCTGGCTGCCAAAGTCGGGGACGGTTTCCCGGACAGCGTTTGCGGCGATGCAAACCGCCTGCGCCAGATCCTGCTGAACCTGGTTTCGAACGCCGTCAAATTCACCGAAAAGGGCTCGGTTTTGCTCGAGGCCAATGCGCAGCGCCTCGCCGTCCCAGCAAACGGCCGGTCCTGGCGGCTGGACTTCGCGGTGAAGGACACCGGCATTGGCATCAGCGAAAACGCCCGGACGCGCTTGTTCCAGGCATTTTCTCAGGCCGACGGATCGACCAGTCGTCGCTATGGCGGGACCGGACTCGGCCTGGTGATTTCCAAGCAACTGATCGAAATGATGGGAGGGGCGATCGATTTCACCAGCCGGCCGGGCATGGGAACGACATTCCGCTTCCATGTGATGCTGGAGGCAGGCGATGGCGTCGCCTCGGCACCACCCCTGCCGCGGGATCTCGAAGGCATTCGGGTGCTGTTGGTAGAAGACCACCCGGTCAACCGGGACATTCTGGAAAACTACGCAGCCCTGTGGGGCATGTGCTCAACCAGCGTCGACAACGGTCGCGACGCTCTGGACCGGCTGCAGGCCGCGGCAGACGCCGGAACACCCTACGACCTCGCGATCATCGATATGCTGATGCCGGAAATGGCGGGAATGGAGCTAGGCCAGGTCATTCGCAACACGCCCGCGATCGCGGAGACACGGCTGGTGATGTTGACCTCCGCCACCGGCGTCGGTGAGGCGGACGGCGCCCGAGCGGCCGGGTTCGACGCCTACCTGGTGAAGCCGATCCGCCGCTCGGAGCTGCAGGCCAAGCTGAGGAGCGTGCTGGCAACCGCGTCCGCGAACGAGATACCGCGGCGCGCATCCGCCGGCAACGCCGATGTCGCCGTCACCTCGACCGCGCAGCACCGCGTGCTGTTGGCGGAAGACAACGCGGTGAACCAGATGGTTGCCGTCAGTCTGCTGAAAGCGCTGGGATGCGCCGTGACGGTCGCGCCGAACGGCATCGAGGCCGTCCGCCTCGCGGAACG
The DNA here is from genome assembly GCA_964644665.1 of uncultured Methylococcaceae bacterium. GTDB lineage: Bacteria > Pseudomonadota > Gammaproteobacteria > Methylococcales > Methylococcaceae > Methylotetracoccus. The sequence goes on from CAZXXC010000088.1 coordinate 14,744, forward strand.
GCAGCCCTTCGATCTGATCTTCATGGACTGCATGATGCCGGACCTGGACGGTTTCGAAGCGACCGCACGAATCCGCGCAATGCAGAAGCGGCAAGCGAACCGCAAGCCGACGCCGATCGTCGCGCTGACCGCAAACGCGGTGAAAGGCGACCGGGAAAAATGCCTCGCGGCCGGCATGGACGACTATCTCGCCAAGCCGTTCAGCCGTTCTGACCTGGAGCGGATGCTGGAGAAGTTCTCGCCGGCCGGCTGAGATCGCCGCCGGGTCGCATCGGTGCCAACGCGGGTTACGTCATTCCGCACCAGCGGTGGCGACACCGTAGCGTTGCCGATACTCGCGGATCGCCTTCAACACCGGTTCCCGATCGGCATAAAGCTCCAGATAGCGAACGAGATCGGCGAGCGACACGATCGAGAATACCGGCAACCCGAGCGACTGTTCCACTTCCTGGACCGCCGACCGCTCGCCGACGCCCTTTTCCTGCCGATCGAGAGCGATCAGCACCCCCGCAGCATCGGCCCCGGCGGCGTGAATGATCGCCACGGACTCTCTGACGGACGTACCTGCGGTGATGACGTCATCCAGAATCAAGACCGAGCCGCGGAGCGGTGCGCCGACCAATACCCCGCCCTCACCGTGATCCTTCGCCTCCTTGCGGTTGAACGCGAACGGCACCTCCTGGCCGGTTTGCGCTGCGAGCGCGATCGAAGTGGCACAGACCAGCGGTATCCCCTTGTAGGCCGGACCGAACAGCACGTCCGCCCGTATGCCATGGTGCAGGAAAGCCTTGGCGTAGAACTCGCCCAGTTTGGCCAGGCGGGCACCGGTATCGAACAGACCGGTGTTGAAGAAATAGGGGCTGCGGCGTCCGGATTTCAGCGTGTAGTCACCGAAGCGGAGCACTTCACAGTCCAGCGCATAGCGGATGAAATCGCGTTGAAATTCGTGCATGGCAGAAGCTCTGGAAATAGCAGGGGAAGCCGGGGACGACGTCAGGGCACCGCCACCAGGCGCAGCAGTTCCTCGATGATGCGGTCTACCGTCACCGCCTCGGCCTCCGCCTCGTAGCTCAGGATCAACCGATGGCGCAGGATGTCCGGCGCCAGTGCCTGAATGTCTTCCGGGATCACATAGTTCCGACCCCGCAACCAGGCTCTAGCGCGCGAGCATCGATCTAGCGCAATCGTCGCCCGGGGGCTGGCGCCGTATTGCAGCCAGCGCGGCAGATCCGGGCTGTAGGCGCCGGAATTCCGGGTTGCGAGAACCAACTGCAGGATGTACTCCTGCAGCGGCTCGGCCATGTAGATGTCCAGCACTTCGTTGCGAGCGGCGAACAGCACCGGCTGGCTCAGCGGGGCGGGCGCTGCCGGATTCGCGGCACCGGGCGAGGACTGTCTCGCCTCGTGCCGCACCAGATGGAGAATCTGACGCTCCTCCGCCGCCTCCGGATAACCGATCCGGATGTATAACAGAAAGCGGTCGAGCTGCGCTTCCGGCAACGGGTAGGTACCTTCCTGCTCGATCGGGTTCTGGGTCGCCATCACCATGAACAGCCGAGGCAGCGGGTAGGTCTTTCGTCCCACGGTGATCTGCCGTTCCGCCATCGCTTCCAGCAGCGCGGACTGGACTTTGGCCGGCGAGCGGTTGATCTCGTCGGCCAGCACCAGGTTGTGGAACAACGGGCCCTCCTCGAAACGGAACGATCCGTCTTGCGGTCGATAGACTTCGGTTCCGGTCAAATCGGCCGGCAGCAAGTCCGGCGTGAACTGAACCCGGTGGAAATCGGCCTCGATGCCTTGGCCCAACACATTGATTGCTCGGGTCTTGGCCAAACCGGGCGCGCCTTCGACCAGAATGTGCCCGTCCGAAAGCAGCGCGATCAGCATGCTCTCGATCAGATGAGCCTGGCCGATCACCCGGGTGCCGATGAATTCTCTCAGACGCTGAAATTCGAGCTGGATCGTGGAAAGTTCGACGGAGGTAACGACAGCGGATTGATTCATGAAAGTCGACGGAAAGGCAGAGTTCGGCGGGGGTATTATGCAACGTGCGAGCGGACGGCGCACTTCGCGGCAGGTCCGACGTCCCGCGGGATGTCAGCCGGTCGAGGTCGGGACGGCAGCGGCGTTCAATGTTGCGATCAGCCAGGTTCTGATATCCCGGATCTCTTGCGGGCAAACGGCATGCGGCATCGGATAGCTGTGCCACTCGACGGCGTAACCCCGGCGTTCCAGCGTATCGCAGCTTGCCTGTGCGAGGCCGTACGGGATAATGGGATCCTGGGTGCCGTGGGCCATGAAGATGACGGTACCATCCACCGCACCGGGAAGCTGGTCCGGCAAAGGCACATAGGTCGACAACGCGAGCACGCCGGCGAACCGTTCACGGCGGCGCGCCGCGGCTTCCAAGGCGATCACGCCGCCTTGCGAGAATCCGGCCAGGATGATCCGCGACGTTGCGATGCCGAGACCGATCTCCCGATCGATCAATGCGTTGATTCGTTGCCGGGACTCGTCGATACCGACTGTATCGACCGCGCGAGTGAAATCGGGAACCAAGATGTCGTACCAGGCGCGCATGACGTAGCCGCCGTTGATGGTCACCGCGCGATAGGGCGCATGCGGAAACACGAACCGGACTCCGAGCGCTTCCGGCAACGCCAGTTCCGCCGCGATCGGTTCGAAGTCATGACCGTCTGCGCCGAGACCGTGGAGCCAGATGATGCTGGTGTGCGGCGCGCCGACGGGATCGATCTCGATGCAGGGTAGCAAGGATTCATTCATGACGTTGAACGGTGGCGGAGTACGGCTGAAGGCGGGTGAGTTCGAAGGGAACCGCAGTGGGAACGCAGGGATCCAGTCGGCACCCTGCCGCTGCAATCATAAATGACGGATTATTTCAGGGATTAAAACAACTTAGTTTCGTTCAGCAAGAGCAGCGCTTATAGTGCCCGCTTCCGGCGAGTGCTGCCTGAGCCGACAGCAGCGACCGAGACCCTTCTCATCAGTGTCAGGAGCAAGCCATGGCCGTCAAGACTTACAGCGCGGGCGTCAAAGAATACCGCGAAACCTACTGGGATCCGAATTACACGCCGCGCGATACCGATCTGCTGGCGGTATTCAAGATCACGCCGCAACCCGGTGTGCCGCGTGAAGAGGCCGCCGCCGCCGTCGCCGCGGAGTCATCGACCGGCACTTGGACCACCGTCTGGACCGATCTCCTGACCGACCTCGATTACTACAAGGGCCGCGCCTATCGGATCGAGGACGTACCGGGCAGCGACGATCAATACTACGCCTTCATCGCCTACCCGATCGACCTGTTCGAGGAGGGCTCGGTCGTCAACGTGTTCACTTCGCTGGTCGGCAATGTGTTCGGTTTCAAGGCCGTACGCGGGCTGCGCCTGGAAGACGTGCGTTTTCCGATCGCCTACGTGATGACCTGCGGCGGGCCGCCCCA
>CAZXXC010000089.1:0-17999 GCA_964644665.1 uncultured Methylococcaceae bacterium
GTGACGTTCCAGATCACCATGTAGCCGACGAAGCAGGCCAGCACGAACACCGTGAAGTGTTCCATGAACGCGGGCGGGGCGGTCATGCCGAGTCCGGCGAACAGCAGCCCGCCGATTCCCAGCATCAGCGTGGTCTGCGCCCATGCGGGCAGCAGCGGCGGTTTCTTTTCCGGCATCACGGGGCCGGCGGCGGTGGCCATCTTTTCGGTCGGTGCCGCAGAAATCCTCGGCGGCGGTGGCGGCCAGGTGATCACGCCGTCCTTGATCACCGTGGTGCCGCGGATCACGTCGTCCTCCATGTTCACGTCGATCACGCCGTCCTTGTTCGGCGTCAGTTCCTCCAGAAGTCGCAGCAGATTGGTCGCGTACAACTGGCTCGACTGCCGCGCCAGGCGGCTCGGCAGGTCGGTGTAGCCGATGATCGTGACTTCATGCCGTACCACCACTTCGCCGGGCACGGTCAGCTCGCAGTTACCGCCTTGCTCGGCCGCCATGTCGACGATCACGCTGCCGGGCTTCATGTACTGCACCATGCCGGCGGAGATCAGTTTCGGTGCCGGCTTTCCGGGAATCAGCGCGGTGGTGATCACGATGTCGCAGTCGATGCACTGGCGGTAGATCATTTCGCGCTGGGCCTTCTGATAGCCTTCGCTCATCACCTTGGCATAGCCGCCGACGCCGGTCCCTTCCTCCTGGTAGTCGACCCCGATGAACTCGGCGCCCATGCTCTTGACCTGGTCCTTGACCTCGGGGCGGGTGTCGGTCGAGCGGACGATCGCGCCCAATCCGCTCGCCGCGCCGATCGCCGCGAGGCCGGCCACGCCGGCACCGATGATGAAGACCTTGGCCGGCGGCACCTTGCCGGCCGCGGTGATCTGACCGGTGAAGAAGCGGCCGAAATGGTGCGCGGCTTCGATCACGGCCCGATAGCCGGCGATGTTGGCCATGGAACTCAGCGCGTCCAGTTTCTGCGCGCGCGAGATGCGCGGAACGCTGTCCATCGCCAGCACCGCCCCCTTGCGCGTCGCCAATTGTTGCATCAACTCCGGATTCTGGGCCGGCCAGATGAAGCTGATCAGGCAGCCGCCTTCCTTCAGCAGTTCCACTTCATCGATGCCGGCCGCGGGATGTGCTTCCGGTGCGCGCACCTTCAGCACGATGTCCGAGGAATCCCACAGCGCCTTCACATCCTCGACGATCTCGACACCCGCCTCGCGGAAGGCTTCGTCTGACAGGTCCGCACCGGCGCCGGCGCCGGATTCGACGGCCACGGTGAAGCCCAGTTTCATCAGTTTCTCCGCCACATCCGGTGTGGTGGCGACACGCCTTTCCCCGGCGTGTATCTCTTTGGGGACACCTATTCGCATGAATCTTCTCCTCTTTTTGTATTGTGATGATGGATGGGGCGCCGATGCCTGCACGGCAGGTCGTTTGGTCCAACCGCCGCGGTGTGTCGACACGAAACTGGGTGATCGGGAACGGTGGGGTGCAACCGATTATCGGACAAGGGGTCGGGATGAGTCCTCATTTTGCGGTAGTGAACGCCGCGGAGCAACCGGAAGGCGTGGGCCGCCGGCATGACACGGGGCGGTTCCTGAACCATGGCCGGTTGCGGGTCTCACACGACCGAATGGGGTCCGCCAGTGCGGCAGAAGTTCGACATCGAGGGTCTCTACCGGCAGTACGCGGGTCCGCCTTCCGTCACTCTGTTTCGATGCCCGATTTGCCGTTCGCCCCGCCGCCCGGCGCGTACCGACATATCCTGCTTCCTGCTCCAGTCGCAAGAATCCTGCCGATGGGTGATCTCGCTGATCTCGAGGGGCCTGGAGCTTAGCCGAAATGCGGGATGCGCCGCGCCAGGCCCATGGCGTGACGGGCCAGCGTCTGCTTGGCGGCCGGCCAGCAGTCGAGCGTCAGCAGACCGATGTTCCTCGCCAGTGCCAGCGGCGGGAAACCGCTGGAGAAGAGTCGGACCAGGCTGTCGGTGAAGAAGATCACGCTTTTCAGGTCGCGCTGCCGGGAAGCGGCGTAACGCGCGAGGAATTCCCGATCGCCGATGTCTTCACCGAATTCCGTCCGCGTGATCAGCGCCTCCGCCAACTGCGCGGCGTCGCGCAGACCCAGATTGAAGCCTTGGCCGGCCACCGGATGCAGTTGGTGCGCGGCGTTGCCGATCAGCACCGTGCGTTCATCGGTCATCCGCGCCGCCTGGATCAGCTTCAGCGGAAACTTCTGGCGGGCGGAATCCAGCGTGAGCCGGCCAAGCCAACTGCCGAAGGTCTGTTGCAGCAATTCCAGAAACATCGGATCCGGCAATGCCATCCTGTCTTCCGCTTCGGCGTGGCGCAGCGTCCAGACCACCGAGCAGCGCTTGCGGCCGATCGGCAGTACCGCCAACGGCCCCGATGCGGTAAACCGCTCGTAGGCGGTCCCGCGGCCATCCCGTTCCGTCGTCACCTCGGCGACGATGGCCGTCTGGCCGTAATCGCGAACCGTCTGCCCGATGTCCAGCAGCGTCCGCACGCTGGACTGGCCGCCGTCCGCCGCGACCACCAGGCGGCTGGTCAGGTGCAGATGCTCATCGCCCTGCTTCAGGGTCACGCAGATGCAGTCCTGTCCGGCCTGCAGGCCGATCACCCGGGCTGGTTGAATCAAGTCCGGTGCGGCGTGCCGCAACGCGTCGGCAATCCGGTCCTCGATCGCGCGCGCGGTGGCGACATATCCGAGCGCCTTGACGCCTTCCCGTGCGGCATCGATACGGGTCTTGCCGAAGTGGCCGCGGTCCGATACGTGGATTCGCTCGATTCGGCTCGCCGTCGGCTCGATCCCGCTCCAGAGGCCGAGGCGGTCGAGGATCTGCACCGAACCGCGTGCCAGTGCCAGCGCACGATGGCCGGCCGCGGAAGCCTGCCGCTCGCGCTCGGTCGTCGCTTCCACGACGGCGACACGGAGCGGGGCCTGTCGTAGCGCCAGCGCGAGACTGCCGCCGACCAGGCCGCCACCGACGATGACCAGGTCGTAGTCGAACTCGTTCATCGCTGCATCCACTCCTCGATCTCGACCACCGTCTTGGGTGCATCGGCGGTCAGCACCTCCCGGCCCTGAGCGGTCACCAGCACGTCGTCCTCGATCCGGATGCCGATCCCTCGCCATTTCGGGTCGACTTCGACCGCATCGGACGGCACATACAAGCCGGGTTCGACGGTCAACACCATGCCCGGTTCGAACGGCCGCCAATCGTCCTTGATTCGATAATCGCCGACATCGTGCACGTCCATGCCGAGCCAGTGGCCGGTACGATGCATATAAAACCTCTTGTAGGCCTCTTCCTTGATCAACGATTGGGTCCGTCCCTGCAGCAAACCGAGTTTGACCAGGCCTTTGGTCAACACCTTGACCGCTGCATCGTGCGGATCGTTCCAGCGTTTGCCCGGGCGGACTTGCTCGATCGCCGCAAGTTGCGCTTCCAGCACCAGTTCGTACAAGCGCCGCTGCGGATCGCTGAAGCGGCCGTTGATCGGGAAGGTGCGGGTGATATCCGCGGCGTAATGGTCACACTCCGCGCCGGCATCGATCAGCAGCAGGTCGCCGTCGTCGAGCCGATCCGTGTTGGCGGTGTAGTGCAGCACGCAGGCGTTTTTTCCGCCGGCCACGATGCTGGGATAGGCCTCCGCCCGCAGCCCGTGCCGGATGAAGGTATGCTTGAGTTCCGCTTCGATCTCGAACTCGAAGCGACCAGGTTGGCAGTAACGCATCGCCTGGCGATGGGCCGTCACCGAAACCTCCGCGGCGCGCCGCAGCATGCCGACCTCGTCGGCCGACTTGAACAGCCGCATCTCGTGTAGCACATGGTCCAGCACGACGAATTCGAACGGCGCCCGGACCCCGCTACGGCTGCGGCTGCGGATGTCGTTGACGGCCGCCAACACCGCGCGATCCAGTTCCGCTTCGGTACCCCACGGAAAATACACGCGCTCGCGGTTTTCCAGGATGCCCGGAAGGACCTTCGGCAACTCGGCGATCGCAAAGGCCTCGTCGGCCTGATAGGTTTCCCGAGCCCCGTCGAGGCCGGCATTCTTGCCGACCCAGACGGCCAGTTTCTCGTCGTGTTCGCGGCAGAACAGGATGTATTCGCCCTGCTTTCGCCCGGGCGCCAGGACCGCTACCGCTTCCGGTTCGTCGAAGCCGGTCAGGTAGTAGAAGTCGCTGTTCTGGCGAAACGGGTACTCGACATCGCGATTGCGGATACGGTGGCGGGCGCTGGCGACAATTGCGACACTGTGCTTCTTCATCGCGCGCATCAGCGACTTGCGGCGCTGCTTGAACTCGCTGCGGGTGATCATCGGAACTGGATTCAGTGAAGACGGGGGCGTGGATGGAGTTCGGCGTCGCCGCGGATCAACTGGACGGCGATCCGGACATATTCGGCGATTTCGGTATAGGCTTCCTCACCCGCATCGGAAGACGCCTCCGGCTCGATCCGAGAAATCTCGACCAGATCGCGCAGTACTTCGTCGGACTCGGCCGACCAGCTTCGTTCGCCGGCACCCTGTCCGAAACCGAACAGAAACCCCTGACACCAGTCGGACAGTGCCCGGGTCCTTTCATCGAGGGGTTCGTCGTCGTCCGGAAGCAGCAGACAGAACGCGAGATCGGGCGAGGCCAGGCCGGCTTTGGTCGCCGTATACAATGCAGTGAGCAGTTGGCGCTCGCCGTCGGTGAGGCGCGATGCTTCGTCGGCGAACAGCAGGCGCAGCCACTGTTCGCACTCCAGACTGCGGTCCGAGCACAGCAAGCCGGACAGAGCACCGTGGATCTCCGCGGCGGTGAGATCCGGATAGTCCAGGGCCAGTTGTTCCAACCGGTAGTAGGTGGGCGCGTCGTTCATCCGCTCGGCTTGTACGGCAAGGTCATTTTCCTTATCCTACCATTGGCGGCGGATTGATCGAAAGCCGAGAGCGGCACCGGCTGCCGCCGCAATCCGGGCAGGCCACACGGCAGTGGCACGATCCGGGCCGACCGCCGTTCGAACTCAGGAATACCAGGATACAGGCGCCAACTATGAGTGAATCCAGCCCGCCCATCAAAGTTCATATCCTTGGTAAGGAATATCCCATCGCCTGTTCGGCGGAAGAACAGCATGAGTTGTTGATCGCCGCGCGCTATCTGGACGACAAGATGCGCAAGATTCGGGACTCCGGCCGGGTGATCGGCACCGAACGGATCGCCGTGATGGCGGCCCTGAACATTGCGCACGAGTTTCTGCAGATGAAGAAACAGGACGAGCAGGCCACGCAGAACATCGCCGGCCGCTTGTCCGCCATGCGCGAGCGCCTGGACATGGCGGCGAATCCGGACGTCAGCGGGTAACGGCGCAAAGTCCGCTGGATGTCAAGCCTTGCGGTGAAGCGGCAAGGTTGCCACAATAGCAAGCGTATTCCCTGCAGCGTTCGAAGTACGCTGGGTTACCCCTTGAGCCTAATTCAAGACCCAGGGGGCACCGATCGTATCGATGTGTGCATGTCCGCCTCCGGCGGAAAGCCTGATTTGGTCGATGCTGCTCCCACCTGAACCTTTCGGTTCAAGGGCATAAGCGCTCTACGGCGCAGGCGGGGAATACGCTCCCGCTCTTTCCCGGCGCCACCTGTTGCAGCGTGCCGCAGGCATACCTTCCCTGTCACCTGATGAACGCATCGTTCCGGTTTTGGGCCGGACGGATCGCTGTGTCGACGCGATGAACTACTGGCTGATGAAGTCGGAGCCGACCGAGTTCGGCATCGACGACCTCGCTGCGCGGCCCGCCCAGACCGAGTCGTGGGACGGCGTGCGCAATTACCAGGCCCGCAACATGATTCGGGACGAGATGAAGGTCGGTGACGGCGTCCTTTTCTATCATTCGAATTGCGAGACACCGGGCATCGTCGGCATTGCGGAAATCTGCCGGGAGGCCTATCCCGACGTGACCGCATTCGATCCGGCCCATCCGCACTACGATGCCGCCAGTACGCCGGAAAGCCCGCGCTGGTTTATGGTGGATGTGCGATTCGTGCGCAAGCTCAGGCGCACGATTCCGTTGGCGGAGTTGAAGGACCGTCGCGAACTGGAAGGGTTTGCACTGATCCGGAAAGGCAACCGGCTGTCGGTGATGCCGGTCACTGCGGCGCAGTGGCGGTTCATCCTGTCGCTGGAGTGAGCGCCGCCGTCAGCGTCCCTCACTGCCGCCGGCAAACTGGCGGTAAGCCATGTTCTCGGTCTCATCGGTGTAGTCGTAGCCGATCGCATCGAGGGACTCCCGCAATGCCCGTCGTTCCCGCTTCGGCACCTGCAGTCCGATCAGCACGCGTCCGAACGCTGCGCCGTGATTGCGGTAGTGAAACAGACTGATGTTCCAGCGGCCGCCGAGCAGTGTCAGGAAGCGCAGCAGGGCACCGGGCCGCTCGGGGAATTCGAAACTGCAGATCACCTCGTCCAGTACCCGTGGGGCATGGCCGCCGACCATGTAGCGGATGTGCTCCACGGCGAGTTCGTTGGCGCTCATGTCGGTGACCTCGAAGCCCTCGTTATGGAGCTGCTTCAGAAAGCATTCGCGGTCGCTGTGGTCCGGTGCGATCTGGACCCCGACGAAGACGCGGGCCTGCAGATCGTCGAAATAGCGGTAGTTGAATTCGGTGATGTTGCGTCGGCCGAGAACCCGACAGAATCCCAGAAAGCTGCCCGGCCGCTCCGGGAGCGTGGCGGCAAGCAGCATTTCCCGCCGTTCGCCGACTTCCGCCCGCTCGGCGACATGGCGCAAGCGGTCGAAGTTGATGTTGGCGCCGCTGTCGACGGCGATCAGGCATTCGTTCTGGAGGCCGCACTCGAGCGCATATCGCTTCAGGCCGGCGATGCCCAGTGCGCCTGCCGGTTCGGCGATCGACCGGGTGTCGTCGAAAATGTCCTTGATCGCCGCACAGATCTCGTCGGTGGTGACGGTGACCACGCCGTCCACCCACTGCTGGGCGATGTGAAACGGCTCCTTGCCGATCTGCCTGACCGCGACGCCGTCGGCGAACAGGCCGACATGCTTCAACACCACTCGGCGTTTGGCCTTCAGTGCCCGATTCAGGCAATCCGCGTCCACCGGTTCGACGCCGATGATCCGGATCTCGGGGCGCAGAAACTTGACGAAGGCGGCGATGCCGGCGATCAATCCGCCGCCGCCGACCGGTACGAAGATCGCGTGGATGTCATCCATGCGCTGGCGCAGGATTTCCATGCCGATCGTTCCCTGACCGGCGATCACTTCCGGGTCGTCGTAGGGGTGCACGAAGCTCAGCTGCTGCTTTTCCGCCAGCAGCGTTGCATGTTCCGATGCTTCGTCGTAGGAATCGCCGTGCAGTACGATTTCCCCGCCCAGGTTGCGGACGGCTTGCACCTTGATGTCCGGGGTGGTGCAGGGCATCACGATCAGCGCACGGATGCCCAGTTGCCGCGCGGCCAGCGCGACGCCCTGCGCATGGTTGCCGGCGGATGCGGCGATCACGCCGGCCCGTTTGGCGATGGGGTCCAGATGCGCGATCTTGTTGTAGGCGCCCCGCAGCTTGAAGGAGAAGACCGGCTGCAGATCCTCGCGTTTCAGGTAGACGTCGTTGCCGAGGCGTGCCGACAGGTTCGGCGCATGGTCCAGCGGCGTCTCGATCGCAACGTCATAGACGCGCGCCCGGAGGATGCGCTCGATGTAACGATGCAGCATCGACGGAGCGGTGACCGGATTCAACGGGCCGGCTCAGGCGGTCGGTCGGACGACATGACAGCCACGGTTTTCCCCGGTATGATCTGCCGCAATTTCCACACCCAGAACAGATGGATTCGACAATGACGCCCGATGAACTGAAAAGAAAGGTTGCGGAAGCCGCTCTGGAATACGTCAAAGACGTCGCGATCGTGGGGGTCGGCACCGGCTCGACCGTGAATCATTTTATTGATTTCCTGGCTGGCATGAAAGGCCGTATCGACGGCGCGGTGTCCAGTTCCGAGGGCACCACCGAGCGGTTGAAAAAAGCCGGGATTCCGGTGCTGGATCTGAACGCGGTCGGGACGCTGGACGTCTATGTCGACGGTGCCGATGAAATCAACCCGCGGTTCCAGCTGGTCAAGGGCGGCGGTGCCGCGTTGACCCGCGAGAAGATCGTGGCGGCCGCCAGCCGAAAGTTCGTCTGCATCGCCGATGAGAGCAAGTACGTCGATCGGCTGGGCGCGTTCCCGCTGCCGATCGAGGTGATTCCGATGGCGAGGAGTTCGGTCGCGAGGGAAATGGTGGCGCTGGGCGGACAACCGCAATGGCGTGAAGGCTGTGTCACCGACAATGGCGGCCACATCCTGGACGTACGCCACCTCGATCTGTCGAACCCGCTCGAAATGGAGCAGAAGATCAACGACATTCCGGGCGTGATCTGCGTCGGGATCTTCGCGCTGCAGACGGCCGATGTGGTTTTGCTGGGGACCCCGCAGGGTGTCCGCACGTTGACCTTGTCCTGACGAACGGCGGGGGCGCCCGGTGCCGGGCGCCCCCGCCCAGCGGTGCATCGGCGAGAACTCAGCGATAGGGTTTCTTCAGATGTAATTGCTCGGCCTTCTCGAGGATCCGGAGTTGGGCCAGCGCCTTGATCAGTTGCAGGCGTGCTTCGTCGCGCGCTTTGAACATCGGGCTCTTCTTCAGTGCGGCTTCGGCGACCTTCCTGGCGTTGCGGGCCGCGTCACCATCGATCTCGTCCGAGCGCAGCATTTGGTCGGCCAGCACCGTGACCCAGCGCTGCTGCACTTCCATGAAGCCGCCGGAGACGTAGAAGAACCGGTCGTCACCGGCGGCCGTTTGCAGCCGGATCTCTCCCGGCAGCAGACGCGTCAGCAGCGGCGCATGGCCGAACAGGATGCACACTTCGCCATATGCGGCGGGCGCCACCAGCTTGGTGCAGCCTCCGGAGAAAATCAGGCGGGACACGTCGGCGATCTCGACCTCGAGCAGCTTCGCTGATGTCATCAGGAACCCGGTTGGTGGTGGTCTTCATAGATGTTGAAACCGGCTTGGCGCAAGCCGATCAGGACGATCGGTACGGCCTGTTCCGGCGGGATGTGATCGGTATTGATCACCAGGTCGAAGTTGTGCGCGTTGTCCAGCGAGCAGTTCTTGTCGATGTCGTGGAACAGCGTCCTGATCGATTGATGCCGCTTGGCATTGGTGTCGTTGACGCGCTTGGTCGCGGCTTTCAGGTCGATGCCTTCCTCCTCGGCGAGGCGCTCGGCGCTGGTCTCCGGAGACGCGATGATGCGCAGCCGGAATACCCGTTTGTCGCTCAGGATCAGATGGGCGCCGCGGCCGATCAGGATGCAGTCCCGTTCGCTCAGCGCGGTCACGACTTCATACAGATACCGACGGTAAAGCGCGGCATGCGAGTTGGTTCCGGTGATCGTGCTGAAGATGAAGGACGTCAGCCCCGATGTTACCTGCTCGTCGTGCGGCTCGACATGGAATTCGCTGGTCTTGGACCGTTCCGCGATCGAACGCAGTATTTCCCGATCGTAAACAGGGATCCCGAGGTAGTGCGACAGTTCCGCGCCGATCAATTCACCGCCCGCACCGCAGTCCCGTGAAATCGTGATCACCAGCGGGGGCTGGTCCACGCGCTTCTTGCCGCTTTGGTAGCGCATTGCATCGACATCCTTGGTCAGGATGGCCTTGAGATAGGTCAAGCAGTCGTTGTTCGGCATGCGGGTTCTCGTCGGAGTGGGTGCGGGAGCGAGTGGTGGACGGCGCAGCAGACCGGCGGCATCCGATGCCCTCAAGTGTAGCGGCGGCCATCGGGGCTGTCACGGACGCAGTCCCGCCCGGTGGCGGGTACCCCGCCGGGGCGCCGAGAGAATCGCGAACCGAATCAGCGGAACGGGAGACTAACGCGTCAGCCGGATACGTTCCGCCAGAATGCTCAACGCCCGGCCGCGGTGGCTGAGTCGGTTCTTTTCCACGGGTGCCAGTTCTGCCGCCGTCCGGGTGCAGCCTGCCGGTACGAACACCGGATCATAGCCGAATCCCTGCGTACCGCGCGGAGCGCGCACGATATGTCCCTCCCAACTGCCCTCCGCGAGCAGCGGGCTGGGGTCGTCGGGGTGCTGCAGCAGCACGATCACGCAGCGGAAACACGCCGTCCGGGCCGGCTCCGCGACCCCGGCCATGGAGTCCAGCAGTTTTTGTGTGTTGTCCCGATCCGACGCCCCCGGACCGGCGAAACGCGCGGAACGGACTCCGGGGGCGCCGCTCAGCGCGTCGACGACGAGCCCGGAGTCGTCGGCCAGCGCGGGCAGTCCCGCTTCACGGCTGGCATGACGCGCTTTCAGCAGCGCGTTTTCGACGAAGGTCGGCGCGCCCTCGTCCGCATCGGCGATGCCGAACTCGGATTGCGGAAGGATTTCGATTCCGCAGTCCGCCAGCAGGTCCTGGATCTCGCGGACTTTACCGGGGTTGCTGCTGGCCAGAACGATTCGTCGCATCGGTAGGAGGGGCGGTTGAACAACGCAGAGGGTCGTGCCGGAAGGCCGGCGGGAAACGACGTCATGCCGGCTGGCTCTCGCGGCGGGTCGATCGCTTTCCGGTGGAGACACCGGCCGCCGCCAGTCTATTTGCTGTTCTCGATCGACTCGAGTTGGTGCAACAGCAGGTTGTCGATGCCTTTCGCGGCCAGCGTCAGCATCGCATCCAGTTCGTCGCGGCGAAAGGCATGGCCTTCGGCCGTGCCTTGCACTTCGATGAACGCGCCCGCCTCGTTCATCACGACGTTCATGTCGGTCTCGGCATCGCAATCTTCGGCATAGTCCAGATCGAGCACCGGGGTGCCGCGATAAATCCCGACCGACACCGAGGCGATCTGACCGTGGATCGGATCGCCCTTCAACCTTTTCTGCCGCATCAGCTTGCGTACAGCGAGAACCAGTGCGACATAGCCGCCGGTGATCGAGGCGGTGCGGGTGCCCCCGTCGGCCTGGATGACATCGCAGTCGATCGTGATCGTGCGTTCGCCAAGCGCCTCGAGGTTCATCGCGGCACGCAACGAACGCCCGATCAGCCGCTGGATCTCCATGGTCCTGCCGCCCTGCTTGCCCTTCGATGCCTCGCGGCCGCTACGCTCATGGGTGGCGCGCGGCAGCATGCCGTATTCCGCGGTGATCCAGCCGGCACCCTTGCCCTTCAGGAACGACGGCACGCGTTCCTCGATGCTGGCCGTGCAGATCACTCGGGTGTCGCCGAATTCCACCAGCACCGATCCCTCGGCATGTTTGGTAAAGTGTGGTGTGATCCGGATCGGCCGAAGTTCGTCAGGCTGTCGTCCACTGGGTCTCATATGCATCCGCCATGCCGAAAAATCGAAACAGTATACCCGAAAGCGAACGGTCGCTGACGAGCAGGCGATGGCCGTTGTGGCTTCCGCTCGCCTGGCAGATCGGGCGGCGGCCGCCACTTGCCGCGGGTCCGCTCGCGCGGCTGACGGTGCCTCAGCCGGCGGCGGGGATTCCGGTGCGGCCCGAGTCCAGCCGTCCCGAAGCGCACGGGGCCGGATCGGAATGATCTTGAAGCGACTCCTGGTTGCGACGCTGCTGTTGTCGCTCGGTGCCGGCGGGATACTCGGGTGGCGGTTCGCGGGATCGCTACCCCGGCAGGACGGCAGCGTATGGCTGCCGGATCTGCAGGCCGAGGTGCGCGTCGCTGCCGACTCCCTCGGCATTCCGACGATCCGGGCCGCGAGCCGGGCGGATGCCTACCGCGTGCTGGGATTCCTGCATGCGCGCGACCGGCTGTTTCAAATGGACCTGGCGCGCCGGAAGAGCGCCGGCCGGCTGGCCGAAGTGTTCGGCGGTCGGGCGCTGGATCTCGATATCCGGCAGCGTCACTATCAAGCCGAGTCCGCCGCCCGGGCGATTCTCCGCGCACTGCCGGCAGACCAGCGCGAAATCCTGTCGGCCTACGCCGAGGGCGTCAACGCCGCGATGGAAAGTCCGCGCGAGCGTCCGTTCGAGATGCTGGTGCTCGGCTATCGGCCCGATCCCTGGCGTCCCGAAGACAGTCTGCTGGTCGCTTTCGGCATGTTCCAGATGCTGACCACCCAGGAGCGGGACGAGCGGATGCTGACCGTGATGAATCGGGTGCTGCCGCCCGAAGTGGTCGCTTTCCTGACGCCGGATACCGATCGCTACGCCGTTCCGCTGCTGGGCGGTCGGAATTCCCGGCGGCCGCCTCGGCCGACGCCGGCGGCGGCCATCCGCCGCTTGCTACGGGAGGAGTCGGAGCCGCCGCTTGCCGCCGCGGTCGACCCGGACATCGGCATTCTCGGTTCGAATCAATGGGCGGTCGCCGGCAGCAAGACGCGGGATGGGCGGGCCATCGTGGCGAACGACATGCACCTGGATCTGGGCATCCCGAACATCTGGTATCGCGCCCAGATCCGTTACGGCGAATCGCAGTTCTCCGGGGTGACGCTGCCGGGGCTGCCGCTGCCGGTCGCAGGCACCAACGGGCATGTGGCGTGGGGGTTCACCAACGTCGATTCGGATGTGGCCGACCTGGTGCGGATCGATCTGGACCCATCCGATTCCGGACAATACCGGACGCCGGACGGCTGGCGGCCGCTGCAGCGCTCGGTCGAAACGATCGCGGTAAAGAACGGCGATCCGCAGTCGATCGAGGTTCGGGCCACGGTCTGGGGGCCGCTGTTGCCGGAGCCGCTGTTGGAACAGCCGGTCGCGCTGCGCTGGACCGCACTGGACCCGTCGGGTCTGAACCTGAAACTGCTGGACATCGACCGGGCCGAGAATCTCGAGCAGGCGATCGCGGTGATGAACCGATCCGGCATTCCGCCGCAAAACGTCGCGCTGGCCGACGACCGCGGTCACATCGCCTGGACCTATGCCGGGCACTTTCCGAAGCGGAGAGGGTTCGACGGCTCGGTGGCTCTATCCTGGGCCGACGGCGGGAATGGCTGGGAGGGTTACCTGCCGCCCGGGGAGCTGCCGCGGCTGGTGGATCCTCCCGCCGGGTTCCTGGCCACCGCCAACAATCGGACGCTGGGCGCGGACTATCCGCATGTGGTCGGTCACAACTTTTCGCACAGCTACCGGGCGTTTCGGATTCATCAGCGTCTGGCCGCCCTGCAGGGGATCGCCGAAAGCGACATGCTGCAATTGCAGCTCGATACCGAAAGCGAGTTTTTCTCGTTTTACCGGCAATTGATTCTGGCTCTTGCGCCCGACACGGTCGCCGATCCGGATCTTCGGGATGCGGCGACGGCTGCGGCGGCCTGGAACGGCCGTGTCGATGCGGACAGCCTCGGTATCCCGTTGTTGGTCGAATTCCGGAAGCATCTGATGCAGTCCGTGTTCGGGCCGTTGCTGGCCCGTTGCAGGCGGGCCGATGCACAGTTTCATTTCGGCTGGCGCGAGGCGGAGACGCCGCTGCGGGCGTTGCTGACCGATCGATCGGAAGAGACGGTTCCCGACCGCCGCTTTTCGGGCTGGGACGAATTCCTGCGCGATGCGCTGAAATCGACGGTTCGCCGGTTGAAGGCGGAGTACCGCGTCGAGCGGCTGGATCAACTGTCGTGGGGGCGCGTCAACCGTGTGACGGTGCGACATCCGTTCGGCAGGATCGCGTCCTGGCTGTCTCCGGTGCTGGACATGTCCGAACTCGGCAGCGCCGGCTGTTCCGGCCATTGCGTCCGTGTGCTGAGCGCAGACAAGGGAGCCAGCGAGCGCTTCGTGATTTCGCCGGCGCGTCCGGGTGACGGCATCTTTCACATGCCCGGCGGGCAATCGGGTCATCCGTTGTCGCCCCATTACCGGGATCAGCAACAGGCCTGGGCGGCAGGGCGTGCGCTGCCGTTTGCGGCGGGCGCGACCCGGCACGAGCTGATCTTCCACCCGATCCGGGACACTCCGCGGTGAACCGCGGACCGGACCGCTCCGACCGCGCGCGGGTCGGTGCGAATTCATTCGCACGCAGTGCGCTGATAGAATCGCTGCGCCGGCCGGTACGCACGATCGGCGGTTTGGGCGTGCCTCCCGTAAGATGCGCGTGCACCCACACCTTTATATAAGCAACAGTGAGGAGACGACCATGTCAGCCGGAGAACCTGTCGTGAATCGTGGCGGCCGCCGATTGATCTGGATTCTCGGCGGCATCGCCGTGGTGGTATTGATTCCGGTGCTGATACTGGCCTGGCTGGGATTCGTGCCGGGTGTCTCGTCGCTGCTGGGGTCGAACCAGCCGAAGGATCTCGGTGTTCAATACACGCCGTCCGATGAGCAGAATGTGGAAAGCAAGTCCGGAATCCGGTTCGAGGACATCTCCGCGGCGCCCGATCATCCGACGAAGCCGGGCAAGAAGCTGATCTTTGCCGACCCGAAGCCGATCGCCGCCCGTTTTAGCCAGGAAGAACTCTCGGCGCTGCTGAACAGCGCTTCGCTGGCGTGGCTGCCGCTGAAGGAAGTGCAGGTCAAACTGAGTGATCGGACCGTGGAAATCTCGGGGCTGCTGAGCAGTGAACGCCTGCCCGGATTTCTGAAGATGGCGGCGAGTCTCGGCCTCAAGGAGTCCGATCTGGCTCGCATCGGCGGCTATGCCGAAAAGCTCGCGGACCAGGTGCCCGTGTACATCAAGGCGGAAGGTGGAGTCGAGAAGTCGGAACTCCATCTCGACCTCCAGCAGTTCGCCGTCGGGCGTTTGAATGTCCCGTCGGACGTGCTGGCGAAGATCGCACCCGGCGGGGTGCACAAGACGCTCCGGGGCAGCGACCAGTTCGCGATCCAGACGGCCACCCCCAGGGAGGGGGCGCTGGATTTTACCGGCACGCTGCCCACGACGATTTATTCGAAGATGGATTGAGGACGGGGGCAGAGTCGCAACGCTCGCCCAGCGGGGGCGCCGCCCCGGCGCTTCTTCGCCGCGGTTTCCTCAGCCGCCGACCGAGAAGGCCTTCGGCGGTGCGCCGCTCTGCCAGATCTCCCACATCGTCCGGTAAGCCGCTTCGAGATTGCAGCGAAAGCGCTGGGTATCGAACAGCGGGTGAGTCGTCCGGTTCCTTTCCAGTTTCTCCCTGATCGCCGCCAGGCGGTCCGGCCGGTGCGCGAGTTCCAGCGCGAGCGCTTCGTACTCCTCCACCGTATCGACCACCAGTTCGGGCAGCCCGACCGCATGCAGCAGGCTGGCGCAGGCGCGTGCCGGGTAGCTCCTGCCGCGGCAGGTGATGACCGGCAGCCCCGCCCACAGTGCATCGGCGGCGGTGGTGATCGCGTTGAACGGCAGCGTGTCCAGAAACAGATCGGCCTGCCGATGGCGCGCCAGGTGGTCGGCTGCCGACGCCCTTTGCGCAAAGACCAGGCGCGCGGGATCGACGCCGCGCGTTTGCGCCTCCTTGCGCAGAGATTCGGCCATGAGTGGATTCCGCGAGGCTAGCCACAGCACGCTGCCGTCCGTCTTCGTGAGCAGGCGCATCCAGCAGTCGAACTGGCTCGGATGGATCTTGTTGGGATTGTTGAAGCAACAGAAGACGAAGGCTTTCTCCGGCAGGTCCAGATCGTTCCGGCCCGGTGTGTGATCGGCGATTTCCCAGCGGGAAGTCGGCAGGAATGTATCCGGCAGATACACCACCTTTTCGGTGTAGGTGGTGCGGGCCGCTTCCGGGATGATCACCCGATCTGCGATCACGTAATCGAGATACGGGGCCGACAGGGTGCCGGGAAAACCGAGATAGTTGACCTGGATCGGTGCGGGCCGATGCGCCAGCACGCCGGTTCGGGAATGACTGGTGAAGCCGGCGAGATCGACCGCGATATCGATTTCCATCGCGCGCAATCGTCGCGCGACCGCCTCATCCGATTCGTCCCGGACGTTCAGGAACTGGTCGAAATGGTTCATCAAACGGGCCCGCACGGCATCCTGTCGATTCGGCCCGAATGACACCGCGACCAGTTCGAAGCCCGCCCGGTCGTGCGCCGCCAGCAACCCCTCGATCAGATGAGCGACCGGATGTTCGCGGAAGTCGCCGGACAGATAAGCGAGGCGGATCCGGTCGTGCGAGTAGCGCGGAATCGCCGCGTCCAGCATCGGCGTGACGGTATGCCAATCGGCCAGGAACCGTGCCGCGCAGCGCCGTTGCGCGTCCGGATCGTCGGCCAGCTTCATGAAGGTGAACGGTTCGACGCAGCCCTTGCCTTGTGTGACACCGGTCGCCAGCGCCTCCGCCGTTTCCCGATGCCGCGACCAGTCGCAGAGCGAGGCCCGAACGTCGGCCAGCAGACCCAGTGCATAGCGGTAATCCGGCGCAATCCGCGTCAAATGTTCCAGGCAGTCTCGGGCTTCCGCCAATCGCCCCGACTGCTTCAGCAGCAAGCCGAGGTTGTTATGGGCATCGAGGGCGTCGGGGTTGAGGCGCAGCGCTTCGAGGAATTCGCTCTCGGCCTCCGCCGGGCGATCGCCGTCTTTCAGCGTCAGTCCGAGATTGTTGTGAACCTCCCAGGCGTCCGGCCGGAGCCTGAGCGACTCCCGGAAGAAGACCTCCGCCTCAGCCAGCCGGTGCCCTTTCCGCAACAACTGCCCCAGGTTGTTGTGAGATTCCGACGAGTGTGGTGCCAGGCGGACCGCCTCCCGCAGCAAGCGCTCGGCTTCTGCGAAATGCCCGTGGTCCTGCAGCAGCACGGCCAGGCCGTTCAGCGCCTCCAACCCATCCGGACGGATTCGCAGCGCGGCCCGAAACGCCTGCTCCGCCTCGGCGGGGCGGCCCTTGGTGTGCAGCAAGCGTCCGAGAGCGGCGTGCGCCGCGAAAAACGTCGGGCCATGCCGAAGCGCCTGCCGATAGGCGGCTTCCGCCTCGTCCAGTTGGCCGCAGCCCTGGTGGATGCGGCCCAGATTGTAAGCCGCTTCGGGGTAGGCGGGATCCAGTCGCAATGCCTGCCGGTAGGCGTTGCGTGCCTGATCGACCCGGCCGGAGGCCAGCAGCAGGTTGCCCAGATTGTTGTGCGGGTTGGGATCCCGGGGTTGGAGCCGGATGATTCGCCGAAAATAACGCTCGGCCTCGTCGGGACGCCGCGTCTGTGCCGAGATAATCGCCAGCAGATTCAGTGACGGTATATGAGAGGGATTCGACGCCAGGATATTCAGCAGTAATCGCCGAGCCATTTCCAGTTGCCCCGTCCGAAAATAGCGGGTTGCATCGGCATACGATTCCGGACCGGCGGCCGATGCCGGTTTCTGTCGTCCTTTTCGGTCGTTCATACGGCTGTCATCTCGACATGTTGGCGGGGTCGGCTCACACCGGCGCTGCGTTTCGGTTCGCGCCGTCCGGGGCCGCTCGGCTGGCGGCTGCAACGGATCGAGGTCCGGACGGGGGTGGACGAACGCCGTGCCGGCAAAGCGAAAACCGTGCGGTGCCCGGACGGTATAGGATTTCGTGACGGGCATCAAGGCGCGAGCCGGTATTTTTCACCACCGCGCCGTTCACATTCAGCAACAAATTTGGGCTAATATAATACCGCCACGGTGATGTCTCCGGTGGCGGTGCGATGGGCTTGGGGGGCCAGCACGGTGCGCAATGCGTTTCAGGAAACGTGTTTCGTGCCGATAGGAAAAACCTCAAGGCATCGATCGACCCGAATGTACCGCATCGTTGCCGCGGCGGTCCGCGAAATGCTTGACAGACGGAAAACAAGCCATCTAGAATGATCGCAAGGCACAACAAAGTGTTGTGCTGCAGCTACAAGACTCTCGAGTGTACTGCTAGATAGAGTTTGAAGTTTGACATTGGCTTGCGGTGTCAGGTTCAATTAGGCTTTCCAGCGAAGGAGATATGTAATGTCTACGAAGATGAAGTTCCCTATGAAGAAGCTCGCGCTCGGCGTGTCTTCGGCTATGGCGGTGCTCGGCGCCCAGCCGGCCAGCGCCGATGCGATCCTGTTTCCGTATGTCGTCAACGGCGGTGCCG
>CAZXXC010000090.1:0-17825 GCA_964644665.1 uncultured Methylococcaceae bacterium
GCAATTGCACCGAAAAGCTGCCTGATTTTGTGTCCGGAAAACTCTTGCCAGATCACCAGCGGCAGTGGGAGACCTCGGAGAGAACTCGTTGCTAGCATGGTATGTCTGCTTCGATTCGTGGCTTCGGCAAGCTGGTAGCCGTCTTACAGATCTAGTTGCTTACTTGTCCCAAGACCAAATGTTCGGCAGCGTTGTATGACGCCCAATCCTACGGTCAATCGGACCTGCCACATAAAGCCGCGGCAACCCGGTTATCTTTCACGTTCTCCCGCCCGTGCGAAGCACGATGGAGCAGCGCCGGAATGTTGTGGATCTTGCCGCACGTTTGATGCGGAAATTTTGGCCGAGCCAAAGCCCTTCGACCTGCGAGCACAACGTCGACGCCGGTTTCAGGATGGCTCATCGCGATGGAGAAGTGGCATGCTGAAGCCAGCGAAGAATACGATTTGCCTCTGGTACGATGGAGAGGCCGAGGACGCGGCGCGGTTTTACGCCAAGACCTTTCCCGATTCGTCCATCGGCGCGGTGCACCGCGCACCGGGAGACTTTCCGTCCGGGAAGAAGGGAGATGTGTTGACGGTCGAGTTCACCGTGATGGGCATTCCCTGCCTCGGGCTCAACGGGGGACCTGCGTTCAAGCACAACGAAGCGTTCTCGTTTCAGGTCGCAACCGCTGACCAAGCCGAAACGGATCGCTACTGGAACGCGATCGTCGGCAATGGCGGTCAGGAGAGTGAGTGCGGCTGGTGTAAGGACAAATGGGGCTTGTCCTGGCAGATTACGCCGATGGCCCTGACGAAAGCGGTCACCGATCCCGATCCCGCTGCCGCCAAGCGCGCGTTCGATGCGATGATGCAGATGAAAAAGATCGACATCGCTACGATCGAGGCGGCACGCCGCGGTTGAGGTTGCGTCTTCGAAGCGCGCATCTCGCATGTTCACTTGCTGGTCATGCCGCCGGATACGCGAGCGTCGTACTCCTGGAGCAGGCATCGGTGTGGCGCCGAAGGGCAGTTCGAATAACTGGTCACATCGGGCCCTGGCTCGCGCGGAGCGTCGCCGCGCCGCGGCATCCTGCCCCGGACTGACGCGGCCGATCGATGGGCCGGGTTGATGACTGATATAGGAGCGGGATATGAGCCGACACCAAGAATGGAAGATGATCCACCTCTTGTACCAGTACGCCAGACGAACAGATGGGGGCTCCAGTCGCGTGCTCAAAGAGGATGAACTAGAGGCCGCGGGAGTGCATTGCGATCCAGACTCTCGTCAGGTTCTGGAGGATGCCGAAGTCGTCAGGCGTGTTGGCAACGCATACGAGCTGTGCAAGGCTGCGCGCAAGATGGTCAGCACGTTCACGCTTGCCAAAGGGCCGGAAACCAATGTCGACATCCGCGTCGACTATCCGGAGGCCTTTGTCGTCATGCCCTTCGGGCAGCCTTGGTCGAACGACGTCTATGTGAACCTCTTCAAGCCGGCGATTGAAGCCGCAAACTTCATCGTATCCAGAGGGGATGCCATCGTCCGAGTCGGAGACCTCGGGACCAACGTTTGGAGGAGCATCACGCAAGCCGGCGTGATCGTTGCCGAAGTGACTGTCCCGAATCCAAACGTCTACTACGAGCTTGGCCTTGCGGATGCTCTCGGCAAACCGATCTTTCTGTTCAAACAGGTAGGCGCCCCTCTACCAGCGGATATCGGAGGAACCCACTTCTACGAGTATGACCCTGACAATCTCCTACCCTCCCGCAACATGCTGACAGCAGCGCTGGCGGACTGGGCCAATGAAAAGGACCACCGGTTCTTCGGGGTCAAAGCACTGGTCGATCGGTGAATGCCTGCCATCCGGGCAGTCTGATGATCTCGCTCGGTGATCGCTATGTGCAGGACATCAACCGTGCCTGCCTGTCGCGGACGGAGTCGCTGCGGGGCAGTCGCTACAGGCCAGGGGTTTGCGTGAAGGCGGCTGATTCCGTGCGAGTGAGTCGGAGCAATGCGAGCGGTTCGGGAAAACCGCCCGCCGGCATCTGGCATGGGGGCGCCGGTCCACCGGTCTGCCTCCGGCGACGGCATCCTCAGACGATTCCGGGGCGACTGGCTCGAAACTTCGGTGGGGTCCTGTGCGGTGCAATGCTTGCCGGATGCGCGAGCACCACGGTCACGCTGACTCCCTCGCCCCAATCGCCGGTGTGCGATCGCACCGCTACGGCTCTTGTTCTCTGGGCGCCGCAGTGGCGACCCGACCAGAAGGATGTCTCTGAGAGGGAAGAGGCTGCCGCTACCGGTCTCCAGAATTTCCTCGCCGGGTCCGATTGCTTTCGCCGCTCGGAGCTGCGACGTATTCCCGACCTCAGCCCAACTGCGGTCTCTGGGCAGGCAGCCGCCTCATCGGGTCGGTTCACGCGAGTGGTCGCGATCGGAGTTCGTGAACTGGGTCCTGTGGTCAAGTTGCTGTCCTCCGCGGCGCTCGTGGAAGGGGGCACAGAGGTCGTTCTTCTGGTCGCCACATACTCGGTACCGGCAGCCGCCCGGCTGCGCCGATTCACCGTTCACTGGCGGAACGGTGGACCCGGTGTCATCAAGGGCGTGGCCGATCTGCCCAGCGACATGCAGGCCGCCCTGCTCGCCGGCCTGCAGCCAGGCACGGCGGCGAAGTGACCCGTTTCGGAAGCGCTGGCCTGCTGCCGGTTACGACGGTGGCCGGAAGGCCATCGGTGGAGAATGGATAGCGTGAGCCTCGCCGCATGAATCGCATGGGCTTGCGATTGCAACTGCTCTGCCGGTTTGACCCGCGGGTTCCTGCTCCAGGTCGTTCATCGCCCGGCGGCGACTCGTCCGGTCTCGCGGTGGGCCGGTCGGCAAGAGTCACCGGTTCGCTGCGCCCAGGCGCGCCCGACGAATCCGTGCGCTGCTTTTCTTGCACCGGTTTGAGGACTTTTTCGAGGCGGGCGCCCCGTATTGGACGCATCGCTGCGTTCCCGCGATCCGGACGATCCGGTAGGAAATTGAACGGACTCAAGTTTTTCAAGCCAGGCCGTTGGCACACGGCATGCTGCCTTTCCTGAGAGTAATCAGAACAAGTGCCGATCGGGGACACGCGGGTACTGCCAGCCGTCGTCGGTGGTGCGCGGCAGGTGCTGATGAGGCGCACTTAGGGCAGAATCTTGTCTCCACCGGGGTGGCGCAATGGATCACCGTTCGGGTGCAGCGACGCGGAGGGCGATGTGAACACGGTATTGAGCGAGTTGCATCAGGACCACGTCGTTCTTGCGCGCGCACTGCGCGGACTTCGAAGGCAGTTCGGGGTGATCGAGCAGGGTGGGGCGCTGGACGTCCATCGCGTCTCGGACCTGATCGACTACATCCAGAGCTATCCCGACCTCGACCATCATCCCCGCGAGGACTTCGTCGCGTCGATTTGCCTCGAGCGGTCCGATAAAGCCGTAAGCCTGATCGAACGTCTGCAGTTCCAGCATCGTATTCTGGCGGAACAAAGCGAGGACGTCCGAAACCTGCTGGAGCAGTGTGAAAACGACTTGCCGGTGCCCCGTAGCCGCCTCGCTCGCTGCCTCCGCCAATACCTGCGAACCCAGCTGCAGCACTTCCATCTGGAGGAGGATTCGCTCTACGCGCTGGCCTACGGCGTGCTCACGCCCGACGATTGGCAACGGGTCGTGGCGACCGTGCCGCACCGCCACCTCACATCGTTGGAATCGACGCTGCAACGCCGCTGCGAGTGTAGTCTCCGCCGGTTTTCATGATGCACTGGTAAGCGGAACCGATCGGGCAGGTGTTCGAACGAGTGATCCGGGAATTGGCAGCGAAAAAGGAGGAAACCGCGATGAATTTCCGATTGGGTATCGGTACCGTGGCGCTGATTGCCTCAGCAGCCCTGTTCCCCGCGTCGTTCGGGTATGCGGTCGACGTGTGGACGGTCGCAGTCGACAACACCCGCCAGGGCTGGAACAGGTTTGAAACCGTCCTGACACCGGCGAACGTACCGCGGCTGAAGAAGATTCGCGAATTCGTCGTGGACGAGAAGATCGACGTGTCGCCGCTGGTGGTCGATGGCAAGCTCTATGTGTTCACGATGACCAACACGGCCTACATCTTCGACGTGGATACCGGGGCGGAGCTCACCCGACGTCAGCTCGCGGCGCCGTTCGATCCGGCCGACATCGCCAACCCTCCGGGGAAGGGCATGGACCTCCACAACATCTACCGCAACTGGGGGATCACCGCGACACCGGTGATCGATGTGGCGACCGACACCATCTATGCGACGACGTTCGGAAAACCGCACGCCGGCAGCAACAACCTGGAGCGTAACAACACGCTCTGGATACTCGATGCGAACACGCTCGCCGACAGGAAGCCGCCGGTGCTCATCGCCGGCAACGCGGACAACGGCGGCGGCGGAATTGCGAATGGCCAGACGGTGCCGTACCAGAAGATGCGGGCGGGTCTGGGGCTGATGACCGACGCTATCGGCAATAAAGCCGTGATCGTGTCCTTCTCCATCAACGGCGAGAACCCCAGGGGGCCGGGGCACGGCTTTGTCGTCGCTTACGATGTGCGCGGCCTGAATCGCGAGGCGGGCTTCACACCGACACCGGCGATCTGGAATGTCACGCCCAATGGAGGTGCGGGTGGCATCTGGATGTCCGGCTCAGCCCCGGCGATCCACGGTAACGACTTCTACCTCGCGACCGGCAACGGTATGGACCCCGGCACCATTCCCGGCAACTTCGCGGAGAGCTTCGTGAAGCTGCGTTACATCGTCGGTATCGCCCATGTGAACCAGGGCAAGCCGACGCTTGCGGTCGACGACCACTGGGGAGCCTTCAGCGATTTCGGACGCGCGGATGAAGATCAGGACCTCGGTGCAGCCGGCGTCTTCCTGATCCCGGCGCGCGGCAACCTGATCGGCGGCGGCAAGGACGGCATTCTTTACAACCTGAACCGCAACAATCTGGGACACCATTCGTGGAATCCGCAGTTCAACCTGCCCTTTGCCGCGACGTATCTGCCTGCGCCTCCGAACGGCCCTGCCGGCTTGCCGACGACGGCGCCGACGGACCCGAACTGGCCCAGCATCCGGCTCGACCGGGCCCTGCCGGCGAACGCACCGGGCGGCAAGACCTACCACATCCACGGTACCCCGGTGTACCTGGAGACCGAGACGCAAGGGATCATCTATCTGTGGGGTGAGAACGAGCGTGTGAAGGCCTACAACTACGACTTCGCGACCCATCGGATCACCGGCTTCCGCGGTGAGGGTGCGCTGTTTGCCTCGGGCAACATGCCTCCGCCGGGCGGCATGCCCGGAGGACGCCTGACCGTTTCCTCGAACGACACGAGGCGTAACAGCGGCGTGGTTTGGGGCGTATACCCGACGCAGGGGAACGCGAACGCCGCCATCGTTCCTGGCGCATTGGTCGCCTACCATGCGACGCAACTCGTCAACGGTACCCAACTGAAACTGCTGTTTCACAGTGACGCGGATGGCGCCAACAAACTGGGCAATTTCGCCAAATATTCGACGCCGGTGGTGGCGAACGGACGAGTCTATGTCGGGACGTTCAGCAACAAGGTCGTTCAATACGGCCTATGAGCGCGCGACGGGTGGCCATGGCCGCCGGTCGATCGCAAGTCTCGCTGCTTCGGTTCAACGCCGACTTTTCCTGGAGTCCCCTATGAAACACATCCTATTTCTCACCACGCTGATGCTAGCGGGGTGCAACCCTGTCCCCCGCCTGCAAGCGACCGGCGCACCACAGCAACAAGCGGTTGCGCCGGCGAGCCCGGCACCCGCCGGCGGCGGCTTGCGCGACCTGGATGCGATGACGTTCGCATGTCCCAAGGCCGGCCTCAATGCGGCGGCGCGCGAAGCGGCCAAAGTGCCGGCACAGGGAACATATCAGTTCTCCTACTTTCGGATCATCAACGACTCGCATCATTCGGCCTATGAGGTCCATTTCAAGAGCAACTACCAGGGAGAGCCGGACTTGAAGTACTGCGTTTCGATGTACTGCCAGCAAGGCTGGGACCCGACCACGGCAACACCCTCGGTCAGCCGGATCAGCGACGAGCCTGGATCGGTTGCAGCGGGCACGGCTACTGTCGCCGAATGCGGCGCACCACGGATGACGCTTGAGCACTGATCCACACGGCGGTGGGCAGCTCCCGCGGCCCGCATGCTCCGCAAGAACGCGACATGCGGTTGCGGGGCGAAAGACCGGGCCGTGTCGATCTGCACCGGTCAACGACGGCAGGTGGGGCTGGGGCGAGATCCGACGAGGATCCCGTCGCCTTCGCTGCCGATGCGTTGGCGGTGCGACGGGACGTTCGCTCGCCGGCAGGGTCTTCGCGCTAGCGCTTCACACCATTGGTCGTACCGAGCGCGCCAAAGGTATTGCTCCAGCGTCCCGCGTAGGTCTGCTTGTCGCGTGCGAGTTGAAGTTGGAAGGTGGAGACGAAGGGCCGGCCGTAAGGCGTGAAATCCATCGTCAGATCGACCGAGCAGTCGCCGTCGACTTGGACGGTACCGTCGAACTGCAGATCGGTCAGCGGCACGCCGGGCGGGTTCTCCAGGCTGAAGTCGCAGGTGCCTTTGGCCACGCCGTTCCAGATGTTGACGACGCATTTGCCGGTGTGCGGATTTGCGAGCACTTCGGCCTGATAGGAAACCCAGGTGCCGTTCAGGTCGGAGTTCTTGCAGCGCTTCGAGTGAGATGGGTCGAAATCCGCGTGCGCCTGGCCGACGATGGCCAGCGTACAACAAACGAGGAGAGCCTTTTTCATTGATTTGTCTCGTCACAAAAGAGTTGGAGGTACGGTCAGGCGCGACTTCGCCCGGCGGATTCCATCGGCCGATCGTCGGGCGCTGTCCTTCTCGGCCAATGCCGGCCTTTGTGAGCCGACGGGCCGGATTCCGCAACCGGCTACCGGCCCGGTCATTCCGGCTTGACTGGTGAAGCGTCACCGGGACTATCGAAACGCAAGAGTCACGCCAGTTCTTGTCTTATTGAGCACAAAGGGACTTCATTGGCTGCGGCGCCGACGACGTCGGGATATGCCGCACCGGCCGAGGGATTTGCGTGGGATTTCCCAACGATGAGCCCCGGAAGGCAGCCGCTGCCGTCAGCGGTCAAACCGGGCCTTCAGGCAAACTCGTGACGCTTCCCGATACGCGCCTCGCGGGACCGGTGATCGGGAGTGTTCCCGGGTTCGCTCGGGTCGGGGTGAGCCCAGTCTCGGTCGCCAATCGGCATGGGCAGGTTCCCCGGCACACCCGATATCTCTGCGAGACAGACCACCCGGCTTTTCCTGATGGTCGGTGATGCGCTACCATCGCATTCCGCCGCTCGGTCAACCGGCCGGTAGTGCCACATCGATCGATGCGGCCGGTGCATGGCAGTGCTATCGCTTTCGGCTACGGGTGCCCGGAATGGGCACCCCGGACGTTCGGGCGATGGCCGCAACGGGTACGGCGCTTCGCGACCGGGTTTGAGGACCGGGTTCTCCGACAGTCAGTCTTGCATGGAGATGTAGAGAATAATGAAAGCAGATGGCGATGAAATTCTTTACTATCACGCCGACATTCTCCCCGAGATGCCTGTTTTCCCGGAGGGAGTCGAGGTTTACACGACCACCGATGTGCACAGCCTTGCGCGTGCACTCGTGCGCTATACCGAGGTCCTTCGCGGATCGCCGGACAATGTTTCCGAGTTGATTCATGGCGGGCGCCGCGGCCCGCGCGTTCACCATCCCGTGGTACTCGATGCGCTGTGGCATTTCGCCACGGTCGGGAACCAAAACGTGGATTATTGGCATCGCTACATCGGTTCGGCGCTGGTCCATCAGCGGGTCGTCCAAGAGGCGGAGCAGTTGGCATTGCTGGTCGGTCTGCCTATGCTGATCCACGGCCGCGACCGGGACTACATGATCAGCGTGCTCCAGCAGGTTCCCGGCATCGATCTCAACAAATTCGAATCGTTCTGATCCGGTCCGGGCACGGCCGGCGTTCGGCTCGGAGATCGGTCGATTCCTCGTGACCGACGCGACCCGCGGCGGCTCCGTCGCCGGAATGCGCGGTGACGGTGCGTCGAAAGGTCGGCTCAGCGCACGGGGCGATGCCAGTCGTGGGTGGACATTCGGCCGACCCGGCCTTTTGCCTCCAGCAGTTCTTTGAGCCGCCGCGCCGCCTCTGCCGACTCGGACGCCAGTCGCCGCCGGATGATCATGCCGCCCAGCAGGCGCATCAGCGGATTGGGCAGGTGGTAGGCCAATTCGCCCTGCAGCGCCGTGACCGCACCGCACGGCGCGAACGTGTAGGTCAACCTGGCCGTCCCCAGGTCGGTGTGGCAGCTTTCCACCGCCCAGCGGTAAGGGGCCACGCGCTCGGTCACGGTCCAGGCGACGCGATGGCGGCGGCCCAGCGCGCTGAACTCTTCGGTGACGTGCTCGCCGAGCAGCAACGGCCGGTTTGAGCCGCCGTGAACCGCGACGGTCGACGGGTGCCAACGCACCCAGAAAGCGGGTGTGGTGACGAACGAGTAGACGACTTCGATGTCCGCAGCGATCGCCACGCGGTTCAGAGATCGCGCCATTCAGCCACCGCCCCGGCTCGGCCGGCGCTCAAATCAAGGTGTGGTAATCCGGCCCGTCGTGCGAGGACCGGGCCGGCCGGTGCCGTCACCTACACTTGACGGAAAGACCCCGGTAACGGGGAAGCGGTGTTGTCGGCCATCGCGTTCGGAGCCGGATGGTGGTGTTATGAAAGACGAATCCATTTTCCTGGTGCTGTTCTTCGTCACGGCGATCGCCTCGTGGCTGGTATTCCCGGCGCGCGATCCGGAATCCGCAGCCACCGGAGCGGCCGAGTCGTCCGGCGACCGCTGCCACGATCCGCGGCTGGAAGCCGGCTGGCGGCAAGCTCTGGATCGCGCTAACGGTGATCCGAGACTGCTCGAAAATCGCGCATTGCGATTGGGGCTGTGCCAGATGCTCGAGCGCGGCGAAATCGATTCGCGACAGGCTGCCGCCATCTGGAATGCAAAATCCCCGGCGCGAACGATTCCGACCGACGCTTTCTAACACGGCAACACACGACCTTCGGCATTCGCACGCCGAAGTCCCACGCCAGCGTTTCCCGACCAGATAGGCCGCGAGCGTCACCCTCGAGATTGCCTGTATGGTCATGGACCCGTTCCCCTGGCGCCCCCCTTTCGGCATCGGTACCGAAATCGGGACGGCGCGGGGACCGGTCACTCAATCCTCGATGCGCTTGTGGCGTGCACTCAGTTCCTTTTGCACATTGGGCGGCGCCGGTTCGTAGTGACTGAACTGAATGCCCCAGGTCCCCTCGCCGCCGGTCAGCGACTTCAGTCGCGACCCGTAATCCTGCAGTTCCGCCAGAGGTGCCAAGGCCTTGAGGATCACTTCACCTTTCGGCCCCGCGTCGGTACCGCCGATGCGCGCGCGTCGCGAAGACAGATCGCCGGTGATGCCGCCGGCACTGGCGCCGGGGGCGATGACTTCCAGGCTGGCGATCGGTTCGAGAATCACCGGCGCGGCTTTGTCGACTGCGTCGAGGAAGGCCTTGCGGCCCGCGGTCACGAACGCGATTTCCTTTGAGTCGACCGGGTGGAACTTACCGTCGGTCACGATCACGCGGACGTCCTGTAGCGGGTATCCAGCAATTGCGCCCGCCGAAAGAACCTGCCGCACCCCCTTTTCGATGGCCGGGATGAACTGGCCCGGAATCGCGCCACCGGTGATCCGGTCGACGAATTCGAACCCCGCCCCGCGCGGCAGCGGCTCGACCTCCAGTTGAACTTCGGCAAACTGTCCGGCACCGCCCGTCTGCTTCTTGTGGCGGCAAAATCCCGGTGCCGGGCGCGTGATGGTTTCCCGGTAGGGAATGCTCGGCGCGTGGGTTTCGACCTCGACATGAAACCGTTCGTCGAGTTTCTCCAGCGCGACACGGAGATGGAAGTCACCGAGACCGCGCAGTACCGTCTCGTTGGCGGTCATGTCGTGCTCGATGCGCAAGCCCGGATCTTCCGCCACCAGCTTGTGCAGCACCTCGGTGATCTTTTGCTCGTCGCCGCGGCGCTTCGCCTTCAACGCCAGGCCCGCCAGCGGGGTCGGATAGCTGATCCGCGGTGAGTTGACGCGATCCTGGTCGTGGCTTTCGTGCAGCACGATGTCCTGCTCCAGTTCGTCGATCTTGGCAATCGCACAGATGTCGCCGGCCAGCGCCTCCTCGATCTCCTGATGTTCCTTTCCGTTCACCCGAAGCAGGCGCCCGACCTTGACCGATTTGCCATCGCGGCCGACGAGTATGTTGCCGCCCTTTCGGATGCGGCCCTGGTGAATCCGTATGAACCCGATTCTGCCGACGAAGGGGTCGAACTCGAGCTTGAACACGTGGCCGAGCAGCGGCAAAGCAGTATCCGGTTCGGCCCAAAGCTCCTCCGAGCCCGCCCCCGTGTCGACGATGAACGGATAGGGGTTCGCCTCCAGTGGGCTGGGCGCCAGTTCGGCGAACACATCCAACAATTCAGGCACGCCGGCGCCCGAGCGTGCCGAGACGAAACAGACCGGGATCAGATGGCCTTCGCGCAACGCCTGTTCGAACGGATTGTGCAGTTCTTGCAAGTCAATGTCGCCTTCGGTCAGATACTTCTCCGTCGCCGCCTCGTCCACTTCCACGGCCTGCTCCAGCAGCGCCGAGTGCGCTTCGGCGACCGATGAGAAATCGGCCGCGCCGTCGCTGTGGGTGACCACGTCCACGACACGTTGCGCGTGATCGGCCGGTAGGTCCAGCGGCAGACACTCCTTGCCGAATGCATCACTGATTTCCTGCATCAGTTCATGTAGGCGGTCGGGTTCGGCATCGATCCTGTTGACCAGGATCATGCAGGGAACATGCAGGTGCGCGGCCCAGTCCATCATCCGCCGCGTCATTGATTCGATTCCCGTTTGCGCATTGATCACCACGGCGATGGTTTCGACCGCCGCGAGTGCGCTGAAGGTTTGTCCCAGGAAGTCCGGATAGCCCGGGGTATCGATCAGATTGATCCGGCGTCCCCGGTATTCGAAGCCGAGTGTGGACACCTGCAGCGAGTGTTGATGCTTCTGTTCGAGCACATCGAAATCGCTGGCGGTGTCACCCCTCTCGACGGTTCCCTGCACCGGTTTGACACCCGCATGGAACAACAAGGCCTCTACCAGGCTGGTCTTGCCGGCGCCGGCCTGCCCGACGAATGCGATATTGCGGATGCTCTCGGTCGCGTACGAAGCCACAGCTGAAATCTCCAAACCAGTTCAAAGTGATCGCGGCAGTATATCCAGGCGGCGCCGCAGGCGCCACGGCAATGACACGGAACAAGCGGCACGAAGGATGGCTTCAGGTCGATCGGGGGTTGCGCCTGCAGGTCTCCCGCCGGCGCCCCGTCAGCCGGAAGTCACCCAGTCGGAACGCCGCTATTCGTCAGGCCCGTCAATACCCTGCTGGCACTTCCAGTCGCCGCCACGGCCGGTGCACGTCCGGCCCAGGCACGCGCGTTTCGCCGCGCCGCGGCCGCCCTGCACCGGCTCAACCCGGTCAATTGATCGGCCGCGATAGTCATTCGGCGTCTGCAACGAGTGGTCGGCGGGCACCCTAGCGATTCGCCCGTTCGATCGAGTGCAGGATCGCGCTTTCGGCTTCGGCGGCATCGCCCCAACCCACCACTCTGACCCATTTGCCGGGTTCGAGATCCTTGTAGTGCTCGAAAAAGTGCTGGATCTGTTGGCGCGTGTTCTCCGGCAGATCGGTGTACTCGTGCACCGACTCGTAACGGCGGGTCAGGCGCGGTACCGGAACGGCGATGATCTTTTCATCGCCGCCGGCCTCGTCCTGCATCCTCAGCATGCCGATCGGGCGAACCGCCATGACTGCACCGGGAACGACGCCGCGTTGATTGGCAACTAGCACATCACACGGATCGCCGTCGTCTGAGAGGGTATGGGGGATGAAGCCGTAGTTGCCGGGATAGCGCATGGAGGTATAAAGGAACCGATCGACCACGAGGGTACCGGCCGCCTTGTCCATTTCGTACTTGATCGGTTGACCGCCGACCGGGACTTCGATGATGACGTTGACTTCCTTGGGCGGGTTCCGACCGACTGAGATCGCGTCGATGCGCATGCGCTTTCCTCGGCAAATAGAATTATCATTACATATTATCTATCGGTTCGATGGTATACGAATGTTGACAATCTATTCCTGGCTGCCCAGGTTCCTGCCGGAGGGCGTTCCATGCAGGACGGCAATGTCATTCGGCACGATGCACCCCCCAAATCATCCCGATTGTCGTGACGGGCATCAGCGATGACCCGCTTGCTCAGCATCAACAATTACCACTATCGACGTGGCGGCGCAGACGCGGTTTACCTGGACCATGCGGCGCTGATGGAAGCGCTAGGGTGGGAGAGCGCCTACTTCGCGATGCACCATCCGGCCAATCTGCCGTCGCGCTGGTCGGATTACTTCGTCGATGAGATTCAGTTCGGGCACCGGTATACGTTATCCGAGAAGATCGTCAAGGCGACCAAAGTCATCTATTCATTCGAGGCGAGGCGGAAACTGCGGCGACTGCTGGACGACTATCGGCCGGACGTCGCTCATGTCCACAATGTGTACAACCACATCTCGCCTTCGATACTGCCGGTGCTGAAACAGGCAGGTGTCCCGGTCGTGATGACCGCACACGATCTGAAAATCGCTTGTCCCAACAACAAGATGCTGACTCGCAACGGGATCTGCGAGCGGTGCAGGGTGGGGCGATACTACCAGGTGGTGCTGAACCGATGCGTACAGGATTCGCTCACCGCCAGTACCATCATCGCCATCGAAAGCTATCTGCACCGCTGGCTGGACAGTTATCGCCGCAATCTTGACCGGATCATCGTTCCGAGCCGTTTTTTCATCGAGAAGTTCGTCGAATGGGGATGGCCGCGGGAGCTGTTCGTGCACATCCCGAATTTCATCGATGCCGCGACCCATGCACCGGTCTACAAACCGGGCGACTATTTCGTGTACGTCGGCCGCCTGTCCTTTGAAAAAGGGGTCGACACGCTGATTCGTTCCGCCGCCGCGGCTCGTGTGCCGCTGAAACTCATCGGTACCGGGCCCCTGGATCAACCCCTGAAGAAGCTTGCAAGCGACCTGGGCGGGCAGATCGAGTTTCTCGGCTATCGGACTGGGGCGGAGTTGCACGCTGCGTTGCGGGGCAGCCGCGCCGGCGTGTTACCGTCCGAGTGCTATGAGAATTCCCCGATCAGCGTGCTCGAAAGTTTTGCACTGGGCAAGCCGGTCATCGGTGCACGGATCGGCGGGATACCGGAGATGGTCCGGCAGGGAGTGACCGGTTGGCAGTTCGAGAGCGGCGATGTCGACCGGCTGGCAACGTGTCTGCGAGAAGTGCATGATGCGGCCGATCGGGACGTGGAGCGTCTCGGCCGACAGGCTCGCGCTTTGGTGGAAAGGGAATTCAGCCGTGACCGATATATCGATGCGGTGCTCGAGGTCTATCGCGATATCGGGGTCGAAATCGACGTGCCGCCCGCCAGCGGTCCGGCGCATCGCGGGTAGCGGTGCGCCGAATCGCGCGAGCGTCAGCGGGGTGTGGCGCCTAGGAGCAGAGACAAGTACAACTGTTCGGTGTCGGCCGCGACGCGGCACCAGTCATACTCGGCGATCACCCGGTTCCGGAGGCTTGATGCTCGAGATTTCAGTTCCGCCATACGCGGCAGCATCTCCTGCAAGCGCGTGGCCAAGTCGTCGGTGTCTCCTGCCCGAAAGTAGTCCCCTTGCTCGCCGAGAACCTCACGGTTCGGCGGGATGTCGCTGGCCAGCACAGGTGTGCCGAATGCCAGCGATTCCAGCAGCACGATCGGGAGCCCTTCGAGATCGGACGGCAACACGAACAAGCCGGCGTTGCGGAACACCGCGGCAAGCCGCACGCCGTACAGGTAGCCGGTGAAGATCACATTGTCGCCGGCGCGGCGCAGCGAACCCACGTACGCGTCCGTAAAGCTCGAGTCGCCGACCACGACCAGCTTGCGCCGCGTCCGGAGGCGCTTCCATGCCTCGATCAAATAATGGGCGCCTTTCTCCGGAACCAGCCGCCCCACATAAACGGCATATTCGCCCGGCTCGACGCCGAGAGCGGCAACGAATTCGGGATCGTCTTCTTCCGGTACGGACACGCCGTTCGGGATGTAGTGGACATTGCGCACCCCGCGGCTCCGGTAAAACTCGGCGAGACTTTTCGAGACACTGATCGTCGCGTCGGGAACCCGCAGCGCCATCTCCTCGGCGGCTCGCAGCGCCAGCGTCGCGAATGCGTTCCACTTCGCCCTGCGCCAGTCTTGGCCGTGCACCGTCGCGACGAGTCGGTGGCCCCGTTTGCGGGCGAGGGGAGCCGTCAGGCACGGGCCGATCGCATGATAATGCACGATGTCGAAAGGTTGCCGGCGGGAGTCCAGCGAACACAGGAAGCTGTGGGTCAGCGCGTCGAGATGCTTGGTGGGGATCGAAGGAATGCTCTTCAGGTGCATGCCCTTGTAGGAGCGAAGTGCGGGGTCCGAGTAGCTCGGCCGCGTGTACACGACCACCTCGTGTCCGAGTGAGGCCAGCTTCTCGCCGAGCTGTTCGACATGGCGCTCGACCCCGCCATGCGCGGCGGGCAGCCCCTTTTGACCGATCATCGCGATTCGCACGCGCGTCACTCAACCCCTGTGTTTCAAGTCGTGGCCCACCGGTGACAGCGCGGCCGCCTTTCGGACGCGGACGCCGCAGTATAACAAATGCGTGTGCCGGTCGAGTGTCAGCCATCCGCGGCAGCGCGGATCGGCCACGCGCTGCGGCTCGACGATCCGGTTTCAGGCGGAGGTGGCGATGTTCTGAAACTGTGCGAACCATTGGCCGGTCCCCAGCGGGGTGGCGGTGTCGTAGTACAGTGACAACAGTTTCAGGTGACCGAATACGCCCATCTCGGGGCCCGGCAGCAGCGTGCGGATGGCCTCTCCGCCCAGCAATTGGTGGGTGATGGTCTGAAACAACAAACCCAGGCGCTCCTGGCGCACGACCGTATCCAGCATGTGGGGGCCGGCAATCAGATAGATACTGCGATAGCCCTTGAGGCCCAGGCGCTGCACCAACGGTATTGCTTCCACCATGCGACCCTCGCCGGCGATCAGCACTTCGAATCCCTGACGCTGCCAGTGCGCGATCCGTTTCGGGTCGGCTAGTTTTCCGGTGGCGATGTAACAGGGTTGTCGATGCGCAGCGATGGATTCGGGCATTGGAAAGTTCAACCCGGCGCTGGCGATCACGATTGCCGGTTGTGGTGCGAGGCCGTTGCTCACGCGCCAAGCGGCCAGGTCCCGGTGTCGTTCGTCCAATCCGACCTGCAAGATGTTTCCCAGGCGCCGTTCCGCCAGCGCCCGCAGATAGCCGCCGTGCGTGATCAGGCAATCGGCTTGGGCCTCCAACTCGAGGAACAAGCGGAAATCGTCGGGTGTCGTCAGCGTCCTCGGTAGATAAGTGCGGCCTTCCGGATCCTCCAGCGCGATCCGTCCGTCGAGACTGGTCAGAAAGTTTGCATAAACCAGCGGCGACGTGGTACTGCCGCGGCGATGTAACCCGAGGTTCAGATAGAGCCCGCGCAGCGGTACTTCCTCGTACGGCGGAGGAAACAGACGGAACACGGTCTTGGACATGGTGGCGTCGGTGGAGCGAATGGTCGGGCGTTCACGCGCCGGTGCGGTTGTTCAGCCGTCGTCGAAATGAATCGCCAGCCACACGGCCGGCGGGGTGGTCGAGGTCCATTCCACGCGATGCCGACGATGTGCTGGAATCAAGACGTAATCCCCGGGATTCAATGTTTGGGCTGGCTCGTGCTCCATCCGCAAGCCGGCCTGGCCTTGCAGCAACGCCACCCATTCGGGCCTCTCCTGGTCATACCAGGTGCCGTCAGCCGTGGCATGGCCGCACGAGACGATCCGCTCGATCCGGATGCGGGAGCTTGTGAACAGCGTTTCGAACGACTCCTCCGGCAACTCGGCAGGTATGCGCTGGTACAGGTTCGCCGCCGTCATACGGGTGCTGCCGGCCGGCCTGTGTCCGCAGTAACCGGTGTCATCGAGGCCACGGTCCCGTCCACGCAGCCGCTCGGCATGGTTCGGTTGGCATACCCGGTCCGCCGGACGTGCGAGCACCAGTGGATGCAGAGAGGTTCGCCAGCCTCAGGCTTCGACCTGCGGTCTTGCCGGATCCGACCATTCCAGGTGGAAAAACTTGCCGCGTGGTGCATCGACGCGTTCGTAGGTATGAGCCCCGAAGTAGTCGCGTTGAGCCTGCAGCAGGTTGGCGGGGAGCCGTTCGCTGCGATAGCCGTCGAAATAGGCCAGCGCGGAACCGAACGTCGGCGTTGCGATACCGATGCGCGCGGCAGTCGCGACCACCTCCCGCCACGCGGTCTGGCAGCGCTCGATCTCCTGCCGGAAGTACGGATCGAGCAGCAGGTTGATCAGTGCCGGGTTCCGTTGATACGCGTCGGTAATCCGCTGCAGGAACTGTGCACGGATGATGCATCCGCCGCGCCAAATGCCGGCGATCTCCGCGAACGGCAACTGCCAGTCGTATTCCTGCTGGGCGTGACGCAACAACTGGAAACCCTGCGCATAGGCACAGATCTTCGAGCAATACAACGCGTCGTGCACGGATCGGACGAAGGCCGCACGGTCGCCGCCGAATGACTGCGTCGGCCCAATCAAAACTTTCGAGGCGGAGACCCGTTCTTCCTTCGCTGCGCTGAGGAAGCGTGCAAACACGGCCTCGGCCACGGTCGGTGCAGGTACGCCGAGATCCAGGGCGTTGACTGACGTCCACTTGCCGGTCCCCTTCTGGCCGGCGGTGTCCAACACGATGTCCACGAACGGCTGGCCGGTCACGGGGTCCTTCTGCCGCAAGATGTCCGCGGTGATCTCGATCAGGAACGAATCCAACAGACCGCGGTTCCAGCCTGCGAAGACTTCGCCGATTTCCTCCGATGGCATCCCGAGAGCATCGTGCAGCAGCGCGTAAGCCTCGGAAATCATCTGCATGTCGCCGTATTCGATGCCGTTGTGCACCATCTTGACATAGTGTCCGGCGCCGTTGGGTCCGATATAGGTGGTGCAGGGGATGCCCTGTTGCACCGGTCTGCCGGGAGCGGCGCCCGGTATCGGCTTGCCGGTGTGCGCATCCACTTTCGCTGCAATGGCGTTCCAGATCGGTTCGATCTCGCGATAGGCCTCGGGCGAGCCGCCCGGCATCAGCGAAGGACCGAATCGGGCGCCTTCCTCGCCGCCCGAAACGCCGGAGCCGATGAAGCGGAGCCCCTTGTCAGCGAGGGCCTTTTCCCGCCTGATGGTATCCAGCCAGTGGGCATTGCCGCCGTCGATGACGATGTCGCCCGGCTGCAACAGCGGGAGCAGGCTGTCGATCACCGCGTCGGTGCCGGCGCCGGCCTTGACCAGGATGATGATCTTGCGCGGCCGTTTCAGTGACTGGACGAACTGCTCCAATGTCGCTTCGCCATGCAGTCCGCCGGGTGTATCCGGGTTCTCGGCGACGAATTTCTCCATGGTGGACGTCGTCCGGTTATAGACCGAGATACGAAATCCGTGGTCGGCGATGTTCAGGGCGAGATTCTGGCCCATTACGGCTAGGCCGATCAGACCGATATCGGATTGCACGTTCGTCATGGGAGTGACACCTTTCGTGA
>CAZXXC010000091.1:0-17589 GCA_964644665.1 uncultured Methylococcaceae bacterium
CATCGATGAAGGATTTCAACTGCGCCGCCTCCATGCGGCCCAGCGCCGCCAGCCGCACGGTCAGCTCTCGGTCACGGGCCAGCGTCGGAAGCCACTCGCTGCCGATGCGCTGGGCCACGACTTTCCGGACCTCGGGGTCCGGATCGCCGATCATCCTGACCAACATTCGTTCGGGCAGTCGGCGCGCCACGATCTGGCGCACGAAGTAGTCGGGGTCGTCGATCATGGCTGCAAGCTCGCGGTCGTCCAGCCGCTCGGCCACTCTGACCCGCACTTCCCGGTGCGGGTCGCGCAACAACGCGCGGAAATGCCGTGAATGCACCGGCAGGCGCTGAGCCACGCTCTGCCGAACGGTTTCGTCGGGATCGTCGATCAGCCGCGGCAGGTAGAACAGTTCCACGTGCTTCGCCGCCACCGCACGGGTTTCGAAATAGGGATGACGGAGATAGTCCTTGGCCAGATACGGATTCCACCGGAAGAAGCGGTCGATGCGCCGCGCATAACGGTCGTGCACGCAGGCATGTCCCAGATGGCAGCGGCCGTGCGCCGGTTGGGTGCGTTGTTCGCAGGCTGCGCAGTTCAGCGCTTTGCCCTGCCAATCGCGCGCTTCTTCGATCTCAGTCCTCGTCCCCATGAGCCTGTCTCTCCAGGACATTCAACAACACCTTGGCGCCCACCTTGTCGGTGGGATCCAGTTCGAGCAGTTTCTCGACGGCGGCACGTCCCTCGTCGAGGGCGCCCAGGCGCAATTGCAGGTATGCGTAGCCTTTCAACGTGAACAGGAAGAACCGCGGCAGAATGGCCTCGAAACTGCTGAAATCCGCATCCGTCGGTTTCGCATCGCGCCAGTCGGT
This sequence comes from uncultured Methylococcaceae bacterium, assembly GCA_964644665.1. Lineage (GTDB taxonomy): Bacteria > Pseudomonadota > Gammaproteobacteria > Methylococcales > Methylococcaceae > Methylotetracoccus. Next base: position 855 of record CAZXXC010000091.1, read on the forward strand.
CGACATTCCGTTGTCGGCTGCCGCTTTCACGAGGCACGCCTTGCCGATTCGCAGCGCCTCGGCCAGCCGATTCTTGTAGAAATGGAACCGGTATTGGCCGATATAGACGGCGGCGTGGCCAGGCGCCAGTTCCCATGCCGACTGGAGGTGCGCCAGCGCCACTTCGTCCTGATGGTAGTGCTGACCCGCGAGCCTCAGGTGCGCTTCCGCCTCGGGAGGGAGGCCGGCGCCCAGGCATTCGGCGACTCGCTCCTGTTCGCTCAGCTCATACCCGGCCGCCGCCGCAAGGATGGTGTCCCTCAGGCCCGGCTGCGTTTCCGCGGTGACCATCGCGTCGGCTAGGCTGACTTGACGGCGATCGCGGAGATCGGAATCGCCGTCTCGCCGGGGTTCGCGCCCGGCGTGCTGGTGCCGCAGGTGCTGCAACCGGTGGCTTTGGGATCGTGAAACACCAGCCCGCTCTGCAACGGTGTGTCCTTGAAATCCATCGTCACACCCTGCAGCAGCAGACGGCTTTCCACCGGCAGGAACAGCCTGATGCCGCTGATCGTCACGACGGCGTCGCCCGGCTTCGGCAGCGCTTCGACGCTGAATTCCGAGGCCAGCCCGGAGCATCCGCCCGGGCTTACCGAGAGACGGAAGCCGGCGTCTTCGCCGGCACCGCCAAAGCGCACCATACGTCGGATGAATTTTTCGGCACTGGGGGTGATCGTGAGATCCATGTTGTTTTCCTATGCTGCTTCGTATCGCGGGTAATCGTTGTCGATGATGCAAGTCAGATCGATCGGGCACACGGCGACGCACTGGGGTTCGTCATAGTGGCCGACACATTCGGTACATTTCGCCGGATCGATGATGAAAAGCCCGTTCCGGGTTTCCGAAATGGCTTGATTCGGGCATTCCGGTTCGCAGGCACAACATCCGGTGCAGTTTTCCTCGACGATCTTGTAAGCCATGTTCTAACTCCTGGGTGAGATACCGCCTTCCCAATGCCGTCAAATTGATTCCGTCATTCCGGCATGGATTGCCGGAATCCAGGGCACAGGATGTGTTGGGCCTGAACCCCGGCATTCCTTGCCGGGGTGACGCGACAACCCTTGACGTCATGACATTGGAGGGTGAGGGTCTCCACTATCTATCGATACATCAAGCCGCGATCAGCGCGCCCTGGCGAATCTGCGCGTCGCCCCGTTCCAGGTGCTCGATTTCGCCGCTGTTGACCTTGTCCAGGTAGTCCTTGAAGTAAGCAATCGCAGATTGCTCGATGAACTGGTTGGCGTACTGATCGACCGGATCGATGCCCGCCGCCTTCAGGTCGCTCTTCGGGCAGCCGCCGATCTTGGCGACGAACACCGCGTGGCAGTCGTTGATTGCGCGGATCACGGTCGCCAGCGTGTCTTCCTCGCCGTAGCCCCCTTGGCAGTACAGGTCGACGCGCCGATGGCCGACGAACTTGGCGCCGGCGGTCGAGAGCTCGTAGATCTGGAACTCGCTGGCATGGCCGAAATGCTCGTTGATCCTGCCGCTGCCTTTGGTGGCCACTGCGATCAGGATCTTGATGTCGGAATTTGCGCCGGCCAGGGCCTGCAGTTCGTCCTGTTTGGCCGCGACCACAGCCTGGCGTTCCTGTTCCACCGCCGCCTGGTAGGCCTTGCGCGATTCGAGGTCGTAGTTGACCTCCATGGCCATGATCTTGTCGGTGGTGAACTCGGCGCTGCGGTCCTCACCCAGCAGGCCCACGGCGTCGGCGCGGCACTGGCGGCAATGGCGCATCATGTTCATCTCGCCTTCGCACTGATCCTGCAGCGCCTTGAGTTCCTGTGCGGTCGGACCGCGCTGGCCGTTCAACCCGAACACGGTACCGTGCTCCGGCGCGGAGATCAGCGGCATGATGTTGTGCAGGAAGGCGCCGCGCGACTTGACCGCCTTGTTGACTTCGACCAGGTGCTGATCGTTGATGCCCGGAATCATCACCGAGTTGATCTTCGTCAGGATGCCTCGAGCGGTCAGCATCTCCAGGCCCTGTAGTTGCCGCTCGGTGAGGATCCGGGCCGCTTCGACGCCGGTGTAGCGCTTCTTGTTGAAGTAGATCCAGGGATAGATCTTCGCCCCGATCTCCGGGTCCACCATGTTGATCGTGATCGTGACATGATCGATGTTGTACTGGGACAGGCGGTCGACGTGATCGGGCAAGGCCAGACCGTTGGTGGACACGCACAGCTTGATGTCGGGGGCGGTCTTGGCGACGAGTTCGAAAGTCTTGAAGGTCTTCTCCGGGTTGGCCAGCGGATCGCCGGGTCCGGCGATGCCCAGCACCGTCATCTGCGGAATCGTGGAGGCGACCGCCAGCACCTTCTTCGCCGCCTGTTCCGGCGTCAGCTTCTCGCTGACGACGCCGGGTCGGCTTTCGTTCGCACAGTCATACTTGCGATTGCAGTAGTTACACTGGATGTTGCACGCAGGGGCGACCGCCACGTGCATGCGCGCATAGTGGTGATGCGCCTCCTCGCTGTAGCACGGGTGGTTCTTGACCTTTTCCCAGATTTCCGGCGGCAGGTCGTTCTCACCCGCGCCGGAGCCGCAACTGGCCTTGCCTGAACCGCCGGAGGTCCCGCACCCTTTGTGCTCGGCGACCTTCTGCATGATCTCGTCGACCGTGCCGACAGCGGCGGCTGCCGCTCCCCCAGCTTCACTCACGTTGTGTACTGTTTGCATCGCTTGCTCCAAGTTCATCCAGCCGTCTCCGTGTCGTCCCGCCGCGCCACCGCTGGTGGTCATCCGGGCGCCATGGATTGGCCCCGAGGGCGGACATTCACTGGAGAGATCTACGCTTGGCTACAATGCAAGCCCTGTACCATGATGAATTGTCATTGCAAAACAAAGACCTGTGTGAGTCAGTAGCAACCGTTCGGCGAACTCGACAAGGACAAACGCGAGGGATTTGTTGCGTTTGTTGGAAAGCGGACAAATGCTGCCGGTCGGTCGCCGAGTCGCGGAGGACGGAAGGCGCGCGGTGCCGTGTGCGAAACGGCGATATTCGGGGGCTCGGGTTTGTCGTTCGCGGCGCAGTGGGGGCCGGCCGTCCCGTCGCCGGTCGGTCCGCCGGGTCGACGACGATGGATGTCCCCGATTGGGCCGGAGCGTGGTGACGAACGCAGGCAGACGATCGGAAGAAGGTTAGAACTTCTTGATCTCGATGTTGTATTTCTGCAGTGCGTAGTGCATCTGACGTGTGGTGATCCCGAGGTAGCGGGCAGCCTTGGCCTGTACCCATCCACACTCTTCCATCGCGGCGATCAGGCGTTCACGCGCAGACTTCGACTCGAGTACGTTCTGGCGGGCGGTATCGGGGCTTTCGGCAGCGGGCTCGGCCGGCGGGGATACCGATTCCGCAGCGAGTTTCGGCACCGGGGGACTAATCTGGGAAATCGGCCGCAATGCCATCGAAAAGCACATGTTTCTTTGGCAGGGCAGGTTGATGTCCTGAATCACCTTGCCTTTGGTCATTGCGGCGGTGCGCTCCACGCAGTTTTCCAATTCCCTGACGTTGCCGGGCCAATAGCAGTCGGTCATGATCCGTATCGCTTCCGGTGACAGTTGCAGTTGACGCTCGTTGGTGCGATTGAACCGATCCAGGAAATGTGTGATCAGCTCCGGAATGTCTTCCCGGCGTTCCCGCAGCGGAGGCAGCACGATCGCGATCACGTTGATCCGGAAATACAGGTCGGCACGGAAATCTCCTTGTGTCACCGCCTCTTCGAGGTTTCGATTGGTCGCGGCGATCAGCCGCACATCGACCCGTATCGGCTTGTTGCCGCCCACTCGCTCGAATTCCCGCTCCTGCAGCACGCGCAGAAGTTTCACCTGAAATGCCGGGGAGATTTCGCCGATCTCGTCGAGGAACAGCGTGCCGCCGTCAGCCACCTCGAAACGCCCTTTTCGCTCCGTCGTGGCGCCGGTGAAAGCCCCCTTTTCGTGCCCGAACAACTCGGACTCGAGCAGCGTCTCGGACAACGCCGCGCAATTGACCCGGACGAACGGGCCGTCCTTTCTCGGGCTCAACTGATGGATCGCGTGAGCGATGATCTCCTTGCCGGTTCCGCTTTCGCCGCGCAGCAACACCGTGGAATGCACGGAGGCGGCCCGCTCCACGTCCGCGAAAATGTTTTGCATGGCCTTGCTCTGGCCGACCACGTTGACGAGTCCCTGGGTGGGGCGCACCTCCTTCTGCAGGCGATGCTGCTCGTGCATCATGTGTTCGCGCTCCACGGCCACGTAGCGATGGAGCCTCAGGGTTTGGCTGATCAGATTGGCCACCATCTTGAGCAGCCGGACATCGCGTTCCAGCGAGCCCCGATAGGCGTTCATCTCGCGATCGATGGTCAGCACGCCGATCGTCTCGCCGGATATCTTGATGGGTATGCCGACGAAGGCGATCACCTGACCGGCCGCGAACTTGCGAGATCCGGTCTTGTTCAGAAAGCGCGGCTCGGCGGCGACGTCGGGAATGACGATCGGAACCCCGGTCTTGATGATCTTGCCGATGATCCCTTCGCCTTTCTGGAAGCGGCCGCGCTCGATCTCTTCCTTTGCCAGCCCGCTCGCCCCAATAATATGCACCTCGCCGCTGTCCTGCACCAAGCCGATCATGCAGCGGGACATCTGCATGTGCGACGACAGCACGTTCAGCACCTGCTGTATCGTCTTCAGGAGATCCAGCGAGGAGCCCAGCACCTTGCTGATCTCGTAGATTGCGACAAGCTCTAAATTTCCCTGCTTTTCAAGTGGTTGCATGAGGCTTTTGGCTACCATCGGAGGTCCTGCGCGGTGGTGGACTGGTAATGATGTATCGTTTGACGAGAATCTCATGAGTTGCCTGCGATTGGGTTTTCACACACGGCTTACAGAGATAGGCATGCAGGAGACGTGCCCGGCCGTCGGCCGGTCAGCCGGGATCATCGGGGCTGAAAGGACGATCGATCCGCCACCCCGGCGAAAGGCGTAGTGCCGGAGTGTACCCGGCGGAGACCGGCACCGGGTTCCGCTAAAGCGGAATGGCTGCAATAGGATACGGCACGATCAGGCATCGGTGCTCCCGCGGCTCCGTCGGCTCGATGTACCCCGCAGCATCATCGTCAAGAAAGTCACCCGTCATGCCGGGCGGGACACCGGCATCCCGGTTCAGGGGCGTGGCAACCTTGCCATCCAAGGATGCCTGGAAGCACGCGCAGACCCCCAGGCCGAAGGTGATCGGTGTTGGGTACGCGCCCCCGCCACCTCGTCGGCTGCACCTGCTGCGAACAGGATTCGGGCGACCATCGGCGCCAGGTATCGCGCCACTTCTTATGGGAAGAAATCCGCCTGCATGATTTGCTCGAGGCGGTAAGGACATTCGTCGGGAAGATGTTTCAGGCCGGTTTCGAGTGCTGCCCATTTATTGCCTTGCGAATAAGCAGAGGGCAGAAGGGTCGTCAAATACTCGTTGAGACTCGGACTGTCTTTCAGAACTTCCACAATCTCATCGCGCTGGTTGGCGATCGTTACCTGCCAGCTCACCGACTGCCCTTCCGGCTGATATTGCCATTTCAACAGGTGCTGAATGAGGATGGCGAGGCGCCTGCGCAATTCCCGTTTTTCCCTTGCGCTCACCGCTTCGATCTCCTCCGCCAAATGTTCCGCGTCGATTTCGGTCAAACGCCCGGCACGCAGCATTTTCGCCTGCTCAGCAGCCCAAGCGGATAAATCTTGATCGTAGTGAATCATGATCTTCTGCCCCTTCGTGTCATGGCCGTTCAGCGGGTGATCGGGTGTCAATTCGTTGGATAGAGGGCGCTGACTATATTCCAACGCGACGCCAAGCGGGAGATCCTGCTGCGGCTCGATCCGTAGCGCATGCTGACGAGTGGGAAGGGCACTATTCGCGATGCTTTGGAAGCGTCAGGTTCGTGCCTTTCGGGAAGTGGAAGCTTGGAAACCAGTGGAAAGACCTGACCGGCCCCGGGCGCCGCAGCCCGTCAAGTCTTGACGGTTGCGGCGCTACGCGGGTTGGCTTACTTGGCGAACTCGAACAGCACGGCATGGTGGCTGCCGGCAGTGGCGGTGCCGGTGATGCTGGTATCGCCGGCGGGCGGGATAGTCGCAGCGCATCCGAAGATCGGCTAGTCCAGTTTCGCCTTGATCCTGGCACTGCCGCGCATCTCGACGGCTTCGGCATAGGTGAACAAGCGGCCGCTGTCGGCCGGTTGACTGGCATGAAGCCGGCTTTCCAGCAACTCGATGCGCTGCACCAGCGATGCGATGGTCTGGCTGACCACGTCCGGAATGCGGTTGTGATCGAGGTCGATGCCGCGAGGATTCATCGCGAGATTCCGCCCGGACGGCACCACTTTGCCCGGAATGCCGACCACCGTGCTGTCGGCCGGCACATCCTTGACCACGACCGAATTGGCGCCGACCCGCACGTTGTCGCCCATCGTGATCGGCCCGAGTATCTTCGCGCCGGCCCCGACCAGAACACCGTTGCCGAGTGTCGGATGGCGCTTACCCCTGTTCCAACTGGTTCCCCCCAGCGTCACGCCGTGATACAGCGTCACGTCATCGCCGATGACCGCGGTTTCGCCGATCACGACGCCGGCGCCGTGATCGATGAAGAAACGCCGGCCGATCGTGGCGCCGGGGTGGATGTCGATATTGCTCCAAAGCCGTGACAGGAAGGACAGCAGGCGTGCGGTGTAGCGAAAGCCCCGGCGCCAAAGGCGGTGACTCAGGCGATGAACCAGAACCGCATGCACGCCGGGGTAGGTCGTCAGCACTTCGACTCGGGTGCGAGCCGCGGGATCGCGTCCGAACACACAGGCCACATCCTCCCGCCATTGCGCGAACAGCGCGGGCGAGGAAGCGTCCCCGTCAAACTGCGGTCCCCGGGCCGGGCTGGCGTCGGCCGGGCGATAGACGATCTGAACGTGATCCTGATGTGGCATGTTCCTGTGTCCTCGATTTCGGTGTGATGGGCGTTCAGCGGCTCGGAAACACGCTGGTCGAGAGGTAGCGGTCGCCCCGGTCGCAGACGATCACGACGATTACGGCGTGGTTGAGTTCCCGGGACAACCGGAGCGCTGCGGCCAGCGCCCCGCCCGATGAAATGCCTGCAAAGATGCCCTCTCGGGCCGCGAGGGCACGCGTAATGCTTTCGGCATCGTGCTGGCTGATGTCGATGATGCGGTCCACCCGCGCCGGGTCGTAGATTTTGGGCAGATAGGCTTCCGGCCACCGGCGGATACCGGGGATGTTGGCGGTGCCTTCCGGTTGAACACCGATGATCTGGATGGCAGGGTTCCGTTCCTTCAGGTATTGCGCCGTCCCCATGATCGTGCCGGTGGTGCCCATCGAACTCACCAGGTGGGTCACCCGTCCACCGGTATCGCGCCAGATTTCCGGCCCCGTCCCTTCGTAGTGGGCAAGCGGATTGTCCGGATTGCCGAACTGATCGAGCACGCGGCCCTGACCCGCTCGTTCCATCCGCAGCGCGAGGTCGCGTGCCTCCTCCATTCCGCCCTGACGGGAGACCGAGATGATCTCCGCACCGAACGCGCGCATCGCCGCGCGCCGTTCCTCGCTCATGTGTTCCGGCATGATCAGGATCATCCGGTATCCCTTGATCGCCGCCGCCATCGCCAGCGCGATCCCGGTATTGCCGCTGGTCGCTTCGATCAGAGTGTCGCCCGGCGCGATGTCTCCGCGTGCCTCCGCGCGACGGATCATATTGAGCGCTGGCCGGTCCTTCACCGACCCTGCGGGGTTGTTCCCTTCGAGCTTTGCCAGGATCGTGTTGGACGTTTCACCGGGCAAACGCTGCAGCCGGACCAGCGGCGTGTTGCCGACGAAGGATTCGACCGTCGGCAACGCGTCGGCCCAGTTCGGATCAGGTCGTGCTCTGGCGCTCAGCATATAGGGTCACCGGCGGGGATCTGTTCGATGGCTTCCCAAGCAGAATGCGAGCCAATGCCGCCTGGTACGCTATCTGACTGATGCGCATCATCTTAGTGAATCGATGCGCAACGGCGGTTGTCAGAAAGCCGACAAAACCACCGTTTTCATCCGCCGCGATGCAGCAAATCGACGGAACGGGACGCCGGTGCGCCGAGCGCCATTGGATTGACGGGCAGCGCGGCTTTCCGGAGTTCTCGCGTGGACCGCTGACCCGGTTGCCGCGGTGACGTGGGTGCGCTCGCTACAGGGCGCCCAGCACAGCGGCGATGGTGAGGCCCGCCCCGAACGCCGCGAAGGACAGCAGCGTCATCTGGGACACCGAAATCCGCCGGGGCGGCTCAATGGAGTCGCCGTGGACGTGTTGTGCGGAATCGGAGGTGTGACCCGCCGCGGCGGTGTGCGCCGGGTGGTGCGCGTGGGGCTTCGTTGTATCCCCATGCGCCGGGCCCGGATGATCGGCCGGGGTCGCGTCGGGGCGTACCGTCATCATGCCGTGCTTCAGGTGGCGGGCCACCAGCCAACTGTTGACCGGGTAAGCGAACAGGAAACCGGTCAACAGCGACAGCGACATCACGAACCAGAAGTTCGCATTCGACGGATCGTGGCTGCCGGGGACATGCTGCATCGCCACCATCATCACCGGCACCATACCGGCCATCAGAAAATTCATCGACAGCAACTCCGGCAGGAACGTGCTCGCCAAAGAACGGGCATAGGACCCGCCCGCCATGTCGCGCATGAACAGCGCCTGGAAAATCGCCCAGCCGAATCCGAACCCCAGCAGATACTCGAGCGCGATTTCCGCTAGGGCCGGCAAATGCCAGGACCGTGCGATCACGGCGCCGACCAGGATGCCGACGCCGTCCCCCGCCACGCAATGCATGGTCGAACCCAGCGCCTGCCGCCAATGCGCAGATACGTAGCGTTCATGCGAACCCGGCAACGGCTCGCGGCAACCGAGCACGTAGAGAAACGCGCCGATTGGGCCGGTGTAGGCTGTCACCAGGATGAAACCCCACTTCAACACCGGCGATTCCGGTGTCGAACGAATGTCGATGGTGACGAACAGCAGCGATGCCGCCGTCAGCCCGAACCACAACCACACGATGCCGTCCAACATGCCGCCCCCCGTTGTTGCTCTGGATCGAATCGGTCGCGCGGTTTCCCGCCCGAGCAAGCTAAGCGCAGTTGCCGCCTCGGCGCAAGCGGCTGGACAAGCGGAGGTGCTCATTGCAGCGTGCGGGTGCTTTCGACCAGGTCCGGGCGGTCGTCCGCCGATGAAGCAGGTTATCCGAACAACAGCAGCACGCCGTCAGCAGTCAGGACAACGCCTCTGAGGTCACCAAAGTGGCGAGTTCCTTTTGAGGAGCCGATTCAGAGGCTTGCATTTCGCGCTCCAAAGCCTGTTTCACCAATTCATTCAGGCTCAAGTCGCGCAATCGCGCGCACCTCACGGCTCCAGCATGCAACTCCTGGCCAACACGAACATTGAAGGAGCCGCTGTAGGGCTTCTGCGGCATTCTCCCGAGCTGTTCGCACGTGGCGATGTAGTCATCGACCGCCTCATGAAATGCGGACTGCAATTCTTCAACATTTTGGCCCTCGAAGGTGACCAGCGGCTCGATGAACTCCAGCTTGCCAAACAGGCAGTCGTCCTCGAGGCTGATGTCGACTGAGCCGTAGTAGTCCTTGTAGCGCAGCATCTTCATGGCAAATAGCCCGCGTTTTTCAACTTTTCGATGATCTGTTTCAGCAAATACGGCTTTACGATGGAGCCTGGATGTGGCTTGTGTAGACTAACCAAATCGGGAGTTCCCCCGGCCGGGGAGGCAGTAGAAGTTTGACATGTAGGGGAGTCCATCGGGGACACTGAGGGTCGTGAGCCGCCAAGCACATGACCGAGAGAGGAACCCGATGGACGAGTATGAGAGCCTAAGTCACTCGAAATGGGAGTGCAAATATCACGTGGTATTCATCCCGAAATGTCGGCGCCGTGCGCTGTACCGGGAGTTGCGGAAACACCTGCCGTAAAACATCGCAGTTGTTGGCACGACAACGACCTCTTCGGTGTCATACCCAAGGTGTCAGGAACTCGCAATGCGCTTGGCGGCGGAACGTCCCTGCTGGAGCAAAATGTCTGGCTTAACGGCCCAACCAATTGAGCGGCGGTGCCAGCGTCGCTATCAGCGCCTTCTCAGCACGGACTCTCGCTGGGACGTCCGCGCATTCTACCCAACTGAGGGATGAGACCAAGGACCAGCCGATGCTGTCCTTCAAGTCGGTTTGTTTGTGCGGTCCCCTCGCTACCGCATTTTTGAATATCTCCGATTGCAGATCGCAGTCGCGCACGGTCGCACACGGTTTATGCGGCAGGACGCCGCATATCAACCTCCTGAGTGTGTGTACACGACAAGTTCCAACCTGCTGCATATGCTGATTGTGCCGGTCACGCAGTCGTTCAGTCTCCCCGACGTAAAGGACATCGAACTTTGACCCTTGGATGTCGATGTCTGCGAAAGAGCACGACAGGCCGAAGTGACTGTGCTGGCGTTTGCACGTGTACAAGTACAATGCAGGTCTGTTCGGCAGCTGCCGCGTGCAAGTCCGAGGAACTGGCGCAGGAAAATTGGCTTGAATCCATCGTTTGACTGATGGTTGAAGCGAATCGAGAAGAGAGCACATCACGTTCATACCCCTTACTTTACGGCTCGTTAAGGGAGAATGCCATCGCGGTGTCGTTCCGGACCGAACTCCGGAATCCAGGCGTCCGTGGATGGCAAGGCTTCCCCATCCGCGTGGCTGGATGCCGATGTCCCGCCCGGAATGACAGGTGACTTTGCTTTCTTGACGATGACTAACCCCTTACGCCAGCCGGGTCACGGCGCGGCGGAAGGGGGAAGGGTGTAGACAGCACTCGTGTCCCCTCTCACCCTTCCGGTCGGCGCGTCAAGCAAGTTTCATCTACTCAGCCGCAAGGCGCATGATCCGGGCCGGAAAGGTCGGATTCCATCCCGTCGATTCCGTCGCGGATCGCGCCATGAACGAGTTCCGCAACCTCGCGGGCATCTTCCGGCCGGGATTCGAAATCGATGGTCCAGGCCAGCACGGCAAGACCGTCATAGGAGCGGAAGACTTCCACGGTCCCCCGGTAGGCGCTGACGGGAAATGGCGATATCGGCCGAAGGTAAACAAGGCGTCGGTTCCGATCGTCGATCTCTTCGATGGTGTCCTTGATCTCCCCGCCGCCTGCCAGGGTCATATACCGAACTGCACCGATTCCTTCACCCTCGACCCGGCAGCTCTCGATGATGGGAAACCAGACATCGAGCCGCCCGATCTTGCGGATGGCGGCCCAGGCCGTTTCTGAAGGCACAGTCAGCTTCTTCGTGATCGCTTGCTTGGTCATCATGCTCTCTTCTCCGGATCGATCGTGTTGGGCGCGTGGGCGCCGCCGCTCGGCAGCGCTCCCGCCACGCCGGGGTACCGCGCTGGGATTGCGGGCCGCCCGGCGCACGAGCAATCTACCGGGGAGATGGGTCCCCCGTATTGGAAAAAAACGACAAGTTTCCGCGCGGGCGGTCTCGGCTGCCCCGTGCCTTCAGTTTCCGGCCCCGCACAAATTCAATAGGCCGGAAAAATCGATGGTCGACGAGCTTGCGAGGCGAGGGTGGAGGGATTCCGGCGACACTCCGTAGAACTCGCGGAAGTCGTTGATCATGTGACTTTGGTCATAATATCCCGCTGCGCAGGCCGCATCGGCCCACGTCGCAGACTCTCGTCGCTGGAGCAGCGCGTTTCGAAGCCGCACGATGCGGGCATATCGCTTCGGTGTCGCGCCGATGTGACGGTGGAACCGCCGTTCCAAAGTGCGTTCCGAGAGGCCCACGGTCCTCGCGAGCACGGAGATCGGAAGATTGCCGTTGGACCGATCCAATTCCGTGCATGCCCATCGCATCGGGACGTCTAGCCGGTCCGGGTTCAACAGGTCGATCAATGCCGCGTTGACGCACCGGACGCGATCGGTGGCACTCTTTGCAAGTGCCAGCTTTTCTTCCGTTTCGCCGATGAAATCGACGCGGAATACATCGCGGCAGTCCACCCGCCGCTCTGCGCAATCCTCGACGATGCCGCGGCAAAAGACGTTCAGGCCCCAGGGTGTCAGGCGCGCGGAGACGCCCGAGATCCGGCCCGAGCCGCCGAGGTCACTGCGAAAGCTCTGAAAACCGGCCAGCCCGCTACGGGTCGTGTAAATCCGCTCGCCATGCCGGGTGGTGAGTCGGTCCTCGTACAGGAAGCAGAGATAGCTCGCCGTGTCCGGCAGGATCGAAAGCGCCGTATCGTCACCCCCGAGCAGATCGTCGTAATCCCAGATCGCCGAAACATAAGGCGCCAATATCGGTGGTGGCCGAAAGACCCTCAATCCCATGATGACGCGCCCCATGACGAGAATGGAGTCCGAGACGATTCCTCATTCATGGCCGGCGGCGCATACCATTCGATGCATCCTGGCGCTGTACCGTTGCTTCGAGCCGCTCCTCGGGGCATCCACCAGCCGGCATTCGGCTGCGATCCACGGTGGGCATCGTCGCGATCGCTCGGCCGTGATGGTCACTCGGGACGATGACCGTGTCCGTGGATTGCGATGAGTGCGATGTGGCGCATCAGCCGTCTCCGGTCTGTTGAGATACTGTGTCGTCGGATTTTGCAACGGTGCGGAGAGAGCCTCTAAGACACCAGAGGCGGCTTGCAGGGCTGGCATTCGGTGGCGGCAATCTCTTCCACCAATTCATACGCTTCCATCTCGGCGTCCAGCATCGCATCTTCCGGATCGCCGGTGGCCCACATCTCCGCGTACGTGAGACTCACCAGGACTTGCCCCTCGATGATTTCGCCGTCCCAGCAACGGATGCGGTAGTCGTAGACCAGATCGAATTCATCGTCTTCGTTGGTCCCGTCGGTATGGTGGATCGGCGCGGAATACTCGACCTGGTAGGTCGCGAACTCGGCCTGACAGTCACGATGCACCCCACTGCGGTAGATGATGGAGCAATTGCAATTTGGATGCGGACGGAACGGCCCGGTGACGAACACGATGCCATCCAGGGCGTCGCAGCGTTCGCATCCCCCATTGGTGACCCAGACGTACTCGTCCGTCGCGTCGTCGCTCATGACGGTAAAGTCCCTCCGGCATCCTGCTTCAGAAAGGCGGCAATGTCCGCCAGCCGCTTATCCCGATCGGTCAGAGTCTGCGGAACCGGCAGGTCGGCGAAGGCCTTGACGACCCTGCGGCGCGCTTTCAGGCGGGCGAGTTTAGCGGGTGTCAGCGAGATCCGCGCGAACCGGCCCCGGCGCACCAAAAATGCCGAACCCTTGACGGCGCCGGACGGGAGTTCCGAAACGGGAATGCGGTAATACGACACCACGAAGACACCGTCCTGATACGACAGATACTTGGACACCAGCTTGGCTGTCTGTCGATCGGCGTAGAAGTCATGCAGCACGAGCAGATCGAGGTGCGGCGGGCGGGCTGCGGCGCCCGCGTAGCGACTGGTCACGGCATGGTCGGTCAGCGCCGGGAGCCGGTCTCCGTCATATTCGCTGAGCCGAAGCGGGGCATCCGTTGCCGGTCTCAGCGTCACCGTCCGCAACTGAATGGTGTCGTCATCCGCCGCGAGGGTGGGCGACTCGGCCGTGTAAGCAGAATGCTCGGGATGGCGGATCACGAGCCGGACCGCTCGACCTAGCGGGATTCGGAGTAGACGGAATCGTCCTCGCTCGTCGGTCATGGTCGAGCGGTCGCCGATCCTGACCTCGGCACCAGCCACTGGGTCACCGTGGGCGCCCAGCACCGTCCCGGCAAGGCGCCCGCAATGGTGAACGGTCGCTGCGTCCCGGATCATGTCGCATATTTGTCCGTTGGCCGGTACCGTGGGGATGATGCGTGCCTCCGCCGCCTGCGCAAACCGTGTTGCGAGATTCTCCAGCGATTGACGGGCCAGCTCTTCCACGGTCTCGATGCCACCTCGATGCAAGGCTTCGGCAACTTGGTGGTCGACCCCCTGGATGTGCATCAGTGCCGCCCTGTTGCGCCATGCTCGGACGGTCGCAAGGGGCACGTCGAGATCCAACGCGCGATACAGTTGCTCGGCCGAGACGCGGAGCAGGTCCGAGACGTTATGAGCGCGGATCGCCTGCAGCTTGGCCTCATAGACCGGTCCGATACCCTCGATGGTTCGGACGGGTGTGTCGATTTCGATACTCATGGGGAAGCTCCGGAGCCGGCGTACCCTCGCCGGGGCATACTTCGAGACGAGCCTGGGAAGCGACCGGTCCCTGCGGCATCGCCGGCCGCCGTCAAGACGACCCGCGACGCCGCACGAAGCCGTCCGCCAGGTTCAGCCGAGCAGTTCCTTCGGAACGTTACCGCCGTTCTCGGCGAGCTTCTGCATCACGGCCTGGTGCAGCCACACGTTCATTTGCGCCGAATCGGCCATCTTTTCCGTGGGACATCCCAGCTCGGTGGCGAGATCCTTGCGCGCGGCAAGGCTGCTGTCCAAACCGAGCAGCTTCAGCAAATCCACGATCGAAGTCTTCCAGTTGAGCTTTTCCGCCTGTTCCGTGGCACGGCTGTCGAGTTGAGCCACGACATCGACAATGGCTGAAGCGGAGGCCGAAACGTCCGGGGACGATGCGGCCGGTGCGGCTTGGGCATTGAAACCCAGCTTTTCGAGGATGGTATTGAACAAGCCCATGTCAAACTCTCCGTTCTTGCTGAAAGGGGGAACCAGTGTAACGCGATTAATGGCCCCGTAGGGTGCGTTCCACAGCGACGATACGTGGAGTTTGTGACAGACGGGTGAAGGTTTTCGCTGTCGGCAGTGGATCTCCGGCCGGTCGCCGCGCCGACCGCCGCGCCGACCGCCGCGCCGACCGCCGCGTCGCGCCTTTGTCGATTTGCTGACATCGACGCGTCGGCCTTCGACGCCGGGAGTCGCGACTTTTTTCCGTCGGATGAAGTACTTTTGATCAGGGCTCCCGCTGGCATCGATTCTGCAGGAGTCCTGGTTTTCGACGGATCTATGGCATGGAAACTCAACTCGACTGGTCGGCCTACGACAGTTACGGTGCCGGCGATGCTTACGCGGCGGTGCCGGCCGCGGGCGGCGCCTTTGGCAAGGCGGCGGCGGTCTGTATCGGTAACCGCCAGTGCCAGCGTACCGACAAGGGCGTGATGTGTCCGAGTTTCCGGGTCACCGGCGATCCGGCCCACTCGACCCGGCACCGTGCGACGACGCTGAAAGTGGCACTGAACGGCGACTTCGGTTCACGGCCTTTCATCGGCCCGGAACTGGAAGCCGCGATGGACTTGTGCGTCGGCTGCAAGGGGTGCAAGCGGGAATGTCCGAACGGCGTGGACATGGCGTTGCTGCGCGTCGAAGCGCTGGCGCAGCGCTGGACACAGCGCGGAGCGGTGCCGCTGCGGGAACGCCTGCTGGCGAATCTTCCCCGCGTTGCACCGTGGCTGGCCCGTCTCGGCTGGCTGCTGCGCCTGCGTGACCGCGTTCCGCTGCTCGCCCGCGGGTTTGAGCGCTGCCTCGGCATCGCCGCCCGCCGCTCGTTGCCGCAAGTGGCGGCCCGCAGCTTTCTCCGCGAGGCACCCGGCCACGCGGTCGGCCCGCAGCACGGGCGCGAGGTGGTGCTGCTGGTCGATACCTTCACCAACCATTTCGAACCCTCCACCGCCCAGGCGGCGCTGGATGTGCTGGTGGCGGGCGGTTACCGGGTGCACCTGGCGCGCCCGGCGTCGGGCAGGCGGCCGCTGTGCTGCGGCCGGACTTTTCTGTCCCATGGTATGGTGCGGCAGGCGCGCATCGAGGCACGGCACATGGTGGAGACTCTGACCCCCTATGCCCGGCGCGGCCTGTCGGTCATCGGGCTGGAGCCGTCCTGTCTGCTGATGTTGCGTGATGAGTATTACGCGCTGGGGCTGGGTCCGGAGGCGGCCTCGCTGGCCAAGTCAGCGCTGCTGCTCGAGGAATTTCTGGCGAAGGAACTCGATGCCAAACGGCTTGCACTTGCTCTGAAACCCCTGCCGGAATTGCGGGCACTGGTGCATGGTCACTGTCATCAGAAGGCATTCGGCGCGATGAAATCCATGCGCAAGGTGCTGGGCTTGGTGCCGGAACTTCAGATTGAATGGATCGAGTCGAGTTGCTGCGGCATGGCCGGGGCATTCGGCCTCGAAAGCGAGCACTATGAGGTGTCGATGCAAATGGCCGAACTCGCGCTGCTGCCGAGACTCCGGGGAGCCGGCGCCGATACGGTCGTGATTGCCAACGGCACCAGTTGCCGTCACCAGATTCGGGACGGCGCCCGGCGCGATGCTGTGCACTTGGCTCGGGTGCTGCAGGCGGCCCTCGCAGGGACCTGACCGTCCGCGCGTCTTTCCCGGCGGGCAAAAGACGCGCCCAGGGTCACAACGGCGCGATGCTCCAACATGTCATTCCGGGAACGGGTGGGGGCGGAACCACAAACTGAAGGGAATGCGGTTCCGGTTCCCGGTGTTGGTCCTCGCCGTCCACGGCAATCGGAGGACTCAGTTCGGTCCGGTCGGACAGGATGTCGGCAATCGGTTCTTGCTGCATGATGGCTTTGCTCCGGGGGACGAAACGGCGCTGATCCTCACGGTGCACTGGCACAGTGCGGTCCGGCGGCTGCGGAATGGGCGATGCGTTGCCGCTGCAGT
>CAZXXC010000092.1:0-17101 GCA_964644665.1 uncultured Methylococcaceae bacterium
TCGTCCTGGGTTCCGGGCCCGCCGTCGACCACGGCATCGGCAAAACCGTCGCGCGCGCGCAGGGTATCGCGGCCTCCGCCGCCGAACAGGAAGTCCCGGCCGGGCCCCCCGTCGACTACGTCGCGGCCGGGCCCGCCCTGCAGCCGGTCGTTGCCGGCTTCTCCGAGCAGCCGATCGCTGCCGGGACCGCCCTTGATCCGGTCATTGCCGGCCCCGCCGCGAATTTCGTCGTCCCCGCCGCCGCCGTCGATGTCATCCCTCTGGGCACCGCCGGTGATGATGTCGTGGCCCGGGCCACCGAAAATCCGGTCGAATCGGCCGATGATCCCTCCCGCGACAGCCCCGCCGCCCTGGATGAGGTCGCGATCGGCAACGCCAAGGTCACCGGGCCGGTCGTCCACACATTCGTCGAGGTCGACGAGCACGTCGCCGCAGATCAGATCGGCGTTCGGCGAGCCGAAGATCTCGTCGCTGCCGCTGCCGCCGCTGATAGCGGCAGATCCTTTGCTATCGGCTTCGATCACGTCATCGCCAGGGCCTCCGTGGAGCACATCGCCGTCATCGTCGGCGTTGCCCGGTCCGCCCTTGAGCCGGTCGCTGCCCGCGCCGGCGCTTTCCTGATCACAGGAGTCGCTGGGTCCGTCGGAATCGCCGCAGATGAAATCGCTGCCCGGTCCACCCTCGATCGTATCGGCACCGTCACCGCCGAAAATCCGGTCTCCGTCCGGTCCACCGTAAATGCGATCGTTCCCGCCGCCGCCGAAGATCTCGTCGGCGCCGCCCAGACCGCAGATGATGTCATCGCCGGGAGTCCCCTGCAGGCTCTCGCTCTCTTCGCTGCCGACGATCGCGCCCGGTTCCTGACAAGGGTCGCCGCCGTTGATCGCGACGCGGATGTCCCAGTCGGCAGCACCCGAACCGGGACCCGCGCCGGCGCCGACATCCACCGGCTCGGCGCTGACGCTCAATTCGTAGGTGCCGGCCGGCAGCGTCTTGGTCTGGTCGAACGTCGACTGCGGGTTACTCCCGTCGGCATTGGCCCTGATGTCGTCCGGCTGAGGAAGACCGAAACGGCTGAGCCGCAGGCCGGCGCGCGCGGTACCGCTCGCAGCCAGCGTTCCGGCGATCTGGACCCGAAATTCCGCATCCGACCGGAAAGTCAGCAGCAACGTCGACTCGGCGCAGTTGAAGCTCAGCGAGAAACAGTTCAGCGCACGCGGAGGGCCGGCGATGGCCGGATAGCGGATCGAGCCGACCGACAACACTTCGCCGGCCCCGTCCTGCAGATCGAGGTCGGTGGTCTGCAACGCCTCGGCGAGGCGGTTGCCGTCCTCCGCGTAGGTCTGGGCCCGCTCGCTGTACAGGTCGTCGAAACTCTTGCTGATCGGGCCGTCGACCAGGCAGTCGGACCCGCCGCCGTCGCACGACCGGGCGACGACCGACGCCAGCGCATCGGTCAATTCGACCGCGTTCGCGCTCCACGGCAGCGACAGCGCATAAAGCCCGAAAACGAGAAATGAAATGCGCCGGCAGCCGGGCAACGAATGACGTCCCATGATTCCCTCCCCGCTCGGCAAAGCGGACTTGCTGAGTGAAAACGGGCCAGCACGATCGAACCTGGCCGGCCGATGCTGCATGGCGGGACGGACCGCCGTGGCGCCGCCAATCTATGAACCATCGGCGCCGGATTGTAAAGGACCCGAAAGGGGAATCGGCAGCGGATCGAGCCCGGTGATGCTTCAGAGCGCGTGGATGGCGTCGTAGGCGTGCGCCATCTCCTGCTGGCTGAGTTCGGCGATCGCCGCCGCCGCGAAAAAATCTTCGCCTCCCAGCCAAGCCTGTTCGCCGGATTCGTCCTGAAGCGCCAGCACGACCGCATGATTCAGTTCGTAGAGGCCGAACGCCAGACCGGCATCCCGCAGCTCCGACTGCATGGCATTCTGAACCAGGCTGCGCACCGTCCTGTGCGGGGCGGAATAAGGAATCTCATCGGTGCGACCGGCGGCGGCCTCGGCACAGGCTCGCACGTCATACGAAGCATGCCCGCGGCAGGCCAGCGGACGTACCTGGTAGATCAGGCAGACCCCTTGCTGCACGAAAGGGCAGCGCTGTCGCAATCTGACCCGCCGGCGCTCGTCCATTCCGCGGGTCTTTCGATCCGCTGCGGCGACCCTTGCGGCGAGGTCGATGTCCAGCGACTTTCGTTTGGCCGACACCCAGCGCACATAGCGTCCGATCATCAAGGCTTCGGGTGCCGTCGCCGTCACCCGCAATGTGCAACAGGTCGCGCAACCCTTGCGGCAGACCAGCGGCGGCAGCCCTTCCGCCTGGATTTCGACGTTTCGGTCGAAGCTGTCGTACGCCTGCGTCAATAGCGCGTCGATCAGATGTCCGCCGGTTCGCGCCCTTCTCACGGTCTCCGCGAAAGCCTGACGCTGTTCCCGGAAGAATGCCACGGGACCGTTTCGATCTGCTTGCTGCGCTGTCATCGGCGTCCTCGATACCCATCTTATTTCCACACCGGATTCAGGGTAATGGATGCCGCTCGCGCTGGCAAATCATCTTCCAACTCATCGACGGGCATCGGGCGCGTCGTCCGGTTTCAGGCAGCCGTGCAGGAACAGCTGGATGGCCTGTCCGGCCCAAGCCTCGGTTTGCTGCTCCGACGGCGGCTGGTCGAGCCCCAATTGCAGGCGGTGGAAAAGCTCGCCTCGCAGCAGGTTGATGCACTGGCCCGCGAGCACCCGGCAGTCCGCCTCGATCAGGCGCCCGTTCCGCTGCTGGGCAGCGAGAAATTCGGCCAGCCGAAACAGGGTTCGCTCGGGTCCGTTGCGGTAGAACTCGGCCGCGAGTTCCGGAAACCGCTTGGCTTCCGCCTGGATCTGGGCGCGCAGGCACATGCACTCCGGCTGCGTGATCCGGCGCAGGTAATGGCACCCGAAATCGACCAGAGTCTGCTCCAGGGAGTGCGAGCAATCACCGTCCAGCGGCAGGCTGGCCACGAATTCATCGCTCAGGTGGCGGATCACCGCGCCGAACAGTGCGGCTTTGCCGCCGAACTGCTGATAGATGGTGCGCAACGACACATGCGCCTCGCGGGCGACGGTCTCCAGACTGAGGTTGCCGTAGCCGTGTTCCGCGAACAACTGCACCGCCTGCTCCAGCAGGCGCTCGCGGCGCGCCGACTCCTCGCCTTTGCGGGGTCGTCCGGTTCGTGTCGTCGTCATGTCATGCAGATGCCATTAACCAACAATGAAATGATATGTTACCCTTTCTTCCGGATATTCGGTAATCGCTCGCCAACTGGAGACCAGCGTCATGGCCGCACTCTTCCATGTCACCGCCCATCGCGGTACCGGGCCATCGCGCGTCGACGCGCTGCCGGAACGGGCCATCCGCGCGCTGGCCGTTCCCCTCGTGTCGTTGCTGCTGCTGTCGACCGGCTGCGACCGGTCCGGCGGGGAGAAAGCGCCAGCCATGCCGCCGCCGCTGGTCAAGACCGCCCAACCGGTGCACCGCGAAGTAATGATCTGGGACGAATTCCCCGGCCGCATCGCGGCGGTGGAATCGGTGGACGTGCGCGCCCGGGTCGACGGCTACCTGGAGAAGGTGAATTTCAAACCGGGAGAGCGGGTGAAGAAAGGTGACCTGCTGTTCCTGATCGATCCCCGGCCGTTCCGGGCGCTGCTGAACCACGCCCAGGCCGAACTGGACCAGGCCAAAGCCCGCCTGGAGTTGGCCAGGAACAACCTGG
Organism: uncultured Methylococcaceae bacterium; assembly: GCA_964644665.1. Taxonomy (GTDB): domain Bacteria; phylum Pseudomonadota; class Gammaproteobacteria; order Methylococcales; family Methylococcaceae; genus Methylotetracoccus. The sequence continues at coordinate 3,755 of CAZXXC010000092.1, forward strand.
AACGGGCCGACCACATGTACAAGTCCAAGGCGATTTCCGAGGAGGAATACGACGCCCGCAGCAAAGGACTGACCGAAGCCACCGCGGCCGTCCATTCGGCAGAAGCCAACGTTCATACCGCCCGACTGAATCTGGAGTTCACCGAGGTCCGCGCGTCGATCTCGGGGCGGGTGGGACGCGAGCTGATCACCGCCGGCAACCTGGTGAAAGGCGGCGGCGCCGACGCGACATTGCTGACTTTCATTGTCGCGACCGATCCGGTCTACGTCTACGTCGACATCGACGAGCGTTCCGCACTGAAATACCAGCGCCTGGCCCGGCAAGGCTGCATTCGGCCGCAAGCCGACGGGCGGGCCGGCTGCATGCCCGCGGAGATGGCCCTGGTGGACGAAGCCGGCTTTCCCCACCGCGGCTACATCGAGTACGAGTCTCCGCGGCTGACCGCCTCCACCGGCACGCTCAGCCTGCGCGGCGTTTTCCCCAATCCGGATGGCCTGCTGAGCCCCGGGCTGTTCGCCCGACTGCGGGTGCCGGGCAGCGCACCGTTCCGGGCAGTACTGCTACCCGACCGCGCCATCGTCACCGATCTGGCACAGAAGTTCGTCTGGGTGGTGGGCGCCGACAACAAGGTCGAACGCCGCCCGGTGGTGCCGGGCGCGCTGATCGACGGGCTCCGGGTGATCGACGAGGGACTGCAACCCGAAGAATGGACGGTCATCGAGGGCATTCAGAAACTGCGACCCGGCATCACGGTGGAGCCGCAGAAGACCACCTCGAATGACGGCGGGGGCTCATAAGCGGCGGGCGTCATGGGGAAATTCACACACTTTTTCGTCGATCGGCCGATCTTCGCGTCGGTACTGTCCATCGTCATCATCGTGGTCGGAGGGCTGGCGCTGATCGCCCTCCCTATTGCCCAATATCCGGAGATCGCACCGCCCAACGTGGTGGTCAGCACGACCTATCCGGGCGCCAATGCCCGGGTGGTGATGGACACCGTGGCCACACCCATCGAACAGGAAGTGAACGGCGTCGAGGACATGCTGTACCTGTCCTCGCAGTCCACCAACGAGGGATCGATGGTGCTGACCGTGACCTTCAAACCGGGCACCGACATCGACAAGGCACAGGTGCTGGTGCAGAACCGGGTGGCGCTGGCCGAACCCAAACTGCCCGAGGAGGTCCGGCGGCTGGGGATCACCGTGAAGAAGCGCAGCCCGGACCTGAGCCTGGTCGTCAACCTGATCTCCCCGGACCAGCGCTACGACAGCACCTACCTCAGCAACTACGCGCTGCTGCAGATCAAGGACACGCTGGCCCGCCTGCCGGGCGTCGGCGACATCCTGGTGTTCGGTGCGAGGGACTACAGCATGCGCATCTGGCTGGACCCGGACCAGGTCGCCGCCCGCAACATGACCGCCTCGGACGTCGTCCGCGCGTTGCGCGAGCAGAACATTCAGGTCGCCGCCGGCGTGGTCGGGGCGCCGCCGACACCGGGCGGCGTGGACTTCCAGTACACCGTCACCACCCTCGGGCGCCTGATGGAGGCCGAGCAGTTCGAAGACATCGTGATCAAGACCGGCAGCGACGGCGCGGTGACCCGCCTGCAGGATGTCGCCCGGATCGAACTCGGCGCCAAGGACTATTCGGCGACGCTGCGCCTGGACGGCCAGCCCACCGTCGGCCTCGCGATCTTTCAGTTGCCCGGCTCCAACGCGCTGGAGACCAAGGAGGCCGTGGTCAAGGCGATGGAAACACTGAAGGCGCGGTTTCCGGAGGGACTGGAATACAATCTGGTCTACGACACCGTGGTGTTCATCAAGCAGTCCATCGACGCGGTGGTGAAGACGCTGTTCGAGGCACTGCTGCTGGTGGTCCTGGTCGTCGTGGTGTTCCTGCAGAACTGGCGCGCGAGCATCATTCCGCTGATCGCGGTGCCGGTCTCGTTGATCGGCACCTTCGCCGTCATGGCGGCACTGGGCATGTCGCTGAACACCTTGTCGCTGTTCGGCCTGGTGCTGGCGATCGGCATCGTCGTGGACGATGCGATCGTCGTGGTCGAAAACGTCGAGCGCCATCTCGCGATGGGGGAAGGCGTGCGCGATGCCACCCGGCGCGCGATGGATGAGGTGGTCGGGCCGGTCATCGCCACGACCCTGGTACTGGTCGCGGTGTTCGTACCGACCGCCTTCATCACCGGCGTGTCCGGCGCCTTCTACAAGCAGTTTGCGCTGACCATCGCCGTTTCCACGGTGATCTCCTCGTTCAACTCGCTGACGCTCAGCCCGGCGCTGTGCGCGCTGCTGCTGGAGCGGGCGCACCATGATCCGGACCGGCTGACCCGGCTGATGAACCGGCTGTTCGGCTGGTTCTTCACGGCCTTCAACCGCTTGTTCGAGCGGTTCGGCGACGGCTACGCGCGGCTGGTCGCCCGCGTGACCCGGATGGCCGGTATCGTGCTGGTGCTGTATGCCGGACTCAACGGACTCAACTTTCTGGCCTTCGACAAGGTCCCCACCGGCTTCATCCCGCAACAGGACCAGGGTTATCTGATCCTGTACGCGCAACTGCCGGACGCCGCATCGGTCGAACGCACCAATGCAGTGGTCGATCGGGCGACCAGGATCATTCTGGACACGCCGGGGGTCAGGCACGTGAACGCCTACGCGGGATTCTCGATCCTGACCGGGACCAGCCAGTCCAACGTGGCGACGATGTTCGCCCGACTGACCGCGTTCGAGGAGCGGAGCGGCCGACCGGAACTCCACGCCGACGCGATCGTCGCCAACCTGCAGGGTCGCCTGTCCCGGGTCGAGGACGCCCGAATTGCCGTGTTTGCGCCGCCGCCGGTGCGCGGCATGAGCGCGGTGGGCGGCTTCAAGCTGCAGATCCAGGACCGCACCAACGCCGGTATCGAGGCGCTGCAGCAGGCCACCTCCGAACTGATCGCCAAAGGCAATCAGTCGCCGGGGCTGGCGGGGCTGTTCACCACGTTCCGCTCCGGCGTTCCGCAGTTGTATCTGGATGTCGACCGGACCCGCGCCAAGGCGATGAACGTCCCGCTGAGCGAAGTGTTCGAAACGCTACAGATCTACCTGGGCTCGCTCTATGTGAACGATTTCAACCGCTTCGGCCGCACCTACCAGGTGCTGGCGCAGGCCGACGCCAGGTACCGGATGCGGCCGGGCGACATCGCGAAGCTGAAGACCAGGAATCTCGATGGTGACATGGTGCCGCTCGGCTCGCTGCTGAACCCGCGCGAGATCAGCGGCCCGGACAAACTGACGCGTTACAACATGTACCCCGCCGCGGAGATCAACGGTGCACCGCTGCCCGGCGTCAGCTCGGGCCAGGCGATCGCCATCATGAACCGCGTCGCTCAGGCCGAATTGCCGCCCGGGTTCAGCTACGAGTGGACCGAGATCAGCCTGCAGCAGGTCTTGGCCGGCAATGTCGCGATCCTGGTGTTCCCGCTGAGCGTGCTGTTCGTGTTCCTGGCCCTCGCAGCGCAATACGAAAGCTGGTCGCTGCCGTTTGCGGTGATCCTGATCGTACCGATGTGCCTGCTCGCCTCGATGACGGGCATCTGGCTGCGCGGCATGGACAACAACATCTTCACCCAGATCGGCTTCATCGTACTGGTGGGTCTGGCGGCCAAGAACGCCATCCTGATCGTGGAATTCGCCAGGCGCCGCCAGGAAGAAGGCGCCGACCGGTTCCAGGCGGCGGCGGACGCGGCGCGGGTACGCCTGCGCCCGATCCTGATGACCTCCTTCGCGTTCATCCTGGGCGTATCGCCGCTGGTGATCGCCCAAGGCGCGGGGGCGGAGTCGCGGCAGATCCTCGGCACCGCGGTATTCAGCGGCATGCTCGGCGTCACGCTGTTCGGCCTGCTGCTGACGCCGGTGTTCTACGTGGTGATCCAGGCCTGGGTCGAACGGCGCAACGCGCGCCGCCGGAGGTCCGTCAGCGCATGAGACCGAATTGCACCGGCCGAACCCCAGCGGCCACCCGATCGGCCTTGGCACTGGTCGCGGCCCTGCTGGGCGGGTGTGCGGCGGGTCCCGATTACCAGCCTCCGAAAGCGGAAACCGCGGGGCCGTCGTTCGCCAACGCCGATCATCCGGAATTCTCGGGAACCTCGGTGGACGTCGCCTGGTGGCGGCAGTTCAAGGATCCGGTGCTGTCCGGTCTGGTCGAGCAGGCCCTGCGGCGGAACCTCGATCTGAAAGCGACCGCGGAGAACCTGCGCCAGGCACGGGCGCTGTATCTGCAGGCCGGCCTGGATTTGCTGCCGGTGGTGTCCTCGCGTGCCAATTACACCACGCAAAACCGCAGTCTCGGGGGTCTGGCCGGCATCACGTTCGTCCCGCGCGAGATCAGTCTTTTCAACGTCGGATTCGACGCCTTCTGGGAACTCGATTTCTTCGGCCGGGTCCGGCGCAACGTGGAATTGCGAGGAGCCGAGGTGGAGGCTCAGGAAGCCGGCTACCGCGATCTGATGGTCACACTGATCGCCGAAGTGGCACGCAACTATTTCGCCGTCAGGGGCCTACAGAATCAGCTGGCGGTCGCCCGGAAGAACACCGAGAACCAGGCGGGTACACTGAAGCTGACACAAGTTCGGCTGGAGGCCGGCCGCGGCACCGAACTCGACACCTCTCGGGCCAGTGCTCAGTTCGATACCACCCGCGCCACCATCCAGCCGATCGAGGCCGCGATCCGGCAGGGCATTCACCGCCTCGGCGTGCTGACGGCGCAACCGCCCGGCGCGCTGCTGCCGAAGCTTCTGCAGCCCGGACCTTTGCCGGAGATGCCGGCGACGATCCACATCGGCAATCCGACCGAACTGCTGCGCCGCCGCCCCGACATCAAGGTCGCCGAACGCCGACTCGCCAGCGCCACTGCCCAGATCGGCGTCGCCACTGCCGATCTGTTTCCCCGTGTCACCTTCGTCGGCACCTTCGCGCTGGAGGCCAGCAATTTCACCAACCTCGGCAGCGCCGGTTCCGACGCCTATTCCCTCGGGCCCAGGATCACCTGGCCGGCGTTCGATCTCGCCCGGGTCTACGCCCGCATCGACGCATCGGATGCGCTGGCCCGGGCAAGCCTGGCTCAGTACCAGCAGACCGTTCTGAACGCGCTGGAAGAGACGGAGAACGCGCTGGTCAATTACAACCGCCAGCGTGCCGAACGCGACATCCTGGCGCAAGCCGCACTGTCCAGCCAGAAAGCACACGAACTGGCGCACCTGCGTTTCCGGGAAGGGATCAGCGACTTCCTGACCGTGCTGGATACCGAACTGCGCCTGCTCCAGGATCAGGAACGTCTGGCGCTGCGCGAGACCACCACGGCCACCGCGCTGGTCGCGCTGTACAAGGCACTGGGCGGAGGTTGGGAGAATCATGTGTCTCCGGAGAATCCGTCGCTGCTGAAGGCATTCGGAGGAGGCTGGGTGAACCAGCCATTCCCCCAAAGCCGTGACCGGGCGCAGGATTCGGCGACGCCGGCACCGTAACCGGCTGCCGACCCGCGCGTACCGAAAGAATTGACTGACCCGGCCCGGTGCCCTTAGTCTTGGATCTCCATGCCGCCGAAAGAAGGACTTTTCTCCGCACGAGGAGACGGATGGACGCGCCTGGGGCGTGGGCCAAGTCCCCGACGGGACCCGCACGGAGCGGGCGTTACCGCCGGCGGGGGGGTCCGGGCTCCGATTCGACCACATTGCGCTCGGCTCGTTGCCCGAGCGTCCGTTCATTCACCAAATCTCCGAGAGACCGAATAGTCTGACTTATGAATAGACAGCCCGAGAACCAGCACTCACACCCGGCCGTCCGGCGAACGGAGCCGCACGGATTCGGTAGGCGCAGATCACCGCGCGTCATCGCCGGTATTCTCGGATATCTCCTTGTTTGCACCGGCTGGTTCAGCGAACCGGCCAGTGCCGCAGGACCCTGGGATCTCGAGCAGGTGTCCTTGCAAAGCAGCACGTTGACGCGGTTCTGGCGCACGCCCGTTGCGCTGCGTGCAGCAGTCTACCTTCCGCCGGCATGCCGGGGATCGACGACCCGATGTGCCGTGCTCTATCACTTCCCGGGTGCCGGACAATCGATCGAAGGAGCCTGGGACACGGTCGGGCCGTTCGCCCAACTGTCGGAAGGCAACGCGGCATTGCGCATGGCCCACGTCGTGCTCGACGAGTTGTTCGACAACCGAAACCACTACTACGTCGATTCGCCGAACAACGGCCCCTGGCGATCCGCGCTGATGCGGGAGTTCATCCCCTATCTGGAGAAAACCTACGGCATCGGGGGATCGGGGAAACTCCGGTATCTGCATGGCTATTCCACCGGCGGGTGGGTCGCCATCGCGTTGCAGACGACCTACTACACGACATTCAACGGCGCATGGGGCATTGCGCCCGATCCCGTCGACTTCCGGTTTTTCTTCCGGACGAACGTCACACCGGGCTCGCGCGACAATTTCTACGTCGACAGCGCCGGCATCCCGAAGGTCGTGTCCCGAATCGACGCGACCAAGGTGTCCGATCACATGCAGTATGTCGACAACAATCCGGCAGTGGCGGGGTTCTACTCTCTTTACGAGTTTGCCTGGAGTCAGCGCGGCCGGGACGGCTATCCGGCGCGACTGTTCAACCGGACCACGGGCGTGCTGGATTCGCGTACCCTGACTCAGTGGACGCGCTACGACATCGCGCGGCGCCTGAGGTCGGGAGGAAGAGGCCTGCAGAATGCCCTCGCCGGCAAATTGAATCTGTACTGCGGAACCAACGACACCTATTTCCTCAACGAACCCACGGCCGCGCTGTGCGAGTACCTCGCGAGTTCCGGCTACCAGGCCACCTGCAACCTGGTCGAAGGGAGAAACCACTTCAATCTCTATGCGCCCTCGCCTTATTACCCGCAAGGACTGCCCCAGCTCATTCTGACGCAAGCCGCGGAACAGGCCACTGCTGCCGGATCGACCGGCGGACGGCGGCGGTGACGCCGGCCTCCACGCCCCAACCTCGCCATCGCCGAGAGGGCTCGGCTCCTACAACGACACCCACCGCCGGGCGGGATCGAGTGCCACCGGCCCGGTGCCTCCGTACTGACCGTGATTTCGCCGTCCCGCACGGCTGATGCCAGCGGTCGAGATTCGCGGCAATAGGGTGTATAAAGGGGCGGTCGCCGTTCGCTGTCACACGTCGACTCGAAAGGCTGCGGCATTCGGCGGCTGGCGCAGCAGCGTCGCCTGCCAACTCGTCTTCGGATCACAGCCGCACTCCACAACCTTCGAGTCGAATGACGGCACTCAGTGAGGAGACCACCGTGAGACATTCACCGCCTTCCCTTTTGTGGATCATCATTCCGCTGCTTTCGGGCTGCCAGACCGGCACGGCCCTGGATGCATACCTGCCTTCCGGACCACCGACCGTCTCCGGATTTCCCGCCGCTCCGCCGCGCCACTTGAAGTCGGTCGTCGTTTGGGGGAACGACGACCGGGTCGCCGATGCCGCCGCTTCGTGGCTGAAAGGACGAGGCCTGACCGTCCACGGCCGCAACCGGCTGCAGCAGGCTCTGCAGCAGAGCCCCGCCATCGCGAACGAGTTGCTGATCAGCGAAGCCGATGTCATGAATGCGGCCGGCGCCCTCGGTGTCGACGCCGTCGTTTTTGCCGACCGGATCGGCGATGTGAGGCCCCCGATGGTATCGGTCAAAGGCGTCGATGCCCGCAGCGGCCGAGTGATCTGGAGCGGCGATGCGCGCTACGACACGTTTTACGGGCTCCCCAACACCGAGGCGATGACCACATTGACGGATGCGGCCTTGATGAGCGCATGGGGCCTCGAGCCGAAGGAGGATTGAGCCATGAACCTACGCTGCCTCACCGTCCTCGGTCTCGGCGTCCTGTCGTTGACCGCATGCACCACGTCCGGGCGCTTGACCGATACGCCTCGGACGGTGAACGAGCAACTGATCCTGGATCAGTCACTCGCCCAAACACTGGCGCACGCCCGCGTCCCGATTCCCGCCGGCCGCACGGTGGCGATCGAAACGGCCGGTCTGAGCCCCGATACCGTGCCCGACAAGGAATTCGTGCAGGCCGGAATCACGCGCTGGCTGGGACGACAAGGACTCCGAATCCCGGGCGACAAACAGGAACAATACCTGCTGCGCGTGATGATCCATGCATTCGGGACCAACAGCAACGACTTCTTTTTCGGCATCCCGCCGATCCAGGCAGGGCTCTTTCCGATCGCGCTGCCTGAACTTGCGTTTTACAAGCAAAGCACCCAGAGCGGGTTCGCGCGATTCACGATCGACATCTATGAGCGGGCCAGCGGCAAATTCCTGGCCTCGACGCCGACCTACGAAGGCCACACGTTCGTGAAGGGCGCCACCGCTCTGTTCTTCATCACGTTCGGCTCGTCGAACCTGAACCCGGGGGCGCCGTAATCGCGGTGCATCCCTGGCGCAGAGGCCGGTTGCGTTCGGCGCAGCCGGCCTCTCTCGCGACGGTCATGGGTGCAGCTTGACCGTTCGGCGGATCATCGAGAGCCGGACGGTCAACCCGCTCGCCTTCCGGGCTTTCGCGGCGGATCGGTCGCCGCGAATTCTCCTCAGCGATCGGCCCGGCGGTGTTCCCGCCCCTGCGAGAAGACCTCCGAATCGTCCGCGAGACCGCCGTTCGGACAGCGCTGCCTGACGCCGTCGCGAAGGATTTCCCCCATCTGCAACGCACCGGGACCGGCCGCATCCCGATCGGCGAAGATCAGGTAAAGGGTCGCCCAGCGCTCCGCCCCTTCCCGCAGCGGCAGCGGCTTCAACGCGCCGGCGTCCAGTTCCCGGCGGATGACGTTCTCGGCATACCAGGCATAACCGAGACCCATGCAAGCGGCATGGATCGACGTGGCCTTGTGGCTCACGGTCCAGCGCCGTTCGTTCAGCCAGCCCGGCGTTCGGCGGCGCTCCCGCCCGGTGTCCCGGACCACCAGATGGCGGTGCCGGCTCAAGTCGTCCAGGGTCAACGGACGGCCGAGCCGGTGCAGCGGATGATCGGGATGGGCCGCGGCGATGAAGCGGACCTGCATCATCGGGTCGCCGATGAATCCCGGCGGGATCGACGAACCGATCGCCAGATCGGCCAGCCCTTCCAGCAGGGCCTCGTCGGTTCCCCCCAGCACCGACTCGATCAGTTCGATGCGGATGTCCGGATGCCGCTCGGCGAAGCGCGCGAGGCATTCCAGCAGCAGCCAGGTGGGGAAGATGATGTCCACCGCCAGCCGCAACTCCGACTCCCAACCCGCGGCGAGACCGGCCGCGGCTCGCTCCAGCCGCAATGCTTCCTCGAGCAAGTTCTTGCCTCGGCGATACAAGACCCTGCCGGCGGCGGTGAGCACCGCCTTGCGACCCTGGATGTCGAACACCCGGACACCCAGCAGGCGCTCCAGCTTCTGCACCGCATAGGTCAGCGTCGACTGGCTCTTGTGCAGCGCTTCGGCCGCCTGTGCATAACCGCCGGCCTCCACCACGGCGACCAGCGTCCGCCATTGGTCGAGCGTGACTTTCGGAAAGGCGCTCATAGATATCGAAACATTCGATTTTATTAGGCGAAATATTCTGCTTTTTTATCGATCTGTTCAATCGTTTAATGGTGCCACCGAGCACTCACGGAGACACCACATGAACACTCTGTTACAGATCAACTCCAGCCTGTTTTCCGAGCAGGGTCATTCCTCACGCCTGGCGAACCGATTCATCGAAACCTGGCGGGCACGGTACCCGGAGGACCGCGTCGTGGTCCGCGACCTGGCCAAGGAGCCGGTACCCCATCTGACGGCCGAGCGGGTCCAGGCCTTCGTCACCCCCGAAGCGGAACGCAGCGCCGAGCAACAGGCCGCGGTCCGCTACTCGGACCAGTTGATCGATGAGCTGCGGCAGGCCGATCGCATCGTCTTGGGGCTGCCGATGTACAACTTCGGCGTGCCTTCGACGCTCAAAGCTTATTTCGACCACGTGGCACGCGCCGGCGTCACCTTCCGCTACACCGAGAACGGCCCGGTCGGCCTGTTGGGCGACAGGACCGTCTATGTGCTGGCGACGCGCGGCGGCATCCATCACGGTACGGCCATGGATACGCAGACCCGCTACGTGCAGAATTTCCTGAACTTTCTGGGCCTGCAGGACATTCGCTTCATCTACGCCGAGGGACTCAATCTCGGCGAGGGAGATCGGCAGGCGGCACTGTCGGCGGCAGATTCGCAGATCGCCAGGCTGGCCGCCTGACTGTCCGCGACGTGGTTTTCCAATCAGCCCAACGGAGATTCCCATGACCACACGAACCTTAGAGCGCATCATCCCTTCCGTCGCCGCGTCCGACGGCGCCGGCGTGAAACTGCGGCGCAGCCTCGGCAATTCCGAGGCGCTGCGCCACGATCCGTTCCTGATGCTGGACGAATTCTTCTCCGACGATCCGGGCGATTACATCCGCGGATTCCCATCGCATCCGCATCGCGGCTTCGAGACGGTCACCTACATGCTGGACGGCCACATGCGGCATGAAGACAGCGCCGGCCATCGCGGCGATCTCGGCCCCGGCGACGTCCAGTGGATGACGGCAGGCCGCGGCATCATTCATTCCGAGATGCCGCAGCAGACCGAGGGACGGATGCGCGGCTTCCAGCTCTGGATCAACCTGCCGGCCGCCGAAAAGATGAAGCCGGCCGCTTACCGCGACATCCCCGCACGGGACATTCCCGGCGTTCCGCTGGACACCGGCGGCGAGGTGCGGGTAATCGCCGGAACGCTGGTGCAGGGCGCGCGCCGGGTGTCCGGCCCGATCCAGGGCCTGAGCACGGACCCCCTGTATCTCGATGTCCGCCTGCCGGCCGCCGCCGGCTTCACGGCGCCCGTCCCGGCCGGACATCGGGCGTTTCTCTACCTGTACGAAGGGGAGGCGACCGTGGGCGACGACCGCCGGGCCTTGCCCGATCGGGCCGCCGGCCTGCTGTCGGAAGGCGACCAGGTGCATGTCGAGGCGGGAGCGCAAGGCGCGCGGTTTCTGCTGCTGGCCGGAAAACCGCTGCGCGAACCGGTGGTGCAGCACGGCCCTTTCGTGATGAACACACGCGAACAGATCGAACAGGCCCTTGCGGACTACCGCAACGGCGTGTTGACATCACCAGATCAGGCACGCTGAACCGAGCGAGGGCACCATGACAGGACAGCACTGCAATGCGGCGACTCCCGGCATGGGCGGCAGTGAAGCCGCGATGCCCGCGCTGTTCGTCGGGCACGGAAGCCCGATGAACGCCGTCGAGGACACCGAGTTCGGCCGGGAATGGTCGCGAATCGCTGCGGCGCTTCCGAGACCCCGGGCGATACTCTGCATCTCCGCGCACTGGGAAACCGTCGGTACCCGCGTGAGCGCGGCGGAACAACCCTCCACCATCCATGACTTCTTCGGCTTTCCCCGGTCCTTGTTCGAGGTGAACTACCCGGCGCAGGGGAGTCCCGATCTGGCCCGATCGGTCCAGGCGATACTGGGTCCTTCGGTTTCACTCGACGCCGACCGGGGCCTCGATCACGGCGCCTGGTCCGTCTTGTGCCGGATGTATCCTGAAGCCGACATTCCGGTCGTTCAGCTCAGCCTGGATCGCACCCGCCCCGCGGCCGGACACTACGAACTGGGGAAGGCACTGCGGCCGTTGCGGCACAACGGCGTGTTGATCGTCGGCAGCGGGAACGTCGTGCACAATCTGGGCGCGGTCGTCTGGAAGGACGCCGCGCACGATTGGGCCACCGCCTTCGATCAGGAGGTCAAGCGCCTGATCCTGTCCGGCGACCACGATGCGCTGATCCATTACTCACGTCTGGGCGAGGCCGCGCGGCTTGCGGTGCCGACCCCGGAACACTATCTGCCGCTGCTGTACATCCTCGCGCTGCAGGGGCCGGATGATGCCATCGCGTTCTTCGCAGAAAAGGTGACGCTCGGCGCGATCGCGATGCGCTCGCTGGTCGTGGAACCGTGTCGGCAGAAGCGATTCGGGTAGGTCCGGTTCAGTTGTAGCGGGTTTCCCGCCGCGCCTGAAGGGCCCGCCACGCCATTCGATCGCGGGGGTACTCCGTCCGCGCGGCAGACGTTCGGGGAAGGTTCAAGCCCTGCACTCCCCTACTGGGTACGCTAGACTTGCTGATCATCGGCAACGCCGCTCAGGGGCACACGCGGCGGACGCAACAGACCCTGCGTCAGACCCTGAATCCGCTCGACCCTGTGACAGGAATGCCGGTGTCCCACCCGGCATGACGGCTCACTTCACTTTCTTGACGATTTGCCAGTCGTTTGCGAGGAGCACCGATCATGAGTTTGAGAAATAGTCTGCGAGTGCGCGGAGTGGTCGGCACGGTTGAGCTTGCCCTGCTGCACCTGCTCAATTTCAAGCGTGTGCCCGGCCACATCCTGAGCCGGATGCTCGATCTGCGGCGGTACGACCGCGAACACGGCGTGGAAACGGCCGGATTGATCGAGACGGAGAACCTGAACGTCGAAAGTGACAGCAAGACCCACGGCACCCGATACGGCGGCGCCACCCCCTGGCTGATGAAGCAGACGCTGGAGCGCATTCCGGTCGATTTTCGGGATTACACGTTCATCGATGTCGGTTCCGGGAAAGGGGCCGCCTTATTTCAGGCGTCCGATTTTCCGTTCAAGCAGATCATCGGCGTCGAATATGCGCGGGAACTGCACGAGGCCGCTGTTCGCAACCTGGCGAGCTTCCGAAGCAAGACCCGGCTTTGCCATGACATCAAAGTGCTGTGTGAGGACGGAGGAGATTATCGTTTTCCGGAAGGGCCGTGGGTTCTGTTGTTCAACAGCCCGTTCGGAGTGCCGATCTGGAGAAGGGTGGCCGACAATCTCAGGCACGCTCCGCGCGGACACGGCACCAGCTACCTGATCCTGATGAACTACGGCTGGGTGCCGGAAGCCGCGGGGTTTGTGGAGGAACTGGACTTCCTGCGACTGATCCACCGCGGCGAAACGGTGCTGATTTTCGAGTTCACCGGCTGATCACCTTCGATCACCGGAACCGCCTGTGCAGTCTGGCCGGGCGTGGGTAATCCCCGAGGGCGCAACCCTCCGCCGCGCCCCAAGGGAATGTAGCAGCCCGGCCCTCTGCGCGAATGATTGATAGGGGTCGGGAAGGCGTGCGCCTCCCCGCCATCCGAACCGTGCGGGCGGTTCTCCCGCACACGGCTCTCCAGTCGGTAGTTTCCTCAGCGGGAGTTTCTCTCCGTCTGCCAGGCGGGATACAACGATTGTGTCGCCATTTTCTGCGAAACCTGA
>CAZXXC010000093.1:0-17064 GCA_964644665.1 uncultured Methylococcaceae bacterium
GGGGTCGGGTCGAACCAGAGAATGGTTCGTAGAAGTAGGATTGGTGGAGATGAGGGGGATCGAACCCCTGACCTTCGCATTGCGAACGCGACGCTCTCCCAGCTGAGCTACATCCCCGAACCGAGGCGTTTAGCATAACGGATCGCTCGGGTGGCGGACAAGCCCCTGCCGGCACGGCGTTCCAGAGACCAGGATCGCGCGAGGCATTCAGCGGCGGTAGCCATACAGCCAGCACGCCTTGTCGACGCCCCGGTTGCGGACGGAATGCACCGCACCGGCCGGGATCCGCAGCTCCTCGCCAGGCTGCGGATGAAAAATCCGGCCGGAAATTTCGAACTCGACATCGCCGGAAATGACCATCACCAACTCGTCGGTGCGATGTACGAAGTCTTCCCAGCATTGCCCAGGCGGATCCACCCAAAGGTCGCAACTGAATCCCCGACCATGCCAATCCGCGCGCACCGCATCAATCGTCTTCACACCGTCACCGGCCGCCTCATCGACGTCCACTGTTGCGTACCCTCTTCGATCGCACCGTTTGCCCCGGCTGCGGATCCCGCTTTCGATAGGCGGCGGAGGCGACGATCTGGGCGACCAGGATCGCCGCGGTAGCCGACACGTTCAGTGACTGCACCGCTCCGCTGCCGCGAATCGTCACCAGAGCTTCGCAGACGCGCAAGGTCGATTCCGGCAAGCCCTCCTCCTCGTTGCCGAGGACCAGACAGATCGGACGCGGATCCGCCGGCATGGCCGACAACGGACGCCCGCCTTGTAGCGTCGCGCCGACGATTCGATAGCGCCCCCGGAGTTCCCGCAAAGCCTGTGGCAGATGCGAGGTCTGATACACATCAAGAAATTCGAGCCCTCCTTCCGCCACACGGTAGGCCGCATCGGAAAGGCCGGCCTGTGCGTGATGGCCGGCAATCAGCAGCCGCGGCAGGCCAAAGAAGGCCAGCGTCCGCGCGATCGCCCCCAGATTGTGCGGGTTGCCGACACCGTCCAGAGCGACCAACGGAGCGCCGCCCGCTGCCCAACGATCGACCGCATCGCCATTGAAAAGCGGCACCGGACGCACCCGCGCCGCGGCGACGATTCCCCCGTGATGGACGGTGCCGGCGACACGAACCAGTTCCTCTTCCGGAACCAGCCGATAGACCCGCCGCAGTTCGGCCATCCTTGCGCAAAACGGCCCGGCCGCCGCTTTCATCGCATCGGAGTAATACAAACGCACGACGCGGTCGGCATCACACCGAAACACGGCGGTCACTGCAGCAATGCCGCTGATCTTCTGCAGTTTCTCGTGGGCCGGATCGACGGGCACGGATTCGGCACGCACCCCGACCGGCCGTTCCGATCGAGCCATGCGTTCCGCATGTTTCGGACGCGGCGCTTTCGCCCGTCGACCAATTCCACCACCCTTTCCGCCGTCGCTTTCGCTCATGTCGTCTGATACCTTGAATGTTTGCCCACCTCAACCCGCGCCAGCCGCGAATCCCGCTCATGCCGCGACTGATTCTTTTCAACAAGCCCTACGGCGTGCTGCCGCAGTTTACCGATCGCTCCGCGGGGCGCACCACGCTGGCGGATTACCTCGCCATGCCCGGCGTCCACCCGGCGGGCCGACTCGACATGGACAGTGAAGGCTTGCTGCTGCTGACCGATGACGGACGCTGGCAGGCCAGGATCGCGCATCCCCGCTTCAAGCTGTGGAAAACCTATCGGGTCCAGGTCGAAGGACTTCCGGACCAAGCCGCATTACAGGCGCTGCGACGCGGCGTGATGCTGAATGACGGCCCGACGCTTCCCGCCGAAGCCCGGGCGATTCCGGAACCGGAGGGGCTTTGGCCGCGTGATCCGCCAATCCGCCATCGTGCGCGGATCCCCACTTCCTGGATCGAACTGAAACTCCGCGAAGGGCGCAATCGGCAGGTTCGACGCATGACCGCGGCGATCGGCTTTCCCACCTTGCGGCTGATCCGCGTTGCCGTCGGCGACTGGCAACTCGACGGACTTTCGCCCGGCGCCTGGCGCGAGATCACGCTGCCCGCCCTGGCGACGGCTTCCCGGCCGGCCGCCGCTCGCAATCCACCCCGACACCGGGAAAAGCCCCGATGATGCCATCGCGGCGCCGTCCGCCTAACCCCCCGCTGCCTGCGTCAATACCTGCGCCACGCAGCAGGTGATTTTCCGGGCGGTCGGAAGATGCAGGAACTCGTTCGGCCCGTGTGCGTTCGAGTGCGGCCCCAGCACCCCGGTGATCAGGAACTGCGCGGCAGGAAACTTCTGGCCGAGCATGCCCATGAACGGGATCGTTCCGCCCTCCCCCATCTGCACCGCCGGCTGGCCGAAAAAGCGGCGCGAGGCGCTGTCGACCGACGCGGCCAGACGCTCGGTCAGTAGCGGCGCGTTCCAGCCGCCGGCCGCCTGTTCCGGGACAAAACGGACGTGCGCCCGATAGGGCGGATCGCGCTCCAGCATCGCTTTCAGAGCTTCGCCCGCGGCCGCCGCATCGACCGTCGGCGGCAGGCGCAAGGACAACTTCAGTCCGGTGCGAGGACGCAGAACGTTCCCGGCGTGATCCATCGACGGCAGACCGGATGCGCCGGTGATCTCCAGCGCCGGGCGCCAGGTCCGATTCAGGATCATCTGCACGCGGTCGGGCACCGCCGGCGAAACGCCGGAAGCGAACGGAAACTTGGCGTAGACCGCTTCCGCCAGCACGTTCGCCGCCTGCTGGGCCTGCTCGATCCGCTGTGCGGGAATGTCCGCTTGGAAAGCCTTGGCGGTGATTTCGCCGGTCGTCTCGTCTTCCAGCCGCGAAAGCAGCTGGCGGGCGACCCGAAAGCTGGACGGTACGATGCCGCCGGCATCTCCCGAATGTACCCCTTCGGTCAGGACTTCCACCGCGAGTTCGCCGCCGACCAGGCCGCGCAGCGAGGTCGTCAGCCACATCTGCTCATAATTGCCGCAGCCGGAATCGAGGCAGATCACCAAATCTGGCTGGCCGATTCGCTCTGCGAGCCGCTCCACGTAGTACGGCAGATCGAAACTGCCGCTTTCCTCGCAGCACTCGATCAGAATCAGGCAGCGGGGATGAGGCAGCCTCTGATCACGAATGGCCAGAATCGCCGCCAGAGAGGAAAAAACCGCGTAGCCGTCGTCGGCGCCGCCCCGGCCATAGAGCCTGTCTCCCTCGACAACCGGCTCCCAGGGGCCCAAACCTTCGCGCCACCCGGCCATCTCCGGCTGCTTGTCGAGATGCCCGTAAAGCAGCACCGTGCCTTTCCCGCCGCCGGGCATTTCCATCAGCAATACCGGCGTGCGGCCCGGTAGACGCACCACCTCCAGCACGGCACCGGTCGGCAGATGGACCCGGCACCACCGTTCGGCCAGCCGCACGGCGTCGTCCATGTAGCCGTGTGATTCCCATTCCGGATCGAACAGCGGCGACTTGTTCGGAATCCGGATGTATTCAGTCAGTTCCGGCTGAATCGAGTCATGCCACAGCGACTCCACGAAGCGTTCGATTCGGGTCGGGTCCACGGCCTCTCCAGGGATTCAAAGTTCGTATCGAGCGGGAGTTATGGGTGTGATGCTCACGCGGAACCCGGCAGGCTTGTTCCTGACCGCTTGGCGAGCGTAAGCTCCGCGCCCTGATGCGGTACCGCGATGCGCAGGAGCCAATATACCGTGCTGAACGTCCATCTGAAACACCCGCTGGAACCCGATTTGCTCGAACGGCTCCGAACGAGGCTCGATACGCGCGTGCACCTGACCGGCGGTTCGAATCCGCCGGCGAGCGACTGTGCGATCCTGGTCGACGGCTTGCCGACCGAAGGGGATTTGCAGGCGAGCTGCTGCCTCCGCGCAGTGATCGTGCCTTGGGTCGGTGCACCGCTGGAAACGATCGCGCTGCTCCGACGGCATCCCGCCCTGTCGCTGCACAACTTGCCGTACAATGCGGCGCCGACGGCCGAAACCGCACTGGCGCTGCTGTTGGCTGCGGCCAAGCGGATCGTCTTGCACGACCGCGCCTTTCGCCGCCACATCTGGTCTGCGGAACCGGCCGGAGAGCCCGGTTCGGTGCTGCTGGAGGGCGGCACCGCCGTGGTGCTCGGCTACGGCCGGGTCGGGCGGCGCATCGCCGCCGGCTGCCGCGGACTCGGCCTCCGGGTGCAGCCGGTAGGCCGCGCGGCGCGCGCGTGCGAGGACGGTCCGGTCCATGCCGCCGCAGCACTACCGGAACTGCTGCCGGAAGCCACTGCACTGCTGATCTGCGTACCGCACACCACCGAAACCGAGGGAATGATCGGCGCGGCCGAACTGGCACTGCTGCCGCGCCACGCCGTACTGGTCAATGTGGCGCGCGGACCGATCGTCGATGAAGCGGCATTGTATGCGGCGCTCGAGCAGCGGCGCCTGTTCGGCGCGGGCCTCGATGTCTGGTATCGGTACCCGTCCGAGCGCCAGCGCGCATTGCGGATACCCGTCCCACCCGCGCATTTCCCGTTTCACGAACTCGACCGCGTCGTGATGAGCCCTCACCGCGCGGGCTGGTCGGACGAAACCGAAACCGCCCGCGTCGATACCCTGGCCGAAATGCTGAACGGCGCAGCCGCCGGCCGGGAACTCCCCCACCGCATCGACCCGGAGCGCGGTTACTGACGAATGGCCGCAGGTGGCGGATCTCCGGTCACGGCGAAGCACGCGATCGACCGGATCAGTGTCGCGTTGGACCGGAATCGACCAACCGAACTCACGGCCAGAGCACCGCGGCTCCTTCGCCCCGCGGGTCGCTGGCGGCGGTCACCCTGCCGGCCCGTCGGTCCCAGATCACCGCGTGCATGTCACCGTAGCGCCGTTCCAGCGGCTCCAGCTCGTGGCCCATGCTGCGCAGCGCCGCAAGTTCATCGTCGTTCAGTGCTCCCGGCTCGAATTCGATCCGGTCCGGCAGATACTGGTGGTGAAAGCGCCGGTGACCGACCACGGCATGCACGCCCGACCCTTCGGCGAAAGCGAGGGTCGCCAGCAGCACCATCGAGATGATGCGGCTGCCACCCGGTGTGCCGAGGATACCCAGCCTCTCGCCGTCGTTCAGGAAGGTCGGGGTCATGCTGGACAACATGCGTTTGCCTGGAGCGATGGTGTTTTGCTCTCCGCCCATCAAACCGTACACGTTCGGCGTGCCGGGCCGGGCGGCGAAGTCGTCCATTTCATCGTTCAGCACCACACCGGTGCCGGCCGGAACGAAGCCCGAACCGAACGGATAGTTGATAGTCAGTGTGGCCGCGACCGCGTTACCCTCCCGGTCGATGATCGAATAGTGGGTGGTGTTCCCGCCGTCGGGTTCCGGCGGCGCCGCCGTTGCGAACTCGCTGCTGGGCAACGCGCGATCGGCCCGCATCGTCGCCGCGAGCCCGGCGGCGTAATCGAGCGACAACAGCCGCGACAAGGGGATCGCCACGAAGTCCGGATCGCCAAGGTAACGATCCCGGTCGTGATAGGCGCGGCGCATCGCCTCGACGATCAAGTGCTTCTGCGAAGCCGGGGCCTGGGCGTGCAGATCGAACAGCGACAGAATGTTCACGGACTGCAGCAGCACGGCGCCGCCGCCGGGCGGCGGCACCGTGGTGATCTCCAGATCGCGATAGCGGCCTTTCAGCGGTTGCCGCTCGACGGGCCGGTACTCGTCGAGGTCCCTCCGCATCCAGTTACCCCCGGCGTTGCGCACTTCACGCACCATGCGATCGGCCAGCGCACCGCGGTAGAAGCCATCTCGCCCTCGATCCGCAAGCAGGCGGAGCGTATCGGCCAGATCCTGTTGCACCAGCCGGAAGCCGGCAGCCGGCACGCGGCCGTCATCCAGAAAGATCGCCGCCGAAGCCGGCCAGCGCCGGATCGCCCGCTCCCGCATCCGGAGCAATCGGACATACGGCTCACCGACCGGAAAGCCATGATCGGCATAGCGGATCGCCGGACCGAGCGCAGTTCTCAGCGGAAGCCGTCCGTACCGCGCGGCCAGATGCGCCAGTGCGGCCGGCATGCCCGGAATGGCTGCAGACAGCGGCCCGTCGATGGACCGATCGGGAATCGGGTTTCCCTGCCGATCGAGGTACATCTCGCGGGTCGCCGCCAGCGGTGCGCGTTCCCGGCCATCGAGCATGACGTCGCCGCCAGCCGCCCGGTGTAGCAGCCAGAATCCGCCGCCGCCCAGCCCCGAGCCACCCGGCTGGACCACCGCCAGCGCGGCGGCCACCGCGACCGCCGCGTCGAACGCATTGCCGCCCTGCGCCAGCATCTCGATGCCGGCCCGGGTCGCCAGCGGGTGGGCGCTGGCCACCGCAGCCTGCGGCGGACCTGCCGCTCGGGCTGCCGCCGTCAGCCCGAGTAAAACGACCCAAATGACAAATCGCCGCCCTAGCATTTTCGCTCGCCTCCTGAAGTCACCCGTTCGATGGCGAGATTACTGGAATAAAGCGGCCGCCGTCGATCGCTATTCTGCGAGGCCGTAAAGGGGTTGCAGCCGGACCGGAGACGGCGGACACTGCGCATTCCTTGCTCCAGACGAGCGATTTCGATGAAACGAATCTGTGTATTCTGCGGCTCGCGAACCGGCGCCGATCCGGCGTTCAGCCAGGCGGCCCAGGAATTGGGCGGGCTACTGGTCGATCGCGGCTACGGCCTGGTGTTCGGCGGCGGCCGCGTCGGCCTGATGGGGGTCCTCGCGGACCGGGTGGTCGAGCGCGGCGGCGAAGTGATCGGCGTGATCCCGGAATTCCTGAGCCGGCACGAAATCGCACATCCCGGCCTGACCGAACTCCGCGTCGTCGCGACGATGCATGAACGCAAGGCGCTGATGGCGGAACTCGCCGACGGCTTCATCGCTCTGCCGGGCGGCTACGGCACGCTGGAAGAGTTTTTCGAGATCGTCACCTGGGCCCAACTCGGGCTGCACCGGAAGCCATGCGGGCTGTTGAACATCCGCGGCTATTTCGATCCGCTGCTGCACCAGGTGGAGCAGGCCGTCGGCGACGGGTTCGTGCGCATCGCGCATCGCCCCCTGATCATCGACGATCCCACCGCCGGAGGCCTGCTGAACCGGATGGCGGCCCATACGCCGCCGGAAACGGTCCAGATTCTACACCCTGAAGAGATCTGAAACACTCCCGGCGCGCACCGACCCAGCCTATCACCGGGGCGGAGGGAAGTCTTCCAACAGCTTGTCCACGGCTTCCGCGATTCGATTGCGTTGCGCCGAAGTGAAGTAACCGAAATCGCTGTCGTCGGTCACGGCCGCATTCCAGACGATGCGCTGCGTCTTCGGATCGACTACCGCCAACTCGAGCCTCGCCCGCTCGTAGCTTGACGAGTAGGGATCGACCGACGGCGGCGGCGCCCGGCCATCCTTTGCTTGCGGCATCGGAGTCCCGTGTACGCCGGAGTACATCAGGCCGACGGCACCATAGCCGCCGCCGGGCGGGGAGCGTCGTTCCAACTGCCACTCGCCGAATGACCAGGCCACCAGGAAATCCGCTCCGCCGGCCTGCTGCCGATAGCCCTTGCCGTTGAGCTGGTCGCGGATGTGTTCGCGCACCAGGCTGTCCAGCCGGATGCGTTCGGAGGTCATCGCGGCGGCATCGGTCTGGATCACACCGCTGTGCGGCGCCCAGCCCCATGACTGGAGCCGGGCGAAGTCATACGACGGATCATGACTGCTGCGGGCATTCATGGTCGAGCAGGCCGTGAGCCCGAAAACGACCACGGCCGCAGCCGCGATCACCGACCGAAGGCGCGGAAACCCAGTCACCATGCTGCCAACTCCTGTGATGGATCAACGAATTCGCGATCGGGTCCCACGTGGAATAGCCGAAGCGAAACGGCGACCGCGAGAGAACTCACACCTGACGCCCCGGCGCCGAACCCGGAGTCCGATGCGGGCATGAGCCGTACGATATAATGTCGGGCCATGACGGTCCAGCGCGACCGGAGACCGCAGACTGGACCGTCGCCGACCGTCCAGGAACGGCCGACCCGATTCGACCGGAGAACATTTCGCATGATGGAGCTCGTTTCTTCACTCGACCATCCGCCGGCACAGCCTTGGCCACCGCGCCGCCGACCGCCGGCGTTTTCACGAGTTGCGGGACTGCTGGGCCTCGTTGCGTTGCTGCACACATCCGTCGCTTCGGCAGTCAACGCCGAACGCGGGCGCCAGCTCTACGAAAACCAGTGCCAGGCATGCCACTCCAACCTGTTGCACACCAAGGAAGCTCGCAAGATCGACACGCTGACCGAGTTACAGCGGCGGGTCGCCGCCTGGGGCATACACGCCGGACAGGATTGGGGAGCGGAAGAGGTCAACGACGTCACGCTGTATCTCGATCGCACCTTCTACCGCTTCGGCGAAGCAGTGCAATAGCCGCCTGCGCCCGGTTACCCGAGTCGCCCTGCGGTCAGAACGCCACGCGAAAATTGACCGAGCCGATGTAGATCATCGAGTCATAGCGTCCGATGACAGTCTCGCGGTAATTGTTCGCGATGGTCCTCGGCTCGAAGAAGGCCGCCTGGAACGCCAGGTCGACGCCGATGGATTTCGGTCCGACCGCATCGGCGGCCGATCCGCAAGGCACCAGGCCCAGAAACCGCCCGTCCCCCTTGCAGTTGAATCCGACCCCCACGGCGACGATATCCCAATCGGCATCCGCAACCACCGGGCTGAAAGTCTGGTCGGGGATCGGTGTGTTCGAATGCTGATAGCCGCCGCGTAACGCAACTTCCCAATGCGGCAGCGCCTCCGGCGCGAGCCATCTGAACTCCGTCCCGAGGCTGGCGCTCCAGATCGTCTTCCAATGCTGCGGCGTCTGATTGACCAGCCCTCCCGGCAAGCGGACGTCGAAACTGGCGAACCGGTCCCAGCCGACGAAGTCCATGTCGTATTCCACCTTCCACTCATGCTCCGCATCCCGAATCGGCCAGAACGCGACCGCGCCGGTGACGACTTCCGGCAGCGGAAGATTCATCTCGGCATCGGCGACCTGACCGTTAGCGCGGTAATGCCCGCTCAACGGCAAGTTGGTCTGACTTCGATAGACGAATCCGAGATTCATCCGCGGCCGCCCGGAGTCGGTACGTAACGGCGTCAGCATCAGGCTGAAGTTATAGCCGAGGCCGGTGCCGCTTCCGGAGATCTCGGCGGCGCCGCCCTGCGGCAAGCGCGACTGCTGTTGGAACTGCCCCTCGCCCAGAAAGCTCGCGAAGGTGTAGATGTCGAAACCGAAACCGACAGATGCCCAGTCCGCCAGGCGGTAGGCCACCGTCGGTTTGATGTCCATCATCGGCAGCTTGGTCCGAATCACGACGTCCGAGAACGGCCCGGTTTTCGGATAGCGGTTGATCAAGCCGTAGGGAGAGCTGACACCGATCCCGACCGACAGGGGCCCCAGCGCGGTAAACCCGAGGTCTTGCAGATTGGCCGTCAGGTAGAGATTGCTTGGCGGCGGAACCGCCACCGAGCCGCCGAGATCGCCGTGTGCGGTGGCGCCTGCAGAGTTGACGAAATCGGTCTCGCCGCCAACCAGGTTGGTGCCGGCGTAGAGCTGCACCCCCTCGAGCTGGGTCAGACCGGCCGGATTGTAGAACAGCGCCGACGGGTCATCGGCCTGGGCGGAAAACGCCTCGGCCTGCCCGGCCGCCGCGGCACCCTGATAAGGCACACGGTAGGCGTCTGCCTGGGCCGCGCCGACCACGGCCAGCGGCAAACTCCAGCAAAACCGTCGGACGAACCATGATGGGCAAGTTGATCGGGTTCCTCGATGCGGGCGGGTGAGGGATCGGTGCATGGCCGTTGTTGTTGTAGTAATTCGCTCGGCGCTCTTGGTGCAGCATTGTAGTTCGACCGCGGTTCGGCGGGATAGCCCGCATCGCTCGCTGCTACGCGGTAACCATCGAGGCGATTCGAGCTATCGCCTTCGCCGATGCGCGCCGCCGGTGCCCCGCCACGGCTTTCGGGCAATGGTCTTGCGCTCGATTCCGGAATCGGGAAATCCGCGGTGAAACAACGCGTCTTCGCCGCGGTGCTTGCCTACTCGTCCGGGGCTTGACACAATCCCGAATCGATGGCACCTCGTTCTGTGCAGCCCAGCACCTGAGCCGGCGAGCGGACGGCTCCGACTTTCGAACGTCATGGAGTGTTGCGTTTGGTGGGAACTGAAGGAGAAGGGAAAGGGGATCGGCCGGTCCGCGTCGCGGTGATCGGCGGCGGCTGCGCCTCGATGGCCGCGGCGTTCGAGTTGACCCGACCCGAACACCGGGGCCGATACCATGTGACGGTTTACCAGCTCGGCTGGCGCTTGGGCGGCAAGGGCGCTTCCGGCCGCGGCCCGGCGGACCGGATCGAGGAACATGGACTCCACGTCTGGCTCGGATTCTACGAAAACGCGTTCCGACTGCTGCGCGAGTGCTACGCGGAACTCGGCCGCGACCCTCGCACCTGCCCGATCGCCGACTGGCTGGACGCCTTTTTTCCCGATACGCATCTCGGAATCGCCGACCCGGCACGACGCGGCGGCTGGGTCACCTGGTCTTCCTATTTCCCGCCCGGTGAAGGTTTGCCGGGAGACCCGCTGACGACCCACAACCCGTTTGCACTGAGCCGCTATCTGGCACGCACCGCCTCGCTGCTCCGGGCCTTGCTGTTCGGCCTTCAAACCCGGCACGCCGGGAATTCCGGCCAGCGCGAAGTCCCGCCATACAGCGAATGCTCGCCATCGGAACACGCCGGCGGTGTTTCATCCGAACCGCCGTTGGCGTCGATGAAGCGCCTCCTGAAATGCGGACTGATGACCACCGCGGCCGGCCTGATCGAGGCATTGACCATACTGGAACTGGTGCTGAAGTCGCTCACCGGCGACTCCGATGGCGTGCTGCTGCGTTTCGTCGAAACGCTCGCCTCGGGCATCCGGCTGCAGTGCGAGGAGTGGATTGCCGGCGACGATGAACAGCGGTTGAAATGGGAAATCATCGATCTGGTCGTCGCGATCCTGGTCGGCGTGGTGCGTTTCCGCCTGCTGACCGATCCACGCGGTCTGGATGCCATCAACGAGTACGAATGCCGCGAATGGCTGAGGCTGAACGGCGCGTCGGAACGGGCGCTCGATTCGGCCTTCGTGCGCGGGCTCTACGACCTGGCGCTGGCCTATGAAGGAGGCCACCCGGCACGACCGGGCCTGGCGGCCGGGCAGGCGATCCGCGGTTCGCTGCGGATGTTCTTCACCTATCGCGGCGCGATCTTCTGGAAAATGCGGGCCGGCATGGGCGATGTGGTGTTCGCACCGCTCTACGAAGTGCTGAAGAAGCGCGGCGTCGATTTCAAGTTCTTTCACCGCTTGGAGAACGTCCGGCTGGCCGCGCCGGATATGCCGAAGCCCGGCGAAACCCCCTACGTCGCGGCGCTCGAATTCGATGTTCAGGCGAAGATCCGCGGCGGCGCCGATTACCAACCGCTGATCGATGTGCGCGGCCTCCCGTGCTGGCCATCCGAACCGGATTACAGCCAACTGGTCAACGGGCAACGCCTCAAGCGGGAACGCTGGGACTTCGAATCGCACTGGGATACCCGCAAGGCCGACACGCTGACACTGCAAGTCGGGCGGGATTTCGACTTCGTCGTGCTGGGCGTCAGCATCGGCGCGATACCGGAGGTGTGCCGGGAGATCCTGGCGCGCGACCGACGCTGGCGCGACATGGTGCAACACGTCAAGACCGTGGCCTCACAGGCGTTCCAGATCTGGATGCGAGAGGACATGGAGCAACTCGGCTGGCACGGCCCTCCGGTCACGATCTCCGGATTCAAGAAACCGTTCGACACCTGGTCCGACATGGGACATCTGGCCCCCTACGAAAGCTGGAAGCCGGTACCCGCCTCGATCGCCTATTTCTGCAACATCCTGGCCGATCCGCCGGTGATGCCCGATCGTTCGGAGACCGGTTATCCCGAAATGCGCTGCGACGACGTCAAACGGAACGCCATTGACTTCCTGAACCATGACATCCATCACCTGTGGCCGAACGCCCGCTCACCCGGCGGCGGCTTTCGTTGGGAACTGTTGACCGACCCGAACGCCGATGCCGACCCGGAAGCGAACGGCGAAAGGCGGTTCGAGACCCAATACTGGAGGGCCAACGTCAACCCTACCGACCGCTATGTGCTGGCCCTGCCCGGGAGCCTGAAATACCGCATCTCGCCGCTCGACAACACCTACGACAATCTGACCATCGCCGGTGACTGGACCGACTGCGGCTTCAACGAAGGCTGCGTCGAAGCCGCGGTGATGTCGGGCCGCCTGGCCGCCCATGCGATCGCGCAAACCCCCGCGCTGGAGGACATCATTGGATATGACCACCCCTGAGCATTCGCCGGCGGCGCCATGCCCCGGCACCGAGGCGCCGAAAGCTCCCAATGAAAGACTGCGACGGCCGGAACCGCAGCGCACCGGGCCGATCCGCAACGCGACCGGCTACTTTCGGGAATCCCATTCCTGGGGCAGCGAAGACCATCCCGCCTGGCGCGAACCCACCGAGGTACTCGACGACATGGTGACCCAGGGCGTCAATTTGGGCTACCGGGTCATCGACGAACACCTGCGCCAGGGTCGGTCCGCGGCCGCGAAGTTGCGAAGCGGCATTGACGACACCGGCGGCGACGGCAACGACATGGACGAACTGCTGACACGCCTGCAGCGCATCTATAAGGATGTCGGATCGCTCTGTTACGATGCATTCGATGTGCTCGCACGCAGCCCGGCGCTGCTGCGCTGGTTGGCCGGCCGGGACCCGGACGGCGGCCAGAGTGGAACGTCACGCGGCGCTTCCCAGGCGACCGCGCCGATCGGCGGAGCCGGCATCGCGGTGGAGGTCTCCTCCACCCGACGCATCCTGGTCAACCTGAATCTCCCGCCGGAGTCCGAACCCTATGTCCCGGCCGTTCACGCGCTGCATGCCGGCGACCCGAATTGTCCGCCGCTGACGGCGATCGCGTTCCGCATCGATCCGGCCTCCCGGGTTCCGATCCTGGAAGTCAACGTGCCGGATCATCAGCCGCCCGCGCTGTATACCGGAGTCGTGGTCGATCGCACGACCAATGAGCCGAAAGGGACCCTCTCGGTGCGGGTCTTCATCTGAAGCGCACGAGCGTGCATCCCGCTCAAACCACCGATACGCGGCATACCCCGCGGCTGGTCCCCGAGGTGCTCGAAGAGTACGGGCGCGTGACCCAGGCGGCGCTGCGCGACTACCTCCCCGACGGATCGCCGCGCGAGCACCTTTACGATCTGCTGGCGGAGTATCCGGAGCGCGGCGGCAAGATGATGCGGTCGAGCCTTTGCATCGCCACCGCACGAGCCTTCGGCGCGCGCATGGAGGAGGCGCTGTGCTCCGCGGTCGCGATCGAGTTGCTGCACAACGCGATGCTGATCCATGACGACATCCAGGACGGCAGCGAAGAGCGGCGTGGCCGCCCCACGCTGCACGTGCAGCACGGCATGCCGCTGGCACTGAATGCCGGCGACACGCTGTGCCTGCTCGGCATGCGGCCGCTGATGGACAACGTCGGCCGGATCGGTCCCCGGCTGGCGCTGGCCATCATGCAGGACACCGAACGCATGGCCTGGGAGTCGGCCGAAGGCCAGGCGATGGAACTCGGCTGGCGGCGGGACAATCGCAACGACCTGGACGATGCCGACTACCTGACGATGGTACTGAAGAAGACCTGCTGGCTGGCGACCATCCTGCCGAGCCGGGTCGGGGCACTGATCGGTTCGCGCGACCGGATCGACCGGGACCCGTTCATCCGCTTCGGCTTCTTTCTGGGCGCCGCGTTTCAGATTCAGGACGATCTGCTGAACCTGGTGGCCGATGCCCGTTACGGCAAGGAATTGAACGGCGATTTATGGGAAGGGAAGCGCACCCTGATGCTGAACCGGGCTTACCGCGAAGCCAGCCCCCCCGAGCGGCGGCGGCTCACCGACATCCTGGCGCTGCCGCGCGATGAACGGACGGCCGAGCATGTGGCCTGGTTGCGCGGACTGATGGACAAATACCGGGCGGTGGAACATGCCAGCGGCATCGCCCACGGGTTGGCCGGGGCCGCGCTGCACGAATTCGAGCGGATCTATGCGGGCCTGCCCGAATCGCGGGACAAAACCTTCATCCGCGGTTTGATCACCTGGGTGTTCGAACGGAGCTGAAGGTCGATGAAAGCTGTAGCGTGCACTGCGCGCACGACAATCTGAGAGAGAGCTGTCGGCGTCGCGTGCGCACTGCACGCACTACGTTCCGCCGTTCTGAACGGCAACGTCAAGCAACCCAGGGGGAGGTACGCCATGGCATGCGCTAGACCGGAAAAGCCGCTTTACGTCAACCTGAACGGGAAGTCCGGTCCGCCCGACCTCGCGTCGGCGCCGCCGTTCGTCTTCAACAACGTCACCACGCGGGCGTTCCCGATCAAGGCCAATCCGGCCCGGCTCACGCAGTTCTGCGACGACTACCTGAACATGGATCAGCACATCGTCCAGTTCCGTCCCGCGCTCCCGTTCGTCTACCTGATGGTGCTGAACTACGGCAGCATGTCCTCGGCCTCGGTACAGGCGCAGAACGTCGGCTGGGTCTCGCAACACGAAGTGACCTTCACGATCGCACTGGAACGCTGGTGCTGGGACGGGCGGCAGTGGGTTTTCAAGAACTGGGCCTGCGTGTCGCCGTTCATCTTCGTCGACGAGGAACTGTCCCAGACCACCGGCCGCGAGGTCTACGGCTGGCCCAAGATCGTCGGCCGGGTCGAAGCGAATGTGCCGTTGTGGGCGAACGATCCCCGCTCGCCGACCCGGGTGTTCTCGCTGCAGATCCCGATCTTCCCGAAGCTGTTCGCCGGTGCCCGCGAGGAACTCCGCGACTTCATCCGGATCGACCGCGACCCGGTCCCGCGCTTCACCGAGTTTCCGCTCGATCCCGGCAATCCATGGAACCCGCTGTCGATCGTACCGGCCGCGGCGAAGAGCTGGCTGAGCCTGATGGGGATCTCGGCGGACTTGCTACTCCGCTCGCCCGCGCGCGGCTACCGCGAACGCTGGAACTGGCGGACGCTGCGCGGGATGGCAGCCGCCTACGGGCGCAACGCCTCGCGCGCACTGCCCGACCTCACGGGTTATCTTCCGCTACCCGGTCTGGCAGAACTTTCCAGCCGGCCGGCCAGTCGCGGAGAATCGCCCGCCGCGAGGTCTCCGGTGCGCCGGCTGGAATTCGAAACGATCACGCTGAAACAATTCCGCGACACGCAGAAACCCGACCACGCCTGCTACCAGGCGATCGTCAGTTCGCCGATGGGGATCGACCGCGTGAACCGTTGCGGCCTGCTGGGCGACTACAACATGATCCGGGGCGATGGCAGCGGCGGCTACACGATCCGCATCCACCGCTATCCGGCCCAGCCGATCGTCGAAACGCTGGGACTGGAGGTCGCCGCGGTCGAGGAAGGCGACGGTGCCCCGATCGCGGTGCTGAAGCCGACGCTGCCGTTCTGGACTGATGTCGACCTGCACTACGGCCTCGGCGATGTGCTGTGTTCCCGCGCCCAGTGCTACCACCACGCGCACAGTTGCACCGATTGGAGGCGCGAGGGCAGCACCGAAGCCGCCTGCCCGGAACCGCTCTCGGGGCGCTGCCGGACCGATCCAGAAAGCTGCGACGTTCCGACCGACGACGCCCCCCGGCACATCCTCTACAACACCGCGCAGGGCGCCGCCACGCAGCCGGTCGCGGGGCCGTTTCACTTCCCGGACGTGACCCTTCAGGTCTACCCGCTGCTGGCCCACCGCCCGCGGCTCCAGCGCTTTCTGGATGAATACCTGAACGAGCCGCTGGACAACGGGGGCGAGTCTCCGGTCGGCCTCCGGTTCGAGGCGTTCGGCTCCTATGCCTATCTGCTGGTCAGCGTGCAGGGCGGGCAGATCGGCGTGATGTGGTCGGAAGCCAACAACATCGGCTGGTGGGCCGACAAGGAGGTGTCCTTCGCGGTCCCGGTCAAGTGCTTCCGGCGAAGCGGCAGCGGCGACGGGCCGGAATTGATCAGCCTCGGCCTGGTGTCCCCGTTCGTGTTCGGCAATTCCGGCCGGGCCGTGATCACCGACCGCGAGGTCAACGGCCGCCCGTCGGTGAAGGCCGAGATCGAAAGCCCGGCCGATGCCTGGCTGACGCCGTCCGGCCCGGTCGAGCCCCGGCAACTGTTGCGGCTGGCGACCGAAGTGTTTCCGGCGCTGCATCTCGGCCAGAAGTCCGAGTCACGCACCCTGCTGGAAATCGACGACCGGGATGTGATCACCAAGCCCTACCGCGACGACGAAGTCCACCGCCGGACGATCCTGAACCACTGGGGCGACAAGCTAGTGCATGAACTGGAGCGCAAACAGGCGCTCCATGACGCGCTGTACAAGGACGTCGAGATCGCCTCGGCGCTGGCCCACGAGATTCTCTGTTTCGACGCGCCGTTCAACAGCCTGCACCTGAAGCAGTATCGCGACGCCGCGAAGCCGGACAGAGCCTGCTATCAGGCGCTGGTGAAGACTTCCCGCCACATCACCCGGCTGTATGACCTTGAGGAGATTCCCCGGCAGATTCATGTGCGGCTGCACAAATATCCCGGGTTCCCGATCGCGGAAGCCCTGGGCCTAAAGGTCAAACACGTGGATTCCAGAGGCGGCACCGTCGTGGACGTGCTGGAACCCGTCCGGCCGTTCTGGATGCGCGTCGGCCTCAAGGAACATCTCGGGGAGGTCCTGTGCTGGCGCACCGAGCAGCGGCCATGGACCCCGTCCCACCCGTGGGTTCCGGGTTCGCCCGAAGAACCGAAGCCTTGCGGGCGGCCCTTCTTCGCATCGAGCGGCCTCACGGCCGTGCTGCGGAGCGACAAGAAGGCCCGCCTGCCGATCGACCAGGCCGCCGAAAGCACACTGCGCGAGGTGCTCGAAAAAGAGTGGGCCGCATTGATCGCACGGGATCCGACCGGATTCCGTG
>CAZXXC010000094.1:0-16936 GCA_964644665.1 uncultured Methylococcaceae bacterium
ATCGACCTGGCCGAAGACCGCGAACGCTTTCAAAGCCTGATCGAGCGCCTGGGCCTCAGACAGCCGCCCAACCGCACCGCACGTTCCCAGGAAGAGGCGGTGCTCTGTGCTCAGCAGATCGGCTATCCGCTGGTGGTTCGGCCCTCGTACGTACTGGGCGGCCGGGCGATGGAGATCGTGTTCAACGACGACGACTTGCGGCGGTACATGCGCGACGCGGTCAGCGTGTCGAACGATTCGCCGGTGCTGCTGGACCGCTTCCTCGATGACGCGATCGAAATGGACGTGGATGCGGTCTGCGACGGTGAGCAGGTGCTGATCGGCGGGTTGATGCAGCATATCGAGCAGGCCGGCATTCACTCCGGAGACTCGGCCTGCTCGATTCCGCCTTACGATCTGCATCCATCGATCCAGGCCCGTGTTCGAGCCCAGATGAAACAGATGGCCGAGGCGCTCGGTGTGGTCGGATTGATGAATGCGCAGTTTGCAATCCAGGGAGAGGACATCTTCATCCTGGAGGTGAACCCGCGCGCATCTCGCACAGTGCCGTTCGTATCGAAGGCCACCGGCTATCCGCTGGCCAAAGTCGCGGCGCGCTGCATGGTGGGGCGCGGCCTCGCGGAACAAGGCATTTTCGAGGAGCGTATCCCGAGCTACTTTTCCGTCAAAGAGGCGGTCTTCCCGTTCATCAAGTTCCCGGGCGTCGACCCGCTGTTGGGTCCCGAAATGAAGTCGACCGGCGAAGTGATGGGCGTCGGCGCGACCTTCGGCGAGGCGTACGGTAAGGCGCAACGTGCCGCGAGCGTCCGCCTGCCGGCGGGCGGAATGACCCTGATCAGCATCCGCGACGCCGACAAGGTCAAGATCGTTCCGATTGCGCGGGATTTGGTAGCCAGTGGTTTCGAGATCGTCGCGACGCGCGGCACCGCGAAGGCGCTGCAGGATGCCGGAGTCGCCTGTGAGGTCGTCAACAAGGTGTACGAAGGGCGTCCGCACATCGTGGACATGATCAAGAACGGCCAGCTTCAGTTGATCATCAACACGACCGAAGGGGCCAAGGCGATCGCCGACTCCTTCACGATTCGGCGACAGGCGTTGCAGCGCCAGGTCACTTATACCACGACCGTTTCTGGGGCTCGCGCGATCTGTTACGCTCTTGTCGAACAGCGCTCACCGGTGGTGAGTCGGCTCCAATCGCTCCACGAAGAGCTTTTTCAGGATTGCAGCGTGAGTCGCTGAAACGTATGAACAAGACCCCAATGACCGCACGCGGAGCGGAAAAACTGCGAGAAGAACTGAACCATCTGAAGACGGTGATGCGGCCCCGGATCATTCAGGCGATCGCCGAAGCCCGGGCGCACGGCGATCTGAAGGAAAACGCCGAGTACCACGCCGCACGCGAGCAGCAGGGCTTCACCGAAGGACGGATCAAGGAGATCGAGTCGAAGCTGGCGCATGCCCAAATTATCGACGTGACGACGCTCAACGCGGACGGCAAGGTCGTGTTCGGCGCGACGGTCGAGTTGGAGGATCTGGATACCGAGGCGCAAGTGCGCTATCAGATCGTCGGTGAGGATGAGGCCGATATCAAAGCCTCCCGGATTTCCGTTTCATCGCCGATCGCCCGCGCGCTGATCGGCAAAAGGGAAGGGGATGTGGTGACGGTTCAGGCACCGGGGGGCGAGAAAGAATACGAGATTCTTGCCGTCAGTTACGTCTGAACGAGCTCAGCCGGTGCGGCGCGGTCCTTCGCGGAACAGCGTGGCAACATGGCCGATGAGCTGAACCGGTTCTGCGGCCAACGACGTGCAGATCGCCTCGAGCATCGAGCGTCGCTCCTCCTTGTCCGCGGCGTTGATGCGTACCTTGAGCAGTTCATGATGCTCGAGGGCGCCGTCGATCTCGGCCAGCAGTGCCGGCGTAACGCCAGACTGGCCGGTGATGACGACGGGTTTCAGTGCGTGGGCGCGGGATTTCAGTTGCTGCCTTTTCTGTTTGTCCATGTTTCAGGGTCGACGGTCTACGGCGGGCGGGTGCTGAGCCGCGCGTGGGTGGAACAGCGACGTGGCTAAGCGGTCCAGCAGTGCCCGCTGGCTGGCGGAACATCACAGCGACGAGTTCGTTCAACGCGCGCGGCAGCAGGGTTATCGCTCGCGCGCGGTGTTCAAGCTGAAGGAAATCGATGAGCGGCACCGGTTGCTGCGGCCCGGCATGACCGTCGTCGATCTGGGCGCCGCGCCAGGCGGCTGGTCGCAGTATGCCGCACAGCGGCTCACCCCCGGGGGCCGGATTATAGCCTTGGACCTGCTGCCCATGGAAGCCTTGCCGGACGTCGTTTTCATCCAGGGAGACTTTGGGGAACAAGCGGTTCTGGAGCGGCTGATGGGTGAACTGCGCGGCGGCGGGGTCGATGTGGTGATCTCGGATATGGCTCCGAACATGAGCGGGCTGCGATCGGTCGATTTGGCCCGTGCCTCGAACCTGTGCGAACTGGCGTTCGCATGCGCGCAACTGGTTCTCAAGCCGGGGGGCGCCCTGGTGATGAAGGCGTTTATCGGTCCGGGCTTCGATGCGTTGGTCCGGGCGGCGAGAGAGGCGTTCGCCCGGGTGGTCATCCGCAAGCCCAGGGCGTCTCGCAGCCGGAGCGCCGAAACCTATCTGGTGGCCACGGGCTACTCGGGGGACCCGTCGCGAAACTCCGATGCCCGCGGAACCATCCGTTAATGAGCTGGTCGTAATTTCTGTTGGGGGAATGGACGATTCAGCTTTTCCGCGGACAAACCTTACCATTTTGCTAAACATTCAGATACACTCGGGTCTCTATCCGATGTGGGAGCGGCGCACGTGAACGATATGTTGAAAAACATCATTCTGTGGGTGGTGATTGCTGTCGTGTTGATGTCGGTATTCAACAACTTCGGCAATCGGAAGACGCCCGATTCGAGCATGTCCTATTCGCAGTTCGTGACTGCGGTGAATGAAGGACAGGTCCGGCAAGTCACGATCGACGGTCCCACCATCCGCGGGGTGCTGGCCAGCGGCGAAAAGTTCTCGACCTACAGTCCGGACGATCCGCACATGGTCGACGATCTGTTGAAGAATCATGTCGAGATCCGCGCGCAGGCGCCGGAACAGCAGTCGCTGCTGATGCAGATCTTCATCTCCTGGTTCCCGATGCTGCTGTTGATCGCAGTGTGGATTTTCTTCATGCGGCAGATGCAGGGCGGCGCCGGCGGGCGCGGGGCGATGTCATTCGGCAAGAGCAAGGCACGCTTGATCGAGGAAGACCAGGTCAAGGTGACCTTCGCCGACGTGGCTGGTGTCGAAGAGGCGAAAGAGGACGTCACCGAGATGGTCGACTTCCTGAAGGACCCCGGCAAGTTCCAGAAGCTCGGCGGAAAGATTCCGCGCGGTGCGCTGATGGTCGGCCCGCCCGGTACCGGCAAGACCCTGTTGGCGCGCGCCATCGCCGGCGAAGCCAAAGTGCCGTTCTTCTCGATTTCGGGTTCCGATTTCGTCGAAATGTTCGTCGGCGTCGGTGCGTCCCGGGTGCGTGACATGTTCGAGCAGGCGAAGAAGCATGCGCCGTGCATCATCTTCATCGACGAAATCGACGCGGTCGGACGCCATCGCGGTGCGGGTCTCGGCGGCGGGCATGACGAACGCGAACAGACCTTGAATCAGTTGCTGGTCGAAATGGACGGTTTCGAGGGAACCGAGGGCATCATCGTGGTCGCCGCGACCAACCGCCCCGACGTACTCGATCCGGCACTGCTGCGCCCCGGTCGCTTCGATCGCCAGATCGTCGTCGGCTTGCCGGACGTGCGCGGTCGTGAGCAAATCCTGAACGTTCACATGAAGCGGGTGCCGGTGGCGGACAACGTGGAGCCGAAATATCTGGCCCGCGGCACCCCCGGTTTTTCCGGAGCGGATCTGGCGAACCTGGTCAACGAGGCCGCGCTGTTTGCTGCGCGCAAGAACAAGCGCCAGGTCGACATGGAGGATTTCGAGAAGGCCAAGGACAAGATCCTGATGGGTGTGGAACGCAAGTCCATGGTGATGAGCGAAGAAGAGAAGCGACTGACGGCTTATCACGAAGCCGGTCACGCCATCGTCGGGCGCCTGGTGCCGGAGCATGATCCGGTCTACAAAGTCAGCATCATGCCGCGCGGAAGGGCACTCGGCATCACGATGTTCCTGCCCGAGCGCGACACTTACAGCGCCAGCAAACAGAAGCTGGAAAGCCAGATTTCCAGTCTGTTCGGTGGACGCATCGCCGAGGACATCATCGTCGGCAAGGAACGCGTCACCACCGGTGCGCAAAACGACATCGAACGGGCCACGAGTCTGGCACGCAACATGGTGACCCGGTGGGGTTTATCGGAAAGGCTCGGGCCGCTAGCCTACGCGGAAGAGGAAGGCGAGGTATTCCTCGGTCGCTCGGTCACCAAGCATAAATCGGTGTCGGAGGAGACCGCCCACCTGATCGACGAGGAAATTCGCTCGATCATCGATCGGAACTATGAGCGCGCCGAACGGATTCTGCGCGAGAACCTCGACAAGCTTCACATGATGGCCGATGCTCTGGTGAAGTTCGAAACGATCGACCGGCTGCAGATCGACGACATCATGGAAGGGAGACAGCCGCGGGAGCCCCAGAGTTGGAGCGATCAGACGCCACCCGGTAGCGGTGAAGCCACCGGTGATGTGGCCGCCAAGCCGGCTGCGGCCGACGACGCCGGCGGTTTCGGCAGGCCCGCCGCACAACACTGAGCGCCGCTCGGGCGGCTGAGTGGGACCCCCGGCCCGAGTTGCGGGCCGGGGGTCTTTTCGTTTGTGGATTTCCGCTAAACTAGGAAGCCTCTTTGGCGACGGGCGAGGTTCCATGAGTGGATGCGCCGCGATTGCGGCGCGCGCTGCCGAGCACCCGAGGCCACGTGAAAGGGGATGCACAGGGAATGACAGACAGGTGACTATGAACAAGAGATTCTTCGGTACCGACGGCATTCGCGGCACCGTAGGGGAGTATCCGATCACGCCCGACTTCATGCTGAAGCTCGGGTGGGCCACAGGGCGGGTGTTTGCCAATGAGGCCGGCCCCCGCCACGTGATCATCGGGAAGGACACGCGGATATCGGGCTACATGTTCGAGTCGGCACTCGAGGCCGGCCTGGCGGCGGCCGGCGTGAACACGCAGTTGCTGGGGCCGATGCCGACTCCGGCGGTGGCTTACCTGACACGGACTTTCAGGGCGCAGGCCGGGATCGTCATCAGCGCGTCTCATAATCCTTATCCGGATAACGGCATCAAGTTTTTCTCCGCGGCCGGGCTGAAGCTGCCCGACGAGCTGGAGCTGAAGATCGAGCGCCAGATGGACGAACCGATGACGACGGTGCCGTCCGCCAAACTGGGCAAGGCGGTTCGCATCGGCGATGCCGCCGGACGTTACATCGAGTTCTGCAAAGGAAGCATTCCTTCCGGCATGGACTTTTCCGGAATCAAGATCGTCGTCGACTGCGCGCACGGTTCCACCTATCACATCGCTCCGCCGGTGCTGACCGAAATCGGCGCGACCGTGGTGGCGTTGGGGGTCCAGCCGAACGGGCTGAACATCAATGATGGTGTGGGAGCGACCAAACCGGCGAAACTGCGAGAAACGGTGCTGGCGGAAGGCGCCGACCTCGGCATGGCGCTGGACGGCGACGGCGACCGGGTGATCCTGGTCGATCACCAGGGGGAGATCGTCGACGGCGATGAATTGCTGTTCATCATCGCGCGTTCCCGGTTGGAGCACGGCCTGCTTCGCGGTCCGGTGGTCGGCACACTGATGAGCAATCTGGGTCTGGAGCGGGCGCTGGCCGGGCTGGACATCGACTTCAAGCGCGCCGCGGTCGGCGATCGCTACGTGTTGGAGTTGATGGAGGAGCATGACAGCCTGCTGGGCGGCGAAGGTTCCGGCCACATCATCTGCCGCGATCGCACGACCACTGGCGACGGTATCATCGCGGGCCTGCAGGTGCTGGCGGAGATGCGAAACCGGAACAAGACCCTCCACGAATTGAAGGCAGGGATGCGAAAGTATCCGCAGTGTCTGGTCAATGTGCGGATCCGGGAGAAGGCCGACATCGAGCGGAACACCGCGATCATGCGGGCCAAGCGCGATGTCGAACAGAGGCTGAACGGTTCGGGACGCGTGCTGCTGCGTTCCTCCGGTACCGAACCGCTGGTTCGGGTCATGGTGGAGGGTCAGGATTCGGATCTGGTCCACGATCTGGCGAACCGGCTGGCCGAAGACGTGCGCCAGGCCCTGGCAACGTGAGCAAATTCGTCGGGAGAGACGGAGAGACCATGCGATTACTTCACACCATGCTAAGGGTCGGGGATCTGGAACGGTCGCTGCGCTTCTATACCGAAGTGCTGGGCATGCAATTGCTCAGGCGGCAGGATTATCCGGACGGCCAATTCACGCTGGCTTTCGTCGGTTATGGTCCGGAAGCCGAGAATACGGTGCTCGAACTCACCTTCAACTGGAGTGTCGACCACTACGACAAAGGCGACGGTTTCGGGCACATCGCGGTGGAAGTCGATGACATCTACCGCAGCGTCGAGGAGATCAGGGCCGGCGGAGGCCGTGTGGTCCGCGAAGCCGGTCCGATGCAGCACGGCACGACCGTCATAGCCTTCGTCGAAGACCCTGACGGTTATCGCATCGAATTGATTCAGAAAGGCACACAGTAGCGAGCAGTCCCCGGCGGACGGCCGTTATTCGGTGCCCTGCTGCGCCTTTCGCCGTTGGCGCTCCTCGAAAGCCCGCAACTGTTCGGGGGTGGCTTCGCGCTGATGTTTGGCCTTCCAGTCGCGGTAGGGTTCGCCATACACCAGTTCTCGGGCCGCCTCGTCCGGCAACGCGATGCCGCGCTCGGCGGCAGCCTCCTGAAGCCATTTCGCCAGGCAGTTGCGACAGAAATCCGCGGTGATCATCAGTTCGATGTTCTGAACCTCGGGGTGGTCCCGCAAATGCCGCAACAGTCGGCGGAACGCGGCCGACTCGAGTTCGGTTCGGATGGGCTGATCGATCTTCATCATGATGTTTGCGTGGGACGACCTGCGATCGGTGGGTTCGGCGCCGGTTCCGGCCGGCCGTCGGTGGCGCTTTCAGCGAAGTTTGACGGTATTTCGCGTATCATACGCCGATACCCGTACGTTGGGTGGGACGTAGCCCGTGCCCCTCGCAGCGGAAGCCCGCAGAATACGCAGTGCCGCGCGTCGGATCATGCGGCGCCTGCCTTTGCAGCGGAGCGTGCGCAAAGCCGGGCGATCCGCCTCCGATCGGCGCTCAACGGCGGTTCGACGGTCACACCGATCATCGTCCTTCCTTTCGCCCGGCCGTGGCGTTGTCTGAGTCCAAGGTAGCCGAATTCCCGTATGAAGATCCTGTTCGATTTTTTCCCGATTCTGCTTTTTTTCATTGCGTTCAAGCTGTTCGACATCTATGTCGCGACGATGGTCGCCATCGCCGCGACGGTCGTGCAGGTTGGTGTGGCTTGGGTCCGGACCCGCAAAGTCGAGCCGACCCATGTCATCACGCTGGTACTGATTGTCGTGTTCGGTGGCGCGACGATCTATTTCAAGGACGAATTGTTCATCAAATGGAAGCCGACCGTGGTGAACTGGCTGTTCGGCCTCGCGTTCCTGCTGAGCCAGGTGTTCGGCAACCGGACGTTCGTGGAACGGATGATGGGAGGGGCCGTTCGGCTGCCGGAAAACATCTGGCGGCGACTCAACCTGATGTGGGCGGCGTTTTTCCTGACGCTCGGTTGCGTCAATCTGATCGTGGTTTACACCTTCGACACCAATACCTGGGTCAATTTCAAGCTGTTCGGCCTGTTGGGGCTGACGCTGTTGTTCGCGATCGGGCAGTCGGTGTACATGTCCCGCTACGCGATCGAACAGGGAGAGGAGTGAGGCGTGCTGTACGCGATTCTTTGTGAAGACGTTGCAGACAGCCTGCCGTTGCGGCGTCAGAGTCGGCCGGCCCATCTGGCGCGTTTGGATGCCTTGCAGCGGCAGGGCCGCCTGATCTTGGCGGGTCCCCACCCGGCGGTCGACTGCGAGGACCCAGGAGATGCCGGATTCACCGGAAGCCTGATCGTTGCGGAATTTTCGAGCCAGGCCGATGCGGAGCAGTGGGCGGGCGAGGACCCCTACGTTGCGGCCGGAGTGTACCGCCGCGTGACCGTGAAGCCGTTCAAGCTGGTGCTCCCCCGATGAGCACGCGTGTGGAACGGATCGAGAAGCGCCTGCGCGAGGCGTTGGCACCGACCCATCTGGACATCATCGACGACAGCCGATCCCATGCCGGTCATGACGGCGCACGGGAAAGCGGCGGCGGGCATTTTTTCGCCGTCATCGTGTCGCCCCTGTTCGAGGGCTGCAGTCTGGTGGCCCGCCACAAGCGGGTTTACGAGGCCTTGGGCGATTTGATGAAAAGCGACATCCATGCCTTCAGCATGAAGGTTTTCACTCCCTCCGAGTATCAGGACTAAAGGAAATATATTCGATGAAGAGATCAGTCCCCGTTCTGTCCCTGTGTGCCGGTATCGCGCTGTGGTCCTGCAATCAGCCCGGTTCCGGCCCGGCGGGGGTGGCTAGCGTGTCGCGCGAGGATGCCGCCGTATTGGTCAATGGCCGACCGGTCAGCAAACTGTCGGTCGAGAATCTCGAGCAGGAGTTCGCCCATCGGCGGGGCGGAGAGGGGGTGACCAAGGAGAAGATCATCGAGGAACTGACCCGGCGCGAAATCCTGCGCCAGGAGGCGGAGAAGGAAAAGCTGCTGCAGGATCCGGTCGTCGCTGCGAAGGTCGACAATGCGATCAGGATGGTCCTGTCGCAGGTCGCGGCCGAGCATCTGGTCAAGAAGTATGTTCCCAGCGAGGAGGAATTAAGGAAGGAATACGACCAGCGGGTCGGCGCGATGAAGTCCGCGGAATACAAGGCGCGCCACATTCTGGTCGAAAGCGAAAAGGAGGCATCGGACGTGATCAAGCGCCTGGGTAAGGGCGAGGATTTCGCGGCGTTGGCCAAGAAGTTCTCGAAGGACCCCGGCTCCAAGAACGCGGGCGGGGAACTGGGTTGGTTCTCGCCGCAGCAGATGGTGCCGGCATTCTCCACTGCAGTGGTCGGCTTGAAGAACGGCGAAGTCACCCCGCAGCCAGTGAAGAGCGACTACGGCTGGCATGTGATCCAGCGCGAAGATTCCCGGGAGCAGGCGCCGCCCACGTTCGACGCGGTGAAGGAACAGCTCGCATCGTTCCTGCAGACCGAGAAGCTGCACCAGCACATCGATGAGCTTCAGGCAAAAGCGAAGATCGAACGCCTGCTGCCGGCGGAGCAGAAGAATGCCGCCGAGCCGGCCAAGCCGGATGCGGAAGCCCCCGCCGAACAACCCGAGCCGGCGACGGAAACGCCGGTCAATCCGTGATGCGGGGATAATCAGGGCCGCCCGGACGGCGTCATCGGGCGCCAGTGCGCCGCGTCCATCGGCGGCATCCCGAGGTTTCCGGATGAGGGATCCGCCGTCGACGGCGGATCCCTGCGCGACCGGTACCGCCCCGAGTGCAGCCGCTCAGAACAGCGAAAGCTGGCGCTCGTCGGTGCGGGGTGGGACAAACGCCCCGGTGTCGAGCGGGTGAGGCGACTCGCCGAGTCCCTGCCTGCTGCAGGCCAGACGGAATCGCTGCTGCAACAGTTCTGCGAACACTCCGGTGCCGGTCTGGCGCACACCGAATCGCCCGTCGTAGTTGCGTCCGCCGTGAATCTGCCGGAGACAATTCAGTATCCGGTTGGCTTTCAGCGGAAAGTGGACTTCGAGCCACTCGCGGAACAGGTCGGCGATCTCCAGCGGCATGCGCAGCATCACATAGCCGGCCCCCCTGGCACCCCCTTTTGCCGCCGCGCTCAGCAACGACTCGATTTCCGCGTCATTCAGGAAAGGGATCACCGGGGCGATGAGCACCCTGACGGGGATGCCATGCTGGGACAGCGCAGTCACCGTCTGCAGTCGTCTGGCCGGCGCGGTCGCCCGCGGCTCCAGCAGTCGCGCCAGGTCCTTGTCGAGTGTCGTCAGCGAAATTTGCACCTCGACCAGCCGGCGCTGCGCCATCGAAGACAGCAGATCCACGTCCCGCTCGATCAACGCCGATTTGGTCGTGATCGTGACCGGATGGCGGCAGTCATGCAGAACCTGGAGCAATTCGCGTGTCGAACGATATGTGCGTTCGATCGGCTGGTAGGGATCGGTATTGGCGCCGAGAGCAATCGGCTTGCAGACATATCCTTTGCGGCTCAACTCTCGCCGCAGCAGCGCTTCAGCGCCACGCTTGAAGATGAGCCTGGTCTCGAAATCCAGTCCGGGTGAGAGGCCGAGGTAGGCGTGGGTCGGTCGGGCGTAGCAGTAGATGCAGCCGTGTTCGCAACCGCGGTAGGGGTTGATAGAGCGTTCGAACGGGATATCGGGCGAGCGGTTGTGCGAGACGATCGAGCGGGGATACTCGTCGCTGACGGATGTGGCGGGCGAGGTTTCGGGAAGCTCCGGCTCGTCCTCGAACGGGGCGCTAGACGTTGCATTGAAGCGGGAACCGCGATTGCTGACGGCGCCGCGGCCCTTCAGAGGGGTGTTCATCGGGGCTGGTGGAAGCGTGCAGACTTCGGCTGGGTTCGTACGATGGTAGCATGTTGCCGGAGTGGCTTGGGAGCGGGGATTTGAATAGAGAAGCAGCGGCCCAATCGCGAGATGTCGATGTCTGCGGATCGGGCCGTGTGACCGTCGACGAAGCCCTCGCGCTGCTGTTGTCCGAGACGGCGGCGGTGGGCGGTCAAGAACGCGTCGCGCTCGATGACGCGGCCGGAAGGGTGTTGGCGGAAGGGGTGGTCGCGCCGCTGCCGGTGCCCGGCCATACCAATGCGGCAGTCGACGGCTATGCCGTGCGCGGGGTGGAACTGCCAGTGGGCTCGGGCCGCGCGCGCTTTCGCGTGGTCGGAACCGCTTTGGCAGGACGGCCGCATCTGCGCCCGATCGGTGCGGGGGAAGCGGTCCGGATCATGACCGGCGCAATATTGCCGGATGGTGCGGACACCGTGATCATGCAGGAACACGTCGAGCTTGGGGACCACTGCGTCGAGGTCGGGCCGGACCACGCGCGTGGCCAGAACGTCCGGATGGCGGGCGAGGACCTGCGCGCGGGCGAGACGATTCTCCATCCCGGGCGCTGGCTGACGACGGCGGATATCGGCTTGGCGGCTTCGGTCGGTCGCGGGGAGTTGAGGGTGCGGCGGGTCGTCCACGCCGCGATAATTTCCACCGGCAGCGAAGTGCGGGAAGTGGATCAGCCTCTTGCGGCGGGTGCGGTCTATGACAGCAACCGGCACATGCTGGCAGCCGCGATGCGGCGCATGGGAGTGGTGGTGCACGATCTCGGCATCGTCGCGGATGACCCGGAAGCTCTGCAATCGCGGCTCCGGGACGCGGCCCGGTTCAACGATGTGATCGTCAGTTCGGGCGGCGTGTCCGCCGGCGAGGCGGATTTCGTCCGGCCGGTACTGGCGGGTCTCGGAAGTATCCGGTTCTGGCAGGTGGCCATGAAACCCGGTCGCCCTTTCTCGTTCGGCGAGATCGGTTCTGCCCTGTACTTCGGACTGCCGGGAAATCCGGTTGCGGCACTCGTGAGCTTCTACTGGCTGGTCAAACCGGCGCTGGAAAAACGGATGGGCATTCTGGATCGTCCGCTGATACCGCTGGTTACCGCGGAGGCCGAGACGCGGTTCCGTAAAAAGCCCGGGCGCATGGAGTTTCAGCGGGCGGTCCTGCGTGCCGATGGT
The DNA here is from genome assembly GCA_964644665.1 of uncultured Methylococcaceae bacterium. GTDB lineage: Bacteria > Pseudomonadota > Gammaproteobacteria > Methylococcales > Methylococcaceae > Methylotetracoccus. Next base: position 11,878 of record CAZXXC010000094.1, read on the forward strand.
CCGGGTGGTTACCGGGTCGCCGTGACCGGTGATCAGGGCTCCGGTCTGCTCCGGTCGATGAGCCTCGCCAACGGTCTGGTCGTTCTGCCGACCGAACGGGGTTCGGTCGAGCCCGGGGAGTGGGTAAGCGTGTTGCCACTGGCCGCGGTGATTTGATCCGATGGCCGTCCGGCGTTCCGATCGGCGCGCGTTGGCCGATGCCGCCGGTGACGACGGCATGCTTGGCTGGATCATACCGTCTTGGGAAGCCGGCGAAATCGATTTCCGCCGGTTGTACGATCACCTGGTGCGGCTCGACGACGAGCCGTCGTACCTGGTCGCTGCCGAACATTGCCTGCGGCACCGATTGGCCCGGCTGGCCACGCCGGCACCTGACGACGCTCAGGCCGGGCAGGCGGTCGAACCGACAGCTTCGGCTGGTTCGTGCGACGACAGGGCGGTCGACGAAATGTCGCCGGGTGCTCTGCACCGAATCGGCGAACACTGGCTGGCGAGCGAAGCCATCGTGCTGCAGCGTATCGTGCAGGCGGTGACCGCTGAGGATTCGCTGCATTTGTCGCTCTTCGATCTCTACCGGCGCTGGTGGGCTGTAGTGCCTCCGGTCTGGCCGGAATCCACCCCCGATGATCGTTGGGTCGAGGTGACTGCCGATGCCGCGCAACCATGGGAGCCGGCCGTGATCCGCTACGCGTTGGGCTGCACACCGGAACAGCGCCAGGCGGAAATCCTCGGCTACCTGCGCGAAGCGGTGCGGCGCATTGCGGACATCACCGCGTGCCATCAGCGGGCTGTCGGGGAGCGGCCGCAGGCGGGCGGGCGGGCCTCGTCGAATCCGCCCCGGCTCGACCGTTTGGCCGCCGAACTGCCGGTGATCGAAGTGGCCATCGGGCATCTGCTGCGGCGAGCCGGACCAGGCACCTCCGAACACGCAGCGTTGACCGGACGGCTGGCTCAAGGCGCCGCGCTGCAGAAATCGCTGTGGGCCGATATCCTCGCCTCCGACCGGCGACGGCGGTTCTCCGATCCGGCCGATGCGTTGGCCGCGATTCTGCAGCACAAGGCCCATTACGCGGCGGGTTACCATGCCTCGGTGCGCCTGGCCGGCCGGAGTCTGGATGACTGGTTCCGCACACAGCCGTTCGACGGTGCCGGATTCCTCGAGGCACTGGCCGATTCCGGCTGGGTCGATCGCCTCCATCCGGGACGCAGCCGACTGCTGAAACTGCTGGAATTCGACGGGCCGATGTTCGGCGTCTTCGGGGATGCGGAACGCGATGTTCTGACGGCGTGGCTGGACTCGCTGTCGCCATACCGGCCGGCGTCTCCAGCAGCCGGACGGGGGACATCCGTGCAGGATGCGGCCGCCGATGCGCTGCGGAAACCACGGCGCGTCGTCTTCGGCCGTCGAATTGAAACCGACATGGGCCGGCCGGAACGCGAAATATCCACGTCCAGCCAAGCCACGCGCTGCAGCGAACGCGCGTTGTTTCACCGGCTGGTGAATGTCGAACGGGAACCGGCGGTGTTGCCGCTCGCACGCCGGCATGCCGCGGGCTGTCTGGCTGCGGCGTCGGGGCGCTGGATTCGTCGGCGAACCTGGGTGTATACGGAGCGGCGCTTCGCCGACTGGATCGAACGGCAGTACCGGATGCAGTTGCGGCAACCCCGGAAATCAAAGCGCCCGCCCCGGTTGTCACGAGAAGCCTACCGCTTCGGCATCGAACAACTGGCTCCCTCGATCCTGGTCGACGGCTGCTGGCTGCAGCGGGTCGCGCAGTTATCTCCGGACATGCCGGAAGTGACGCGACGGCTGGTATCGATCTACACGGACGAACTCGGCGACGGAGTGCACGAGCACAATCACCCGCGGGTGTACCGGCGCCTGCTGCACAGTCTCGGTATCGAATTGCCGCCTCTGGCATCGCCCGACTTCGCCCACCACCCGGGGTTCCTGGATGCGGCGTTCGACCTGCCGGTGTTCATGCTGGCAATCTCGTTGTCACCGCACTGCTTCCTGCCGGAATTGCTGGGCCTGAACCTTGCCATCGAGCTCAGCGGGCTGGGCACGCTCTACAGCCGGGTGGCGGGCGAACTGGACTACTGGGGCATCGATTCGCGCATCGTCCGCCTGCATCAGTCAATCGACAACCTGGCCGGCGGTCACGCGGCGCTGGCGCGTGACTGCGTGATCCTGCATCTGGCACAGGTCCGCGCGCTGGGTGGCGAGCCTGCGGTGCAGCAACATTGGCGCAGGGTCTGGACCGGTTACCGATCGCTGAATGCGGTCACCGGCCGCTTCCGCCGGCATCTGGTGCTGCGCTACGCGGGCCTGGCCACGGTGCGGCGAATCCGCAGCTGGCGGCACCCCGCGACCGCATGCGGCTGAACCAGGCGGCCGGTGCGTTCATTGTCTCGCTCCGGACCCGCTGCTATTTCTTGATCGGCGGTTCGAATAGCTGGCCGCGGATCAGACCGGCGTGGTGTGTTTCGTCGGCGACGTGAACGTAGATCAAACCGGCCTTCATCGCGAAGGCCAGCGAGGCGATATTGTTCAACGGAACCCCGCAGGCCGGATCGCCGCTCGCGTTGGCAACATCCTCGTTGCCCCAGGGATTCTTGAGCAGCGGCAAATCGCCGTTGACATCCCGTCCGTCCGGATCACTGAACAGCGTGACGGCGATCGTTCCGGTATTGACGCCGGCCGGCGCACACCGCAGAGACGCCGCGATGATCTGCCGGCCATTGTCGATCGTGACATGGATCGTCGCCTTCGACAGCGCCTTGTCGAACTCGACCCTCGCGGTGCCGGTCGTGTTGGTGATCACGCCCAGGGTCGAGGCGGCGACCTCCTGCGCACCGCTCAGCGTGGCGCGGAATTTGAGCCGGTCGTCCAGGCTCCAGGCGGAGCACGGGATCGTCATCATCAAAGGGATCGATAGAAACCGGAGCTGGAACTTGCGCATTTTGATGACTCCTTGTTCAAAGCGGGTATCGATCGGTTCGGTCCCGCGCGTCGCTGCGATGGAACCCGCCCGAGCGGGTCGTCGAGAGTGGCAGGGCGGCGTGGCCGGAGCGATCGGATTTTACCTTCAGATCCGTCCGCTTGTCCCGTTCTGACGCACCACGCCGTTGGCGGCGGTCGGTGCTACCCGAACAAGTCGGCCTTCTCGTCGGTGGACAACCTCGATGGATCGGTTGACGGTGGCGATGGCTAAACCGAAGGGCGCCACTCGATACCGTACGATTCGAGCAGCGCGATCAGCCGGGCGTGCTCGGCATGTGGCTCTACCGAGCTTGCTCGGGTCAGTACCTGGGCATCCACCAGAGGCCCGCCTTTTCCAGTCGTGTTACCCAGGCCCGGCGTTTGCCGTGTACTTCGAGTAGTCTGGCGAGCCCCGACCGAAATTCAGATTCTCGCTCGGTCTGCCTCAGCGCTTCCGCCAGTTCCTGCGTCAGGTGCAGAGCCTGATCGTACGCCGCGCCGGAACCGCGCTTCAGCAGCGCGTCGATTTCCCGCCAAACCCGGTGCGGATCACTTGCCAGGGTTGAGAGATGGGCGGTGCGTTCGGCTTGCCGTTTGGCCTCGGCCGCGGCTCGCAGTTGGCGCTCACGTTCAAGGCGCTGCTCGCGGGCGGTGGCCACGCCAAGCGCGATATCAGTCACGCGTCGGCGCGCTGGGTGGGGACAATCCGGTCGCCGGCCAGCCTGCCAGGCGAGAAATGCCGAGCGCACATGGCGTTCGGCCTCTTGCCGGCGGCCTTCCAATAACAAGCGCACACTATCTCGAAGCGACTGTTCCGGCTGTTCCGCCAGCCAGGCGTCGTACTCCGGTTGCGCTGCCAGCGATTCTGCCGGACTAGCCGCCGCGGCCGCGCTTAGCCAGTCCGGATCCAGTTCGAGAAATTCGGCCAGCGCCTGCTGAGCGGGCGTGAGCGTAGCGAGACCGGCCGGCAGCGGCGGCTCGATGTCGTCGTCCAATTGCTCGCTGCAGACACGAGCCAGCCACCCCAGGTAAAGCGGGCGCACGTCACCGCGCAGCAGTTCGTCGCGTAGAGGCAGAAGCCTGGCCATCCATCCAGGGCCATCGGTTTGGCTCCAGAAACGTTCGTATTCTCCGGAATCGTCGTTGAAGCTCCAATCGAGAAGGCAATGGCCGTCGATGAATCTTGCCTCAAAGGCGTCGAAATGCCCGGATGACGTTTCATCCGCCGAAGGCTGGACACAGGCGTCGACCATGGCCTTATCCACCGATTCCGCCGGTAGGCGCAGCAGAAAACGGCAACTGCCCCAGTTGGCCGAATAGACATGGGCATCGAAGTAGCGCACCATCCAGTCCAGGGGATCGCCCTTGAGATCGCCCCAGTGATACTCGTTGATGAAGCTCCCAGCCGTAATCGTGGCCCGGGTCGAGCGGCTGCGTAGTTCGGCCTGCTGCTGCGGGCTCAAAGGACGGTCGACGGCAGCGAATTCGTAATATTGGTATTCACTCATTAGCGGATTTCCTGATTCCAGTGGAACCCACGCCTCTGCTGCTGGATGGTCGTGTTGTAAGGCTTCCGCACATCGCCACCCAGCCCGAAGCGGATGTGCAAGAACGCCTGTTGGTGTCTGCTGAAAGCGTGCATGTCTTGAATCGGACTGATGAGGGCATTGCAGCCGACCTCGGCCAGTTTGGTGTCGGAAGATTTCAAGGTAGTTGACGGCTTCGATCAGCGCATGCCAGGGTGCGGCGGCGGGGCCGTTGGCCACGGCATCCACGGACACTAGGGATGGAAAGATCGGCTCGCCGAACTCGCGCACGACCAGCACCTCGCCCACGGCAAAATTCACGGTCTCGGATGCGGCGCGCGCCGATGTGTCGAGGCGGTAGTTTACCCCGACGGGAAGGACATCGCCTCGCCGCCGACTTCGGCCACCAGGGCCACCTCGTGGTCGCGCGGGCTGCGCGACTCGATTCAGATCTGATAGCCGAGCAAGTCGTCGTCGGTTGCGGCGGGTACCCGGAGCGCCGCGATCACGGATTCGATCTGGACGTTTTCGGCAGCGAGGACGAGGTGGT
>CAZXXC010000095.1:0-14646 GCA_964644665.1 uncultured Methylococcaceae bacterium
CCAGCGCGGTCGCGATCACTTCCAGCTCATCCAGTGCATCGAACACCGCTTGCCCGGCTCCGTCCAGCCGCTGTCGCGCCTCGGTGAGGATTTCCATTCCCCCGTTCAAGTCCATCAGCTCCGCCAACCGTCGCGCTGCACTGGCCTCGATGTCCATAGCGCCGAGAAATTCCCGGAGTTCCGGCTTCGCCTTGCATTGCAGGATCCCGAACAGTTCGCTCTCAGTCTGCCGATCAAGGCCGGCCTCCTCGGCCAGAACCCGATAAATCCCGACATGCCCGAGATCCAGGTGCACACCGGTCACGCCGACCACGGCCAGCATCTCCAGCGCCAAACGGATGATTTCGAGATCGCTGGCCACGCCCGAGTGGCCGTATAGTTCGGCGCCGACCTGCATCGGACTGCGTGAGGTTTCCAGACGATCGCTGACGGTGTGCAGCACCGTTCCGAGATAACAAAGGCGGGCCGGCACGTTCGATCGGGAGTGGCGCGCGTCGATCCGCGCAACCTGAGGCGTCATGTCCGCGCGGACGCCGAGCAGCCTGCCGCTGATCTGATCGATCAGCTTGAACGTCTGAATGTCGAGATCGTGGCCTGCTCCGGTTAACAGCGAATCGATGAATTCGATCAAGGGGGTGACCACCAGGCGGTAACCCCAGGTGCCGAATAGATCGAGCACATCGCGCCGCAAACGCTCCAGGCGCGCGGCATCCTCCGGCAGGATCTCTTCGATCCCGTCCGGCAACAGCCAACGGTCAGACTTCAACATCGAGGACTCCAGGAGTCCGGAGCCGACAGAACATCGGAATACATCGTGATGCGGGTCAAAGATTCGCCGGCCTACGGCCCGGCAGGCAGGAAACCGCCCGGAAGCCACAGCCTGTGCTGCGGCTTCCGGGCCGTCGGTGGCAGGCTATCGGGACTTCTTGAAATAGCGGAAGAACTCGGAGTCGGGCTCGATCACGATCGTATTGCCCTCCCCCTGGAAGGCGCCCTGATAGGCGGCCAGACTGCGGTAGAAGTTGAAAAATTCCTTGTTGTGGCCGTAGGCCTGCGCATAGACCTCGGATGCCATCGCATCGCCTTCGCCACGCTTCAGTTCGGCGTCCCGGTAGGCCTCCGCCAGCGTGATCTCGCGCTGGCGATCCGCATCGGCGCGAATACGCTCGGCCATTTCGGCGCCGCGCGAGCGGAAATCCCGTGCCACACGCGCCCGCTCGGCTTCCATCCGGCGAAACACCGAAGAGCTGACCTCGCTGGGCAAATCCACGCGCATGATCCGGATATCGATCAGTTCGACCCCCAGTTCCGCGGCCTTGGGCGCCAGCACCTTCAATAGGATGTCCCGCAGCTCGTTGCGCTCCGACAACAGCAACTGGCCGATGGTGCGTCGGCTGAATTCGCTACGCGTGGCATCCTTGATGTTCTGATCGAGCCGCACATTGGCCTGGGTGATGTCACCGGCGACCTTCTTGTAATACATCGCGACGTCCTTGACGCGCCATTTCGTGAAGTAGTCGACGATCACGTTCTTCTTTTCGGACGTCAGATAGCGTTCCGGGCGCGACTCCAGCGTCAGGATCCGCGCATCGAACTTCTTCACATTGTTGATGAACGGAATCTTGAAGTAGAGACCGGGCGTGTAATCGGCCCGCACGATCTCTCCCAACTGGAACTTGATCGCCTTCTCCGGCTCGGCGACCGTGAACACCGAGTTATAAACGAACACCAGCAGGACGGCCGCCGCCGCTCCGATGAGCTTCAACCGGTTCATTGCTGCGCCCTCCCCTCGCGACCCCGAACGCTGGGCCGAACGCCCTTGGCCGGCATTTCGCTCGTTTCCTGCACGGCGGGCACGTGCTCATCGCCGCCGCCGGTGGACCCGGACTCGTTGAGCCGCCGCAGTTTGTCCAGCGGAAGGTAAAACACGTTATTGCTCCCTTTCACGTCGATCAGGCTCAGATTGGACCGGCCCATGATGTCTTGCAGCGCTTCGAGGTAGAGTCGTTCCCGCGTGACTTCCGGCGCCTTCTCGTACTCCGCCAGCAACTGGCTGAAACGGCCCGCCTCACCCTGGGCCCGCGCGATCACCCGCTGCCGGTAAGCTTCCGCTTCCTGGGTCAGACGGGCCGCGGCACCGCGGGCCTTCGGCAGGACTTCGTTGGCATAGGCTTCCGCCTCGTTCTTCAGCCGCTGCTCGTCCTCACGCGCCTTGATCGCATCGGCGAACGCCGGCTGCACTTCCTCCGGCGGCTGGGCATCCATCATGTTCACGGAAGTCACCCGGATACCCGTTTCGTAGTCGTCCAGCATGCGCTGCACTTCCGCCTTGATCTCTTCGGCGATCTCGCTGCGGCCCTCGGTCAGCACGAAATCCATCGTGCTCTTCCCGATCACCGCACGCTGGGCGCTCTTCGTCACCTGCTTAAGCGTGACATCCGGTGAAAACACGCGAAACAGATAGTCCTTCGCGTCCTTGATCTGATACTGCACCGTCAGATGGACATCGACGATGTTCTCATCCTGGGTCAGCATCAACGCTTCACCCAACGCGGTGTCTTGCGATGTCCGGGAAGCCGAGCGGGTGCCAACCTCGATGATGCGTTGCTGCTCGACGTTCACGACGGTCACGTTCTCGATCGGTTTCGGAATGTGCCAGTGAGGTCCCGGCATCGTCGTCTCGACATAGCGCCCGAACCGCGTCACCACGCCGCGGTTCCCTTCCTGCACGATGTAGATGCCCGTCAGTGCCCAGACCAGCACGACCGCCGCAATGATCCACCCGATGCTGCGGCCCGGCGAGCCGGACCAGCGGCCGCCGCCTCGTCCGCCGCCGAACAGCCGGCTGATCCGCTCCTGTACCGAGCGAAGCACTTCTTCCAAATCCGGCGGTGTCGGTTGTTGATCTCGCCCACTCCAGGGGTCTTTCTTCGGGCTGCCCGGTTCATTCCAGGACATCATTAGGCTCCTCATCATCAATCGGCGATGGTCCGAGCATGAGGCTCCGACTCTCCGCTTTGCGAAAAAAAGACCGGCAGCGCTTGCCGGTTATGGGATCTCTTCCGTCCGTCCGTCCGCGCCGATCGCCGGCATCCTCACGTCACGCGGCCACATCCCTGATGAATTCCGGCGGTTCCGTCAACTGAGCCTCCTTTTCCAGTGCATGCCAATCCCGCCGTTCCATTTCGACCTGCATGATCCAACCGCCGCGGCCATCGGCTTCCTCCTCTAGGACTCTCCCGAGGCGATAAAGTTTGGCTCGCAATGCGGCGTCGGAACAATCGACCTGAACCGTACGGCGTATCCTATGTATCCCGAAAAATTCTTCAAGCGCCTGGTCCAGCAGCCCCAGACCCGCCCCGCTCCGCGCCGACAGCCAGATGCGATGGATGCGTCCGCGATCATCGCGTTCGCAGCGCGGCTCACCGTCTTCGTTGCAGTCGATCTTGTTGAAGACCTGGATGCAGGGCACGTCCTCGGCACCGATCTCGTTCAAGACCGATTCGACCTCGCGCATTTTGTCGGTCGCCGCTTCGTCGCTGGCATCGACCACATGGAGCAACAGGTCCGATTCGACCGCCTCGCTCAGCGTGGAGCGGAACGCGGCAATCAGTTCATGCGGCAGATCGCGGATGAAGCCAACGGTATCGGCCAGCACCAATTCCAGATTCCCCGGGAGCGCGTGGCGCCGCAACGTCGGATCGAGCGTCGCGAACAACTGATCGGCCGCGTAAACGTCGGAGCGGGTCAATGCATTGAACAGTGTCGACTTTCCGGCGTTGGTATAACCCACCAGGCCCACCACCGGGACGAACGCCTTCTTTCTCGCACAGCGTCCCTGTTCCCGCTGGCGGGACACCTTGTCCAGGCGCTTCTGAATCTGACGAATCCGGTTCGCGATCAACCGTTTGTCGGACTCCAACTGGGTTTCACCGGGTCCGCGCAAACCGATGCCGCCCTTCTGGCGTTCCAGGTGGGTCCAGCCGCGAACCAGACGCGTCGACAGGTGCCGAAGCTGGGCGAGTTCCACCTGCAGCTTACCCTCGAAACTCCGCGCGCGCTGCGCAAAGATGTCCAGAATCAGTCCGGTTCGGTCCACCACTCGGGTATTCAGCGTCTTTTCCAGATTGCGTTCCTGGGCGGGCGTCAGCGCACAATCGAACAGCACCAGCCCGGCATCGTGCTCGCGGATCACAGACTGGAGTTCCTCGACCTTGCCTCTGCCGAGGTAATGACGGGGATCCGGGGTGTGCCGCCGCGCCGTTATCGCGGCGACCGGAACCGCTCCGGCGGAATTTGCCAACTCTTGGAGTTCTGCGGGATCCTGCATCCCGCCCTGATTCTGCACATGGACCAGGATGGTCCGTTCACCGCCTGACGGCCGATCAAACAATTCGCCCGCTCCGAATCAGGGTCGCCTCCGGCATTCCTCGACCGCCGCCGGCCCGCATCAGCCGTCTTCTCCGTCGTGCGCGGCTTCATCCCCGTGCGGTAGACGAACCTGGCGAGCGGGTACGATGGTCGAAATCGCGTGCTTGTAAACCATCTGGCTGATGGTGTTCTTCAACATGATGACGTACTGATCGAAGGAGTCGATTTTGCCCTGCAGTTTGATGCCGTTGACCAAATAGATGGAGACGGGAATATGCTCCTTACGTAGAGCGTTTAAGAAGGGGTCCTGCAAGTTTTGCCCTTTCGACATCCGAATCTCTCCTTCAGTATTCTTTAGGGTGCGGCCGTTATAACTTCGATTCAAGTTGGCTATTTAAACAAAAAACGTCCACGGCTGTCATCTCGACCATGCCGCGGGGCCGGTCGCCCGCGGTTGCCGGGACACGAGGTCCCGTCGGCACGCATGCGGAGGCGAGCGCAGCGACGGCTCCCCGGCCGTACCGGGATCGGTTAAAATCCCGCGACCGCCATCTCACGACATCCGCTCTTCTTACATGACAGCCCCGACCTCCCTCGGCCCGGTGATGTTCGGTCTCGCCGGCCTGTCGCCTACAGCCGAGGAAAAGCGCAGGTTCCTGCATCCGGCCGCCGGCGGGATCATCCTGTTTTCCCGGAATTATCAGGATCCCGATCAGCTCGCCGGACTGATCGCCGAGATTCGCTCGGTCCGACCGGAGATTCTGATCGCAGTGGATCATGAGGGCGGGCGTGTCCAGCGCTTCCGCACCGGCTTTACCCGACTTCCGCCCGCCGCGCACTACCGCCTCCGGCAACCCGAACTCGGTGCCGCAGCCAGCGATGCCGCCGAAACCGCCGGCTGGTTGATGGCTGCGGAACTCCGCGCGTTCGGCGTCGACTTCAGCTTCGCGCCGGTGCTCGACGTCGACAGCCACGTCAGCGAAGTGATCGGCGACCGCGCGTTCGCTGACGACCCCGCAGAGGTCGCGGTTCTCGCCGGAGCCTTTCTTCGCGGGATGCGGCGCGCCGGCATGCCGGGCGTCGGTAAGCACTTCCCGGGCCACGGCTGTGTCGCGGAAGATTCGCACCTGGCGCTGCCGGTCGACGGACGCCACTTCGACGCCATCGACCGGCGCGACCTCGCGCCTTTCCGTACCTTGATCGACGACGGGCTGGAGGCGGTCATGCCGGCGCATGTGCTGTATCCGGCCTGCGACGACCTGCCGGCCGGCTACTCGCCGTTCTGGATCGGTGAGATCCTGCGGCGGCGCCTCGGTTTTTCCGGCGTGGTGTTCAGCGACGACTTGTCGATGGGCGGCGCCGGCTTTGCCGGAACTTTCCCAGCCCGCGCGGCAGCGGCGCTATCCGCCGGCTGTGATATGGTTCTGATCTGCAATGCTCCGGATCAGGTCGACGCCGTGCTGGATGCGGCCGAGCACGATCCGTCACCGGGGCTGGCCGCCCGCCTGCAAACGATGCGTGGCCGATTCGCTATCGACCGGCAGCAGTTGCAGACCGACCCGGAATGGCGGCAGGCGACCGGGCTGATGCAGCGACTGACCGAATCGGCGATGACATGACCGTACCTGAAAACCTGCACCGCGTCCGCAACAGTGCGGAAACGCTGTTCACCCGAGCGGAGGTGGAAGCCGCCATCCGGCGCGTCGCCGCCGAAATCACCGAGCGGATCGCCGACAGCAACCCGCTGGTTCTGACGGTGCTGAACGGCGGCGTCATTTTCTGCGGCGGGCTGATGCTGGAACTCGCGTTTCCGTTGGAACTCGATTCGGTCAGTGTGACCCGCTATCACGGCCAGACTCACGGCGGACCGGAACTGCAATGGAAATTGCGACCCGCGATCCCGCTCCGCGGCCGCTGCGTGCTGCTGGTCGATGACGTGCTGGACGAAGGCATCACGCTGGCCGAACTGCAACGCTACTGTCGGGCCGAAGGTGCCGAACGGGTCCTGATCGCCGTGCTGGTGGAAAAGGTGTTGGCGCGGCCGAAGCCGTGCCGGGCCGATTTCGTCGCATTGCAGGCCGATGACCGTTACCTGTTCGGATACGGCATGGATTACCACGGTTATCTGCGCAACAGTGCCGGCATCTATGCCTGCACCCACCTCGGCGAAGGCCCATGACGACACTTGCCATCATCGGCGGCACCGGGGTCACGCGGCTCCCGGGGCTCCGCATCGACCGCCGGATTCAGAGCGAAACGCCTTACGGACCGCCGTCCGCGCCGCTGGTACAAGGGGAGTACCGCGGACAGGACATCCTGTTCCTGGCACGCCACGGCGACCCGCATCGCATCCCGCCGCACCGGATCAACTACCGCGCCAACCTCTGGGCATTGCGAGCGGCCGGCGCCACGCATATCGTCGCGATCGCCGCGGTCGGCGGCATCCGCCACGACATGACGCCCGGTTCACTGGCGGTACCTGACCAGATCGTCGACTACACCTACGGCCGCAGTCAGACGTTCTTCGAGGAGGAGCACGACGATGTCGTCCACATCGACTTCACAGCCCCTTACGACGAACCGATTCGCCAGCGCTTGCTGCATTCGGCGCGGCAGGCGGATGTGCGGATCATCGACGGCGGCACTTACGGCGCGACCCAGGGCCCACGCCTGGAATCCGCGGCGGAAATCGCTCGCATGGAGCGCGACGGCTGCGCGGTGGTCGGCATGACCGGCATGCCGGAGGCCGCTCTCGCACGCGAACTGCAGCTCGGATACGCGTGCCTTGCGCTGATTGCGAACTGGGCCGCCGGCAAGTCGACCGAGTCGATCACGATGGCGGACATCCAGAACCATCTGGCGCGTGCGATGGCGGATGTCGAACGGCTGCTTCCGCTGCTGCTGAGCGGCTGACCGAACGGTCGCCTGTCATTCGATCGGCCGAATACGGCGTACACGCGCATGTTCGGCAGCGAACTAGCCGCAGCCGCCGCGCACCACCCGCACCCGCTGCGCAGTCCGAAAATACGAGCCGTTGGCGCGGGCCAGCACCACGACATTCGACGATTCGCTCATCTTGATGCGCAGCGAAGCGTAAGGCGCCGCGCCGGGAGTGAACTGAAACGCCGCGATCAACGGAAACGGATTGTGTTCGACGAACAGGACCAGTCGATCGGTCGCCGCAATCCGGCTCTCGATCTCGACCGGGACGAGGGCGCCATCTTCCGCGACCGTAGGGACGACCAGCGTAATCTCGCGGCTTTCCAGCGGCTCGGCGCCTCCGAGTTCCGTGCGTAGCGCTTCCCGGTAGCGCTCCGGTGGCGGCGTTTCGGCGGTGGCAGCGGCTCGACGCGGCGCGAATACGCTCCATTTCGCCGCGAACCCAAGCCCCAGCAACGATCGGATCAGCGCCAGCAGGCGCCGGCGCGACGGTCTCATGACGGCGGCACCGGCCGGCCGGAGGCAGACGGCATCGTTGTGCGTTTCATCCCATTCGATCCCACGTAACCAGATGGTCAACACCAAGATTCGAGCGAAACTGACGGACGGGACGACCCGCGTGCGCGTCCTGATCCAGCATCCCATGCACACCGGCCGCGAGAAGGAAGCAGGCACCGAGACGGTGATCCCGGCCCATTTCATACAACGCCTGAAGGTGGAACGCAACGGCCGGCTGATGATCGATTGTCGGCTGAGCACCGCGGTGTCGCGAGACCCCTATCTCGCATTCCGATTGGACGGCGGGGCGGAAGGCGACCGGATCACCGTATCCTGGGAAGACAACCGGGGCCAGCACGACCGCCAGGAAACGATCGTCCGGCGGCATGCCGGCGAATGAACGGTGCCGACCTACGTCCGCGACGCGCGTCGCCGCGACCGAATCCGCCAACGGCCGAGCGCTTCGGTTATCATCTCGCCATTTTCTAACGCCAGCGATCCCGGTCATGATTCTGCTCCCGCCAAGTCTGTTGCTGTACGCCGTTCGTTCTTGGCTGCATCGCGTTCGCGTTGCGGCCTGTCTCATGCTGCCGCTCGCCATCGGCCTGGCCGGTTGTACCCGGGTTCCGGAAGGGTTGCAGCCGATCACCGGGTTCGACCTGAATCGCTATCTCGGCAAATGGTACGAGATCGCGCGGCTCGATCACTCGTTCGAGCGCGGCCTGCAGAACGTCACCGCGGAGTATTCGCTGGCGCCCGACGGCTCGATCGCAGTGTTGAACCGGGGCTATAACGTCGCCAAAGGCGCTTGGGAAGACGCCGACGGAACGGCCAAGTTTGTCGACGATCCACACGTCGGCAGCCTCAAGGTGTCGTTTTTCGGCCCGTTTTACGGCGGCTACCACATTTTGGCCATCGACCGGGACTACCAGTATGCGATGCTGACTGGACCGTCCCGTGCCTATCTGTGGATCCTCGCGCGCGAGGATCATCTACCGGAAAACGTGCTGCAGGGTCTCCTCCATCAGGCGCAGGTCTGGGGCTTCAAGACCGAGAAGGTCGTGCGCGTCAACCACACACCCCCGGCTCCGCCTGCCGTCGACGCACCGAAGTGAATCCGGAACCCGCTGCGCAGGGCGAGCCGCGCATCGACGCCGCGCCGACACGTTCCTCCACCGGCACGATCCTGACGCCGGGGACCCGCGTGATCGAGGTCTGGTCGTGGGCGATGTACGACTTTGCCAATTCCAGCTACACGACGGTCGTCATCACCGCGCTTTTTAATGCCTATTTCGTCGGCGTCGTCGCCCGCGGTAGCGACTGGGGCACGCTGGCCTGGACTGTCTCACTGGCCGTTTCGTATGCATTGATCATGCTGACCGCGCCGCTGCTCGGCGCCTTCGCGGACGCCTATGCCGCCAAGAAGCGCGTGCTGGTGGCCACCACGGTCGGCTGCGTCATCTTCACCGCCGGCTTCGCGCTGATCGGTGAAGGCGACGTCGTCAGCGGCATCGTGCTGATCGTTCTGTCAAACTTCTGCTTCGGCAGCGGCGAGAACATCATCGCGGCATTTCTGCCGGAGTTGGCCTCGGAGCAAGGCATGGGCAAAGTGTCCGGTTGGGGCTGGAGCCTCGGTTACCTCGGCGGCCTGCTCAGCCTTTCGATTTGCCTGGCCTACGTGTACTGGGCCGGGCAGCGCGGAATCTCCGCCAACGACGCCGTGCCGGCCACGATGCTGATCACCGCCGCCATCTTCGCACTAGCCAGCCTGCCGACTTTCCTGATCCTCCGGGAACGGGCGGTTCCGACCGGGCCGATGCCGGGGCTGTACGCGGCGACTTTCGGGCGGCTGCTGCCGGGTTTGCGAAACGCGCGGCGCTATCGCGACCTGTGGCGTTTCCTGATCTGCATCGTGTTCTATCAGGCGGGCATACAGGCGGTGATCAGCCTCGCGGCGATTTATGCCCAGGTCGCGATGGGATTCGACACCCAGCAGACCTTGCTGCTGTTGCTGGCGACCAATGTCACGGCCGCGATCGGCGCGTTCGCGTTCGGCCAGATCCAGGACCGGCTGGGCCACATCCGCACCCTGACGATCACCCTGCTCGGTTGGTGTGCCGTGGTCGTGATCGCCTGGCTCGCCCGCGGTCCGCTGCTGTTCTGGATCGCCGCCAACCTCGTCGGGCTGTGCCTGGGCTCCAGCCAGTCGGCCGCGCGTGCGCTGGTCGGCTATCTGTCGCCGCCGCAACATGCAGCCGAGTTTTTCGGCCTCTGGGGCCTGGCGGTCAAGCTTTCCTCGATCCTCGGCCCGGTCACCTACGGCCTGGTCACCTGGATCACTTCGGGCGATCACCGCTCGGCGATGCTGCTGACCGGCGCCTTTTTCCTGGTGGGGCTGGTGTTACTGAAGGGCGTGGATACGCGCCGCGGCCGCGCCGCCGCCCTGGAGACGAAGGCCTGGACGTAACCGCATCATCAAGGATCGGGTCCGGCTTCGCGCCGGAGTCCGATAGCGCCATCGTCACGCTGCGTCCGGATGGGGTGAGTCGTCGGATGCCAGGCCGATCGACACCAGCCGGTGTCCCTGCAGGATGATGAATCCGGACGCGCGGGAGAAACCGTCCGCGCAATAGTCGAAGGTATAGGTCCGGTGCAGGGTCCACCGCCCTGCCGGGCCGCGGACCCACCGCCGAGCCGCCAATGCGACCGTCCCGTCCAGCAGGCTGAGGCCGTTTCCGGCACAAACTTCGCGCGCGACGGCATTGGCCTGCTCGAGCGCTTTCATGCCATCGACCCAGCGCGCGCCGAGCAGCGCCAGCGTGATCGCGATCAGTCCGTCGACCAGAATCAACTGGGCTCGCGCCGAGCGGCGGCAAGCGCGGCCGCTCGGCCGGCACGCAAGGTCCGGGAACCGCTGTCGAGGCTCATCCCGTCCCTGCCTGCGGCCCCGTTGCCGGCTGCAGGCCGGCAAACGCGATGATGGCATCGAGAAATTCGGAAAAGTGCTGAAAACTGTGATCGCCGCCCTCGATCACCGTCTGACGCGCTCCGGCATATTTCACGACGGCCTGACGATAATCCAGCACCTCGTCACCGGTTTCCACCAGCAACCAGAACCGTGCCGGCTCCGACAGCCGCTCGACCTCCAACCGCGCAAGCTCCGCGATGTGTTCGAACGTGAACTCGAACGTCTCGCCGGTGTAGGAATTCGTCTGCGGGCCCACGTACTGCGCCAGACTCAGATGCGCCACCACCGCCGGGTTGATCAGGACCGCACGCAGCCCATGCTTCTCGGCCAGATACGTCGCGTAGTAACCCCCCAGCGAACTGCCCACCAGCGTCGGGACGACGGGAGACCGCGCGATCGCCTCTTCGATCTCCTCGATCGCCCGGCGCGGACTGACCGGCAAATGCCGGCACCAGAAGCAATCACCCAGCCCGATGGCGGCCATTCTTTCGGCCAGCAGACGGGCTTTCGCCGACAGCGGTGAAGAACGAAAACCGTGCAGGTAGAGGATCATCGGCAGGCCGTTTGCGAATCGGTGAGCTATCGTATCACCCCGTCACGGCCAAGTCCCCGCAACATGGCCGCTCGGCTCAAGCCTCCGGCATCGGGCAGGCGGATCAGCCGGGACCCCTGCGCCGCTCGCCAGCGTACTGCCTGTGGGAGGACTGGTTCACGTTTGATACACTTGCTGTTCACCGGCATGAAACTCCGGCGAAAACGCGGGTTTCACGGCCGCACTCGTTCACCGTCGATCGATCAAGGAGCGAATTTCCATGCCCTCACCGTTTCAGAGCAGCCGTCCACCGATGCACGCTTGCCTGTTGCTGCTGGCCGCCGCGTTGCTGTTGCCCGCCTGCGCCACGCAAAAGGCCGCCCCCTACGAGGTGCTCGGCGGTTCCCATTCCAAAGAGGTCGAGGACGCCTACCGGGACGCGCTGGCGGATCTGGACGAATCGCGGGCACTGGAGGAAGGGCGGCGGCGCAACGTGGTCACCGAAGTCATGAACTTCACACCCGACGAGGCAAAGAAATTCTGGCCCGTCTACACCGCATACCGCAGTGAAATGGCCAAACAGGGCGAACGGATGGCCCGGTTGGTCGCCGATTACGCGGCGCGGTTCGGCACGCTGCAGGACCGCGATGCCGCGGCGATGACACGCGAGTACATCGACATCGACCAGAGGGCCCTGGATATCAAGAAGGCCTATCTGCCGAAGTTCGAGGCGATCCTGCAACCGAAGCAGGTCGCACGCTTCTTCCAGACCGATCAGAAGCTGGACGCCGGAATCAAGTTCGGCATGGCCAAAGGCGTTCCGTTGTTCGAATAGGCACGCTCCGGCGCAGGCGGACGCCGTTCGCCTCCGCGACGCCGGCGCCGTGATCGTCGAACTGCTGCCGATCGGCATCGGTGCGCTGTCATTGGCGGCGGCATGGCTGCACGCCGGCCGGCTGCGCACCACCCACGTCGAGCGGCACGGCACCGCAACCCTGCTGCTGGCGCTGACCGGCGAGGCCCGCGGGCTCGACCGCCTGGTTCGCGCACTCGAACGACAGACGCTGAAGCCCCGCCGCCTGGTCATCGCGGTCGAGTCCGCCGACGATCCCGCGCTGGCAGCCGTATCGCGGCTGGGCGCGCGGGCCGCATTTCCGATCGAAACGGTGATCGCCGGCCGCGCCGCGCGCGCAGCGCAGAAATGCACGAACCTGATCGCCGCGGCTCGCCGGATCGATGCGAAAGACGAGGTCGTCGTGCTGCTCGACGGGGACATCGAACCGCCGGCCTGGTGGCTGTCGGCATTGGTCTCGCCGCTGCAAACCGGCCACTGCGACCTGGTGACCGGTTACCGATGGCCGATGATCGAGGCGCACGCGACCGGCGCGCACCTGGTTGCCGCGATCGATCGCACGATCGCGATCCTTCCGCGGATCGGGTGGGCGCGCACCGTCTGGGGTGGCTCCCTGGCGATGAGCCGGCACTCGTTCCGGCGTCTCGATCTGGAACGCCTTCTCGCCCGCACGCTGTCCGACGATCTGACGATCGGGGCCGCCGCGGCGGATCGGGGTCTGCGCGTGTTGACCCGGCGATCGCTGTTGGTGCCCTCTCCCGACTCCCGCGGAATCTCCGAGGCCTGGAACTTCGGCCGCCGCCAGTATCAGATGATCCGCCTTTACCGCCCGTGGTTGTGGGCCATCGCGCTGCTGACGATGACGGCCCAGTGCGCCGGATGGGGCGCGATCCTGGCCCATTTCCAAACCTCCTGGACGGCCGCGACCGCCGGGTCGGTCCTGATGCTGCTGGCGCTGATCAAACAATGGCGGCTCGATCGGACCGGCCGGCGCCTCGGCCAGCCCGACGCGCGGTCCGTGCGATTGGTACAGACGGCGCTCGCACTGTGCAAGCCGCTGGTCGACGGCGTCCACCTCAGCATGATCGTGGCTGCGGCGCAGGTGCGCACCGTCAGTTGGGCGCACTTGACCTACCGGGTCGCCGGCCCATCGCAGATCACCATCCTGCAGCGCAAGTCATGGCGCGGTTCCTCCGACTGATCGCGCGGTGGACCGCGGACATCCCGCTGCTCGTGCATCTCGCGCGACGACTGTTTCCCAGTCCTTTCCGGTTCGTCAGCGGCAAGCCGATGGAGCGCTGGCTGCTGACCTATGACCTCGGCGGCCGCTGTCTGGCACTGGCCAATGACGCCGAGACCGTGGAATCCGTGATGCTGGACCGCCAGGGCGTCTTTCCCAAGAGCACCGTACTCGAGTCCCTGCTGCAACCGCTGATCGGCCGTGGCGTGTTCGGCCGCACCGGCGGCGCCGAAGTCAAGGCGGCCCGCCGCCTATTCATCCATGCGCTGGCGCGGGTGTCCGAACGGACGATCGCCGCCGACACGCAGCGGCTCACCGAAGCCTACGCGGATCGCTGGCTGCAGGCGGATGGTCCGGCCGTCGTGCCGATCGGTCACGAACTCTCGCGGCTGACCGTGGACATCGTCTCGCAATGTACGCTCGACGAGCGTTTCGACGCCGCCGAATCGGACCGTTTCGCCCGGTTGTTTCACCGCTATCATCGGCAGTGCCTGCCGCTGTCGATGCTGTTTTCCGACGGCAGCCCGGCCACTCGCGAGAAGCTGGTCCGTCGGATGGGGTTGGAAGCGACCGGCGGCGCGATGCGGAATCTGGTGGCACGACGGTTCCTCGATCTGTTGATCACCGGATCGGCCGAGACCTTGAACGCGCCTTTCGCCGTGTCGCTGGCGGACGCCGGCCTGCTGCAGCACCCGCCCGAGTCGCCCGAACGATCCCGGCAGGCACTGGACGAGATCATGGTGATGCTGCTGGCCGGTCACGAAACCACCGCATCGGTACTGAGTTGGCTGCTCTGGGAGTTGGCACGCCGCCCCCTGCTGCAGGACTTCGCAGCCGCCTTGCTGGCGGCCGGCCCGGTTCCGGTATGGCCGGAAGCGTGGTCCGGCATCGACGCGGACACTCTGCTGCGCGGATTGAGCAAAGAAGCGCTGCGGCTTTATCCGCCGATCGCCTTCTTCCTGCGCGAGACGACTCGTGACGTCTGCCCTCGGGGCAAAGCGATCCCTGCAGGGTCGCAACTGGTGGTCGCGCCCTGGATGCTGCAGCGTCACCGGAAGAAATGGGATCGCCCCGACGATTTCCTGCCCGAGCGCTGGTGGCTCGGTGGAACCGAACCCGATCGCAGTGCGTATCTGCCGTTCGGGATGGGTCCCCGGGCCTGTCCGGGCGCGCGTTTCGCCGACATCGAGATGCGGGAGATCCTGCGGGTGCTGCTGTCGCGCTGTCGCTTCACCCTCACTTCC
>CAZXXC010000095.1:14746-16850 GCA_964644665.1 uncultured Methylococcaceae bacterium
CCAGAAACGAACGTCCGGCCCGAAGACGCCGGGTCTGGAGCGCCGTCATGGCCGGCATGCCCGATCACCGGCCGGCCGGCTCGGCGCCGGATCCAGAACATTCCGGTCAAGCTGCTGCGCGCGCTGTGGCGCCTCGGGATCGGCATCGACACCGAACGTCTGCTGCCCGCCGGTGATCCGGTCGGGCTGTACGAGTCCGACTGCGGACTGGTCTTCTTCCACCCGGCGCTCCCGGGTGACACGGCGTTCTATGCCGACTTCTACCGTCGTGTCCGGATGCACGAACTTCTCGCGGTCGAGCCGATGCGGCGCACCGAGTACCGGCACGCCGCACGACATGTGGATCCGCGCGCGAAAGTACTGGACGTGGGTTGCGGCCGGGGCGGCTTTCGCCGTCACCTGCCCACCGTGCACTACCGCGGGCTCGATCCCTACTCGCCGCCGGACGCCGGCCACGAGGTCATCCGGGAGGATCTGGAATCGTACGTCCGCCGATTTCCGGAGGCCTACGACGTGGTCGCCGCGTTCCAGGTGATCGAGCACGTCCAGTTCCCGCTGCGCTGGGCCGAGGCCATGGTGCGCGCGTTACGGCCGGGCGGGTTCCTGATCCTGTGCGCGCCGCTGCACCCCTCGCCGATCACCGCGATCCCGAATTTTCTGCTGAATGCGCCGCCGCATCACCTCAGTTGGTGGAACCCGTCGGCGTTTTCGGCGTTGTCCGACGTTCTGGGTCTGCAAACCGTGGAGATCACCCCGGTCGAACCCAGCCCGCACGAAGGGCTGATCCATTGGATGAACAGACTGTCTCCGCGCAAAGCCGGCACCGGCGAGCAGAAGCGCTATTTCGGCCACCGCTGGTCCTGGCATCTGGCGCTGGCCTGGAGCTTCGTCGCCGCGAACGCGGTCTTTCCGTTCCGGCGCTTGCCGGCCAATGCCCGGCCGATCAATGTGTTGTTGGCGGCCCGCAAGCCGTTGAGGTAGCATGCCGGCGTGACCGACTGCCGTCGCATCCGAAAACCGCCACGGCGCAAGGCCGCACCCGAACCGAGGAACGCGCCGGTTCCGCTCCATCGGCGGCCTTGACTCGACTTTCCCGCTTGCATCAGAATCCGCGCACTCACGCCGGCTCCGGAAAGCCGCGCAGCGCATTGGTCCATCACCCATCCAAGCACCCCACTACCGGCGAACCGCGCCGGCCCCTTTCCGACATAGAGGCCCCCATGGCGAAGGCATCCATTGATTTCGAGCGGAACGGCGACAAACTGAACTCCGCATTCTTCGAAGAGTTCCTGGTGAAACTGCTCGAAGAACGCGATCGGGTCGGACTGACCGAGATGATCCGCGAGATCGACGTGATGATGATCACGGTCGAACCGGGCTGCTCCGCCGCTTACGTCGGCGAACTGTGCCTGATGACTCCCTACCAGTACCTGGTGACGCTGGAATCCGAGTCCCATCACACGCATGTTCTGCGCGTGGACATGAATGCACCCGACATTCTGGTCCGGGAAGTCAAGGACCCGAACACCCGCGGCATCTTCCGCAGCCTCAATGAGGTCTATCCGATCGGCGCACACAAACCGAACTCCCGCTACATGGGCGAGGTGTTCCGTGTGACCAATCTGCACGAAGTGGTCGAGCAGCAGAAGGCACGGGAGATCCGGTTCTTCACCCAGGACCAGATCCGGAAACTGGAACTACCCGGCAATATGGCGGTGGTCAAACCCTCGCCGTACACGCACAACATCTGCGGCTACTGGGAACGGCCGTTGGACCAGTTGCGCGTCTATGCGCTCGGTCTCAGCAGCATCCGCGCAGAGGTGCAGGAGGCCTACCTGGCCGCGAAGGAGATGCAGAAAAAGCTGGGGATCGACGACCTGATCCTGCCGATCGATCATCTGGCGACGCGGGTCTACAGTCAGAACCGGGAGGCTGCGATCCTGGAATTCCTGAGCCTGTCCAGCTATTACTATTGGGGCTCTTACGACATCAAGGACCAGAACTCCTCCACCAATGTCACCAAGAGCGTGCATTACTCGGAGGAACGCATCAGCCCGGCCAAGGTGTTCACCGCCGCCAACCATCCCTACTTCGTGAACCATCT
>CAZXXC010000096.1:0-16550 GCA_964644665.1 uncultured Methylococcaceae bacterium
TGCTCCAGCCCCAACTCGAAGCAGGCGTCGAACAGGCTGATGTGGCGGCGCTGGGCATACGCGCCGAGTTTCTCCAATGTGGCGGGGCCGATTTCACGTTTCGGTACGTTCACGATCCTCAGGAACGCGGCATCGTCCGCAGGGTTGACGATCAGCCGCAGATAGGCGAGCAGGTCCTTGATTTCCGAGTAGCCGAAGAACGAAATGCCGCCGCTGATGAAGTACGGCACACTGAATTCCCGAAGTGCGCGTTCGAACAAACGGGATTGGTGGTTGCCGCGGTACAGAATGGCGTAATCCTGGAACGCCGAGCCGTGCCGAAATTTGTGATGGACGATGTCGGACGCGATCTGACGGGCTTCGGCGATCTCGTCGGCGTGTCGCAGCACGCGGATCGCATCGCCGGGTCCCAGCGCGCTCCACAGCCTTTTTTCGAACACATGCGGGTTGTTGGCGATCAGGTGATTCGCCGCCTTCAGGATCTTGCCGGTGGAGCGGTAGTTCTGCTCCAGCTTGATGACTTTCAATCGCGGGTAGTCGCGTTGCAGTTGGGCGAGGTTCTCGGGCTGCGCTCCGCGCCAGGCGTAGATGGATTGATCGTCGTCCCCGACCACCGTGAAGCGGCCCAATGTGCCAGCCAGTTGCTTGACCAGTTGATACTGGGTGGCATTGGTGTCCTGGTATTCGTCGACCAGCAGATAGCGGATGCGGTTGCGCCACTTATCGAGGATCTCCGGCTGCGCCGCGAACAGCATTACGGGAAGCAGGATCAAATCGTCGAAGTCGACGGCGTTGTAGGATTTCATGACGCGGTCGTACTCGGCATACAGCCAGGCGGCCGTGCGCTGGTCATCGGTGACCGCCGCGGCCATCGCCTGATCCGCCGTCGTGAACAGGTTCTTCCATCGACTGATGCACGCGGCGTGCCGGGCACTTTCCTCCGCCTCGATGCGTTCGCGCTGGTGCGACAGTACGTCCTCGATCAGCGCGGAGCGATCTTGCTCATCGAAGATCGAGATGTTGGCCTTCATCCCGAGAGCCGCGTGCTCCTGCCGCACGATATCGAGGCCGAGCGCGTGGAAGGTGGAGATGCGGAGACCGCGCAGTTGACTGTCGAACAGCATCCTGCCGACCCGGGTGCGCATCTCGCGCGCGGCCTTGTTGGTGAACGTGACCGCGGCGATGTGCCTGGCCTGCAGGCCCTGACGGATCAGATGCGCGATCTTCTCCGTGATCACGCGGGTCTTGCCGCTGCCGGCACCGGCAATCACCAGCAGAGGGTGGTCCAGCAGACTAACGGCGGCCTGCTGCTGTGGGTTCAGTGAGGCCAACGGCGTCATCGCTCCGGCTGGCGATCGAGCCGACGGTAGGAGATCGCCTCGGCGACATGAGCCGCGGCGATTTCCCCGCAATCGGCCAGATCGGCGATGGTGCGGGCCAGTTTGAGAATACGGTGGTAGGCGCGATGGGAAAGGCCCAGCCGTGCCATCGCGCGTTCGAGCAGTCGATGTCCCTGCTGGTCGAGACGACAGAGACGCTGAATCTGCGGAGGCGCCAACACGGCATTGGGAACCCCGGCTCGTTGCAGCGCCAGCCGCCGTGCCGCCGCGACGCGGTTCCGCATCGGTGCGCTGTGCTCTTCCGGTCCGGCTCCGCCGCTCCGCAGCAGTTCATGGGTGATGCGGGGGACCTCGACATGCATGTCGATCCGGTCCAGCAGGGGTCCCGAAATGCGCATCCGGTAGCGCTGGATCTGCTCCGAGGTGCAGTGGCAGCGGCCCGATGCATCCCCGAGATAGCCGCACGGGCACGGATTCATCGCGGCGATCAACTGAAACCGGGCCGGAAAATCAACCTGTCGCGCGGCCCTGGAAATCGTGATCGAGCCGGTTTCGAGCGGTTCGCGCAGCACCTCCAGGACTCGCCGATCGAATTCCGGCAATTCATCCAGAAACAGCACGCCGTTGTGCGCCAGCGAAATTTCGCCCGGTTTGGGATTGCTGCCGCCGCCGACCATGGCCACCGCCGAGGCGGTATGGTGGGGGGCGCGGAACGGCGGCACGCGCCAGGTCGCCGGTACCAGCGGATGGTCGCTGACCGATGCAATCGCGGCGGTTTCCAGTGCTTCCTGCTCGGTCAGTTCCGGCAGGATTCCGGGCAGCCGCGCGGCCAGCATGGACTTCCCGGTACCGGGCGGGCCGAGCATCAGCAGATTGTGGCGGCCGGCAGCCGCGATCTCCATTGCCCGCTTGGCATGAAAATGCCCATGGACATCGGCGAAATCGGGCGTTTCGCCGGGCGGCGGGATGATCTCCTGCCGTGGCGGGGCGGCGAACGCGATCGGCTGCTGGCCGTTCAGATGAGAGCAGACTTCGAGCAGATGTTTGGCCGGAAGGATTTCGATGGCGTCCACCAGCGCTGCTTCGGCGGCGTTGGCCAGAGGCAGGATCAGTGCGCGGCATGCCCCCCGCGCTTCGATCGCGATCGGCAGTACGCCGGCGATCGGGCGCAACTCGCCGCTGAGCGACAGTTCGCCGACACACTCCACGGCGTCGAGCGCATCGCGTCGTAGTTGTCCGGATGCCGCCAGAATGCCGAGTGCGATCGGGAGATCGAAACGCCCGCCCTCCTTGGGGATGTCCGCCGGCGCCATGTTGACGGTGATACGCCGGGACGGGAACTCGAAGCGGCAGTTCTGCAACGCTCCCCGGACTCGGTCCTTGCTTTCCCTGACGGCGGTTTCAGGCAGGCCGACGATCGCGAAATTCGGCAGGCCGTTGGCCAGATGGACCTCGACCGTCACCAGCGGCGCGTGGATGCCTTGCCGGCCGCGCGTATAGACCACGGCAAGATTCATGCGCGCCGGTGCCTCGTCGGGCCGCTAGCCGCCGGACGACAGCAGCTTTTCCAGTTCGGCGACGCGCGCCTCCAAGGTCGCCAGCTTGGTTCGCGTAACGGCGAGCACCTCGCGCTGAACGTCGAACTCTTCGCGGCTCACCAGGTTCATGCGGGTCAAGGAGCTTTGAAGGATCGCGTGGAAACTCCTCTGCAGGTCGTCACGGAGATGCTGGAGCCCGGCCGGTACCGTTTCGGCCAGGCGCTTCGAGAGGTCTTCGAGGGTATGGGGATCAAACATGATGCAAAAGGATAAAGGACCCACCGCGCTACCGTCCACTCGAAATTGATGGATGGAATGCGCCATTTTGGTGCGCATCGTGGTGGCAGTTCCGAATTGGTGCGATCGGACTCCCGAACGCACGCGCTCCAGGCATGACGATGGCCGTGGGCGTCCTTCGTCGATCCATGGCACGCCTCCTGCTTCCCTGAAGCTCGGGTTAGCCGAAAGTTGCGGTCGTCCTGCCGCAGGGGGCCAATCAACGGGGGTGGGGCTACCATGCTGATGTTTTGCAAGGAGAATTTTTCATGAAATTTGTGACAGCGATTCTAAAGCCGTTCAAGCTCGATGACGTGCGCGAAGCTCTGTCGGAGGTTGGCGTGTCCGGCATCACAGTGACTGAGGTCAAGGGCTTCGGGCGGCAAAAGGGCCACACCGAATTGTACCGAGGGGCCGAGTACGTGGTGGATTTTCTGCCCAAGGTGAAACTGGAGGTCGCGGTGGCTGACGAGCAATTGGATGTGGTGTTGGAGGCCATCCGTCGTACCGCGAATACCGGCAAGATCGGCGACGGCAAGATCTTCGTCTTCGATCTGCCCACCGTCATTCGAATCCGTACCGGCGAAACCGGCGCAGAAGCCCTGTAGGAGCGACCGATGAGACAACTGTTCACGTTAGCAGCGTTGCTGATTGCACTGGGTTTCACCAGTGGTTTGATGGCGGAGGAGGTGATCCGCGCGGCCGAAGTCGTCGAGATCATCGAGACCGAGACGGCGCCGGCCGCCGCTGCCGAAGAGGCGCCGACATTGAATTCGGGCGATACCGCATGGATGTTGACGTCCACCGCGTTGGTGTTGTTCATGACGATTCCCGGATTGGCGTTGTTCTATGCCGGCATGGTCAGGACCAAAAATGTGCTGTCGGTGCTGATGCAGTGCTTCGCGATTACGTCGATGATCACGGTGCTGTGGATGCTCTACGGTTACAGCCTGGCTTTCGATACCACCGGAATGGAAAAAGGGGTGACCAACTTCAGTTCATTCGTCGGAGGTTTGTCGAAGGCCTTTTTGAGTTCCGTATCGCGCGACAGTTTGACGATGACCATCCCCGAGACGGTCTTCATGACCTTTCAGATGACGTTTGCGATCATCACGCCGGCCTTGATCGTCGGTGCGTTCGCCGAACGGATGAAGTTCTCGGCGTTGCTGTTGTTCATGGGAATCTGGTTCACGATCGTCTATGCGCCGATTGCGCACATGGTCTGGAGCGGTGACGGCGCGCTGATGTGGGACTGGGGAGTCCTGGATTTTGCCGGCGGGACCGTCGTGCACATCAATGCGGGTATCGCCGGCTTCGTTGCCGCGCTGACGCTGGGTAAGCGGCGTGGCTATCCGGAGACGCCGATGCCGCCCCACAATCTCGCGTTTACCGTGGTCGGCGCCTCGATGCTGTGGGTCGGTTGGTTCGGCTTCAATGCCGGAAGCGCGGCCGCCGCGGACGGCAATGCCGGTATGGCGATGGCGGTGACGCAGATTGCCACGGCGGCCGCGGCTCTGACCTGGATGTTCGCGGAGTGGATCACGCACGACAAACCCAGTGTTCTCGGCATCGCCTCCGGCGCGGTCGCCGGCCTGGTCGCCATCACCCCGGCATCCGGTACGGCCGGACCGATGGGCGCGTTGCTGATCGGCTTCGCGGCCGGACTGGCCTGCTTTCTGGCCTCCACCAAGCTGAAGCGAAAATTCGGCTACGACGATTCACTGGATGTCTTTGGTGTACACGCAGTGGGCGGCATCATCGGCGCGATCCTGACCGGCCTTTGTGCAGCCAGCGAGTTGGGTGGCAAAGGACTGGCGGAAGGTATGACCATCGGTTCGCAACTCGTCGTGCAGTTCAAGGGTGTCATGGTCACGGTGATCTACACCGCCGTCGTCAGTTTCGTGATCCTGAAAATACTGGATATCCTGCTCGGCGGCCTACGGGTTTCGCAAGAGGCGGAGACGGTCGGTCTGGACATCTCCGAGCACAACGAACGCGGTTACAACTTTTAGCACCGGCCAAGTTCGGTCGGTCGAGACGGGCGCCTTGCGGCGCCCGTCCTGTTTCGGGCACTTGTCGGTGCGGGGGCGAAGGTTCCCGATGGCGGGAATGGACCCGCTGCATGCCGTGTTAGACTGAATCCCCGTCTTCGTGATGCTGAACCGTCATGCCCAAGGTTGTGATGTACACCGCTGCACTTTGCCCGTACTGCCGGATGGCCGAGCGCCTGTTGGCCGAGCGCGGCGTCGTCGCGATCGAAAAGATTCGGGTCGATGAGCAGCCCGAACGTCTCGCGGAAATGGTCGCCCGGACGCGGCGCCGGACGGTGCCGCAAATCTTTATCGGGGAGACCCATGTCGGTGGCTTCGACGACCTGGCGGCGCTGGATCACGCCGGAAAACTGCGGACGCTCCTGAGCGCTTGACCGGATCCCGTCGCGCTTGCCCGGCCGGTCCGCGCCGTCACGGCTGGACCGCCTCATTTCCGTTCCCCCTGGATCGACCTGACTGCTCCGCATGAGTCGAACCACGGTCCTGGCGTTGATGCTGCTGACCGCGCTGTCGATCGGTCTGGCCGCGTGGCGGCTGGTGCAGCCGGGAACGCAGCCGCAGCCGGTCGCGAGTCGGTCGGAGAAGGCAACATTGACGGCGGTCAAGGTGGCTCGTGTCTGGCGGGAAACGATCGACGAAGATCTGACGGCAGTCGGTACGCTGTTGGCGGACGAGTCGGTCGTGGTGCGGCCCGAGACCGCCGGGCGGATCGCAGCGATTCGGTTCGCCGAGGGTGCCAAAGTTCGCGCCGGTGACCTGTTGTTCGAACTGAATGCCGCAGAGCATCGGGCGATGCTGGAGCAAACGGAGGCCCAGCAGATGCTCGATCGGCAGAATTTCGAGCGCGTCAGGGAAATGCGTCAGAAGAATCTGGCGAGCGCTCAGCAGTATGACGAGGTGTTGGCCAAGCTGAAGTATTCCAATGCGAGCGTCGAGAGGGAGCGCGTCCGCCTGGAGAAGATGGCGATTCGTGCCCCGTTCGGCGGTGTGCTCGGGTTTCGGCAGGTGGCGATCGGCGATTACGTGACCGAAGGACAGCCCCTGGTGAACATCGAAGCGTTGAACCCGATCAAGCTGGATTTCAAGTTGCCGGAGAAATACGCGGCGTTCGTCCGGGTCGGCTTGCCGATCGCGGCGACCGTCGACGCCTATCCGGACAAGTCGTTCGGCGGCGACGTGTACGCCATCGATCCGAGGCTCGATGATGCGACGCGCACTTTGAAAGTCCGGGCCCGTCTGCCCAACGACGGCCTGATGCTGCGGCCAGGAATGTTCGCGAAGATACGCCTGGGCTTGAAGGGACTGCGGGAAGCCCTGTTCGTTCCGGAAGAAGCGCTGCTGCTGAAGGGCAGCGAAGCGTTCGTCTATCGAGTGTCCGGCAGCACGGCAACGCTCACGACGGTGACCACCGGCCTGCGGCGCAAGGGCAGTGTCGAGGTGGTGGCCGGGCTGGTTTCGGGGAATATCGTGGTGACGGAGGGGCAAAGCCGGCTGCGCGACGGCGCGCCGGTCGATGTGATCGAACCGGAACAAACCGAGCATTGATCGGCCCGTTTCGCGCCTTCTTCCACGCTCCCCGGCTTTATCGGATGACTTTGCCTTGTTGACGATCAGAACCTGACTCAGGCCGTCCCATGCTGTTGTCGGACCTCTCGATCCGCCGTCCGGTACTGGCCATGGTGGCCAGCCTGGTGCTGGCGCTGCTGGGACTGATGTGTCTCGAACGGCTGCCGGTACGGGAGTATCCCGACATCGACGCGCCGATCGTCTCGATCATGACGGTCTACAAAGGCGCCAGCGCCGAAGTGATGGAAAGCCAGGTCACCCGGCCGCTGGAGGATTCCCTGTCCGGCATCGAAGGGATCAGGACCATGAAGTCGCTCAGCCGGGAGGAAGTCAGTCGCATTTCGGTAGAGTTCGCGCTGTCTCGCGACCCCGACTCGGCCGCCGCGGATGTCCGCGATCGGGTATCGCGTGTCCGGGCCAGGCTGCCGGAGGAAATCGACGAACCCGTGATCAGCAAGGTCGAAGCCGACGCCCAGCCGATCCTGTGGCTGGCTTTCATCAGTGATCGTCACGACGCACTGCAGATCAGCGATGTCGCCCACCGGTATGTGCGGGACCGGCTGCAGACGCTTCCCGGTGTATCGAGTGTCATCATCGGTGGAGAGCGCCGTTATGCGATGCGCATTTGGCTGGATCGGGACCGGATGGCGGCTTACGGTGTGACGGTCGGGGATGTCGAGGCCGCATTGTCGAAGCGCAATCTGGAGCTTCCCGGCGGGCGGATCGAAAGCCTGAATCGGGAACTCACCGTGCTCAGTGAGACGGACCTGCGCAGCCCGGAGCAGTTCAACGCCTTGATCATCCGGGAAGTGAATGGCTATCCGATCCGGCTTTCCGAGTTCGGACGTGCCGAGATCGGTGCGGAAGACGAGCGGAATATCGTCCGGGTGAACGGCAATCCTGCCGTTGGTATAGGGGTGGTCAAGCAGGCGACCGCCAATACGCTGGAGGTCGCCCGGGCGATCAAGGAGGAACTGCCGAAGCTGAACGAATCACTCCCGGCAGGGATGCGGTTGTCGATCTCGTTCGATACCTCCCTGTTCATCGAGGAATCGATTCGAGCCGTTTACGAGACGTTGCTGGAAGCGCTCGGGCTGGTGCTCGCGATCACGTTCCTGTTCCTGCGTTCGGCGCGAGCGTTGCTGATTCCGTTCGTGACGATCCCGGTGTCGCTGATCGGCTCATTCATTTTCCTGTATCTGTTCGGTTTTTCGGTCAACATTCTGACGCTGCTTGCGCTGGTGCTGGCGATTGGGCTGGTGGTGGACGATGCAATCGTGATGATGGAAAACATCCATCGTCGGATCGAGCAGGGCATGGCGCCGCGTGAAGCCGCATTCGAAGGCAGTCGCGAGATCGCTTTTGCGGTGATCGCCATGACGCTGACCTTGGCAGCGGTGTTCACGCCGCTGGCATTCATGAGCGGGAATACCGGGCGCCTGTTCTCCGAGTTCGCGCTGGCGGTTTCCTGCGCAGTGCTGGTGTCCGGCTTCGTTGCGCTGACACTGACGCCGATGATGTGTTCTCGACTGCTCCATGGTACCGGCACGCTCTCCGGTGGCGTAAGTACCGGCACGTCCGGAGAGCGTCTGCCGGTGGTGTTCGGCGCCGTGCTGGCGCGGGTGCTCCGGTGGCGACGTTGGGTGATGGTGCTGATGGTGCTGATGGCGATCGCCGCCTATCGGCTGTTCATCGGGCTGAATTCGGAACTTTCGCCGATCGAGGACCGCGGTAACGTGATGACGGTGGTTTCCGCGCCCGAAGGTTCGTCACTCGACTATACCGACCGCTATGCTGCGGAGATCGAGAAATTTCTGGCCGAGATCCCGGAGGTCGGAAGCTACTTCATGGTCGTCGCTCCAGGCCTGGATCGGCCCAACCCGGTGAATAGCGCGCTGGCGTTTCTGCGTCTGCTGCCCTGGGAGCAGCGGTCCCGGAGCCAACAGGAGATCGCTGCCGAACTGCTGCCGAAATTGCAGCAACTGCCGGGCGTATTGGCATTCCCGATCAATCCGCCGTCGCTCGGACAGAACTTCCGTAAGGCGCCGATCCAATTCGTGATTCAGGGGCCCAACTACGACGAGCTGGATCGGATGGTCGCCCGGTTCATGGAGCAGGCGTCGGCGGTTCCCGGAATCGTCAATGTGGATAGCGACCTCAGGTTGGACAAGCCCCAGTTGACCGTGGCGGTCAACCGGGAGAAAGCGGCGGATGTGGGGGTCGACGTGGATGACATCGGGCGCACGTTGCAGACCCTGCTCGGCGGACGCCAGATCACTCGATTCAAACGCGATGGTGAGCAGTATGACGTCATCGTCCGGCTGGCGGACAGTGAACGCAGCACGCCGCGGGATGTGATGTCACTGTATCTCCGCAGTGAACGTGGCGGCCTGGTGCAGTTGGCCAACGTGGTGGATTTGCAGGAACGCGCGTCGGCCAGGGAGCTGAATCATTTCAACCGGCTGCGCGCCGCGACGGTGGCGGCGAATCTGGCGCCGGGCTACGCGCTGGGTCAGGCGCTCGTGGAAATGCAGCGGATCGCAGAAGATCTGCTGCCCGCTGCGTTCAAGACCGATCTCGATGGCCAGTCGCGCGAGTTCCAGGAATCCAGCCGAACGCTGCTGTTGACGTTTCTGTTCGCGTTGGTCTTCATCTATCTGTTCCTGTCGGCGCAGTTCGAGAGCTTTCTCGATCCGCTGATCATCATGCTGAGCGTGCCTCTCGCCGTGCTCGGAGCCTTGCTGGCGCTGCACCTGAGCGGCGGGACCCTGAATGTCTACAGCCAGATCGGGTTGGTGATGCTGGTGGGTCTGATCACCAAGAACGGCATCCTGATCGTGGAGTTTGCCAATCAATTGCAATGCTCTGGCTTCGGACCGGGCGAGGCCGCTTTGCGTGCCTCGGTGTTGCGCTTGCGGCCCATCGTGATGACCTCGCTGACGATGATTCTCGGCGCGCTGCCTCTGGCGTTGGCTACCGGCGCTGGCGCCGAAAGTCGTCAGCAGATCGGTTGGGTCATCGTCGGTGGCATGACGGTTGGAACCTTTCTCACGATATTTGTCATACCCTCGGTCTACGTGTCGTTTTCATCGATGCGGCGGCATGGTCCGACCGGCGGCCGCCGCGACCTTCATGTGAACTTTTGACCGTGGCGCGTTCGCTGGGGTATATTCGAACATCTTCATTCTGGTCGCAGATTGAGGGGTGTCCGTAGTCGGGCGCCGGCGAGCACCTAACAAAACACGACTCTCCCAAAGACTTCAAAAAGAGAGCCAAAACAACCATCTGAAGCAAGCGAGGGAACAATCATGCGTACTCATCGATTCATCACCGGCGGAATGCGGATCCTCGGTCTCATCGCCGCATTGGTGTTACCGGCTTCTGCCGTCTGGGCGCACGGCGGCGCCAGCGTCGAAGCCGATACCTGCCGGATCGAAGTCGGGCCGCACCTGGTCCACTTCACCGCCTACCAGCCGCAATTGACCGGTACGACCGAGTTCTGTAACGACATTCCGGAACTCGGAAACTCCGTGATCGTGTTCGACTATGAAGGCAAAGCGCTGCGCAACATGACGGTGGAGTTCGAGATCACCAAGGAGCCCGAGGGTACGCGCATTTTCTATCAAGAGCCGACCACGAACCCGACCGGAACCTACAATACCCAGATCGATTTCAAGATCCCGGGCAAGTACTTGGCGCACGTGACGCTGGTGAACGAAGGCCAGAAGGTCGACGCGCATGTGCCGTTCACGGTCGGGACGTCCCAGAGCGGACTGTCTGGAACGACCTATCTGGTGATCGCCGTGGTGTTGTTCGCATTGGGTTACATTTTCTACCTTTCCAATCCCGCCTTCCAGGCAGCGGTCGATCGCGTGTTGAAGAAGAAGTCCGCCTGACGGAACTTTAGCTGCGCGTCCGGCGACCAATGAGTCGCCGGACGATTTCCCTGCCGGCTGCCCGTTCGCTCAACCTGCATCGTGGTCCTCAGCAACATGTACATGCGTGCCATCGCCTGCTCGTTAGGTTCTCTGATTTGTCTGGGTGCTTCGCCCGTGTACGCACTCAATTCACCGCCGCCGAGTGTCAAGGTGGAGCTCGGCGAAGCCGAACCCTTCTGCAACAGCGGCGTTCCGGCCGAATGGCGCGATGCACAGGTTCTGGAAGGCGTGGCGATTCAGGAGTCGCGGGTCTGCGATCCGGACAACCCTGCTGACATCGCCGCTTTCGTCAAGGGTACCAACAACATCTCGATGCAGACCTTGATGGACACCCAACTGGCTGCCGACGCGGTGACCTTGGGCAAGGACATGGACGGCGACGGGGACCCCGACCAGGTGACGATCAAACTGGAAGTGATGGAGGTCAACGGCCACTCGCCGGACTTTGCCGGTGTCGTACCCCAGTTCAGCATCGCACCGGGCATCCAGCCGGCGTTCTGGGTGTTCGCACCGAAGACGCGGGACATGTCGACGCGCAGTTTCGCCAGCGTCGAGGCTAATCCGTACCTGCGGCCGCCTTCGCCGGTAATTCGGGTGGAGCAGGGAGATGTCGTCTGGATCGTGTTGGAGAACACCCACTATTTCCCGCATTCCATCCATCTGCACGGCGTCGATCACCCGTTCATGGATCACGGCGGCGAAGGTAACGACGGCGTCGGCCAGACCAGCCAGATGGATGTAATGCCGGGTCAGAGCAAGACCTACGTGATCAAGCCGCGCCAGCCGGGCACCATGTATTACCACTGCCATGTGCAGCCCCACACCCATATCCCGATGGGGCTGGGAGGCATCCTGGTGGTCGAAGAGAATCGTCCGAACAACTGGGTGCAAACCTTGAACGTCGGTGCCGGCCAGGTCCGCCATCCTTCGGTCGCGGTGCTGGAGCAGTACAAGCAGGAGTACGATCTCCATTACCAGTCGATCGACAAGGAATTGCATCAGATGACGCAGTCGTACAACGATCCGCGGTTGATCGCGCGGGCGGTCAATCAGGAGTACGACATTACCGATGCGACCGACGATTACTACATCCTGAACGGTCGGGCTTTCCCATACACCTTGCGGGAGTCCTTGATCGTCGTGGAGCCGGATCAAAAGGTCAAGCTCAGAGTGTTGAACGGGCACACCGAGACCTTGGGACTCCATACGCATGGCCACAAGGCGACCGAAACCCACTATGACGGAGTCGCACAGCGACCGGAAGCCCGGGTCACTCGGGACGTCTACATGATGGCGCCGGCCCAGCGGCTGGATCTGGAATTGAATACCACGAACGACGGTCTCCACAGCTTCGGTCCGGGCATCTGGATGTTCCATGACCACGTCGAGAAGGCCTTCACCACCGATGGAGCGGGTGAGGGCGGCAGCATCAGCCTGATCGTCTACAAGTCGTTCCTGGACGAACGAGGCATCCCGAAGACTCACGGGATGGACCTCAAGCCTTATTTCACGAAGCAGTTCTGGGAACGCAAGATCCCGGTGTGGCAGGACTGGGCGGACGATTGGGGCAGCTTGGCCCTTCCAGCGGGCAGCGAGATGACGACCGCTAACTCAACGGTTGTGACTCCGGCCGCAGTTCCGGCGCCAGCGCCTTCATCGGGCGGCGGGGCACTCGGCAATCTGTTCTTCGGAATCATGCTGGGTGCGATCGGGTACCTTCTGTACCTCTACCGCGAGCGGGTGATCGCGATCACCGAGCAGTTGCTGTCTCAGATCAGGACCAAGAAGTAAGTCGACGCACTCATGAATACCCTAATGCAAGTGGCACGCGGCGTGCTGATACTGGCTTTGATGGCGCCGTCGGCGGAGGCGGCCCGGGACCCGGAAATCGTCGAGCATACGCTGTTGATGGATCACGGCGACGGCCACCTGATGGACATGGACGGTGGGATGGTGATGGGCCAGAACAAGGACAAGTTGCCGGGCGGTTGCAGCAGGATTTCGGAGGAGAAGGAAATCACCGTTCGCGCCGGGCACAAGTATGCGAAGAACTTTCCGGGCACCATGTTCGCGTTCGATCAACAGGAGTTCCGCTTCAAACCGTGTACCCGGCTGACGGTTCACTTCATCAACGAGGATCACATCCGCCATCAATGGATGATGCATGGCCTGCCCAAGTACATGTATGACAAAGGAATGTTCCATCTGGAGGTCACCGGTCCGGCGAAGATCAGCGGAACCTTGATCCTGCCCAACGAGGACAAGACCTATCTGGTCCACTGTGACATCGCCCAGCACATGGAGAAGGGGATGAAGGCCCAGTTGATCGTCGGCAAGGGCGGCCCCTCGTTCCCGAGCATACCGGGAGTGACCGACCCGGTCATTCCGGATCACTATGGTCCGCCGGGCACGGCTCCGGCCGCGCTGCCGGCGGCACCGTCTCCGGCTCCGGCGGCTGCGCCGTCGGCCGAAGGGGAATCTGCCGGGGGCGGTTTGCTGTCCGGCAGCATGATCATCGGTCTGTTGATCGGCATGTTCGGCGCGCCGTATGCGATGCGTGCGGCTCGCGGTTACTTCAACGGCATCACCTGGAAAGATGCGGGGAAGATCCTCGAGGTCACATTGAAGCGGATGATGGATCAACTGATCGTGCTGTTCGATTGGCTAGTGCAGTTGGTCCGTCGGCAGTTCAGTCCGAAGGTGCCGCCGGGCTGACCGTCGGATGCGACCCCTGGACGGCTTCCGGCCGTACGCGCGGATCGGGTGGGCGGAGTTCGGAGTCGGCGTATCGTTTCGCAATGGCCACGAACTCATCATGTTCGGCAATGAATGCATCGACCACGTCCGGATCGAGATGCGTTCCCCGGCTTTGCAGAATGATTTCGGTGGCCTCCCCGATCGATAGTGAATCTTTGTACACCCGCCTCCGCGTCAGCGCATCGAAGATATCGGCCAGGGCCATCAGCCGTGCCGGGATCGGAATGTCCTGTCCCGCCAGCCCGTCGGGGTAGCCGGTCCCATCCCATTTCTCGTGATGCCAGCGCGCAATTTCCCTGGCCGCTGTCAGGAATGCGAGTGGCCCTTCCTCGAGATCCAGCATCGCGGAGTCCAGCGCGCGAAAACCCAGTTCGCAGTGAATCTGCATCGCCTGATACTCCTCCTCGGTCAGCGCGCCGCGCATGGCGTTCTCGATCGCGTCGCTGCCGAGGATGCTGTGCGATTGCATCAGCTTATATTCTTCCGCGGTCAGCGCAGTATCCTTGCGCAGGATGTGGTCCGGAATGCCGACCTTGCCGATGTCGTGCAGCGGCGCGGCCTTTGTGATCACCGCAATTTGGCGGGGACTCAGGTAATGCGAGAAGCGCGGATGCGTCGCGAGGCGCCGGGCCAACACCTCGACATAGGCCTGAGTGCGGCGAATGTGCTTGCCGGTTTCGTTGTCGCGAGTTTCCGCCAGATTGGCGAGCGCGCGGATGGCGACATCCTGGATCAACTGGTTCTCCCACATCCGGCGCGACACTTCGGCCTCCAGTAAGCCGTTCTGATCCCTGAGCCAATCGCGGGCTCGTTTCAGCTCGAGTTGGGTCCGTACCCGCGACAGCATGATCGCCGGTCGAATCGGCTTGGTGATGTAGTCAACGGCGCCGAGATTCAGCCCGCGTTCCTCGTCTTCGGAGCTGTCCATGGCCGTCACGAAAATCACCGGTATGTCCGACGTCGTCGGGTTTTCGCGCAATTCTCGGAGTACCTCGTAGCCGTCGATGTCCGGCATCATCACATCCAGCAGGATCAGGTCAGGGCGAGGCGAGGAAGTCGCAGCGCTCAGCGCGCGGGGGCCGGAGTTCGCTGCCCGGATTCGGTAGCAGGGCTGCAGTAGCGCGGCGAGTATCGTCAGGTTTTCCGGCATGTCGTCGACGATCAGGATCGTTGGCCGCGCCAATGTCGAGACGGTTTGCGGGGAGGCTGCATGGGCGTTCATGCGATGTGAGCCAGCAGGTCGGCCGAGTAGCGCAGTACCTGATTGCGTCCCTGGCGCTTCGCCTGATATAAAGCCAGGTCCGCATCGTTTACCAACACGTCGAAGCTGATCTCCTCGGACCCGTGGTACAGGCTGGCGACGCCGAAGCTGGCGCGGAAGGTCACTCGTCGCCCGTCGGCGAGCTGCAGCGGCGACAGACTGATTTCGTCCCGTAGGCGTTCCGCGACGGCCAGCGACTCCGGATCATCCGTTCCGGGCAGGACCATCAGGAACTCCTCTCCTCCCCAGCGCCCCAGCAAGTCGTATTCGCGCAATCCGCGCTGCAGGATTCCGGTTGCCAGGAGAAGCGCCTGGTCGCCGGCCAGGTGGCCGTAGCGGTCGTTGATCTCCTTGAAATGATCCAGATCGATCATGATCACGCTCAAGGAGAGGCGCTCGCGTTGAGCGCGCGCCAATTCTCGACAGGCCCGGTCGTACAGTGCGCGCCGGTTCAGAAGCCCGGTGAGACTGTCATGCGTCGCCATTTCTTCCAGCTTGTTGTTCGCCGCCCGCAGACGGCTCTCCAGACTGAGGATGCGCTCACCGATCGCGACGCGGGCGCGGAATTCATTCAGATCGAACGGCTTCGTCAGGTAATCATCGGCGCCGGATTCAAGCCCGGCGATGGTGTCTTCGATCGCGCTTCGAGCGGTCAGCATGACGATGTACGTATAGTGCGGGAAATCGGCGCGCCGGATGTGCGAGATCAGGCTCGGTCCATCCATGCCGGGCATCATCCAATCCGAGATGACGAATTGAACGGGCTCAACTCTGGCGCTTAGGCGGGTGGCGCACAGGAATTCCCAGGCGCTCTGCCCGTCTTCCATCTCGACCACTTGATGACCCCTCCTGAGCAACATCGTCCTCAGCATCGTTCGAGTGATGACATCGTCGTCAGCGATCAGCACGTTCATAGTTTCTCGAGCCCGAGCCGAACAAAATCTTCCGCGTGCAACCATACCGGTAAACGGCCCAAATCGAAATCCGGGAATACCTTCATCCCGAGTCTTTCGACTTTCCCGGCACTCGCGGCGGGTAACCGACCGGCGGTCGCCATTCCTCAATTATGGGCGGCAGATGGCGCATTCTGCTGCAGTGATCGATCGAATCCCAGCGGACTTCGGATCGCCGACGGACCGCGGCCGGGAGGGGCCCTGTTTCGGATGGCGCGGTGGCCGTTGGAAACGGCCTGATCGGCCCTACGAATCGGCTTGTGCCACGGCCAGCAGACGCTCGATTTCGCTGCGCAGCGCCTCCGGCGGGTCACTGGGTGCGTAGCGGGCCAATACGCGCCCGTGTCGGTCGACCAGAAACTTGGTGAAGTTCCACTTGATGCTTTCGGTGCCCAGTACGCCGGGGGCGGCATGTTTGAGGTAACGGAATAGCGGGTGAGCCTGGTCGCCGTTCACCTGTATCTTTTCCGACAGTGGAAACGTCACGTCATAATGGGTTTGGCAAAAACGCGTGATTTCCTCCTCATCGCCAGGTTCCTGATGACCGAACTGATTGCACGGGAAACCCAGCACCGTCAGTCCGCGCGGGCCGTACTCGCGATGCAACCGTTCGAGGCCGGCGTACTGCGGTGTGAAGCCGCATCGACTCGCGGTGTTGACCAGCAGCAATACTCGGCCGCGAAAGTCGTTCATCGCCAACTCGTTTCCGGTCAGCGACTTGATCCGAAAGTCGTAGACGCTTTCATTCATCGTCGATGCCTCCAATGTCGCGTCGGACAAGATTCGCCCAAGCGCCTTGCCGATGGATTCTCCTCAGAACAACCCGGAGAGACGTCCATCCTCGGTGACGTCGATGTGCTCTGCGGCCGG
>CAZXXC010000097.1:0-4447 GCA_964644665.1 uncultured Methylococcaceae bacterium
TGGAAGCTTCGGTAGGTGCCCTGGCTGACGAGGTGACCGGCCTGGAAATTTCTCACCGGAAGGGTTCCTTGGCTTGGCGTAAAACAAGTCGGGTCATTATTTTACTTTTTCCTTGATAAGTAAAATAAGGGCGGGCCCTGTTTTAGTTCCAGGAGTGTGAGTGGCGCTGCTGGCCTGTGCCACAGCGCCGGGCCGGCCGCTGCGTCATCTCGCTCACTCGAACGCGATCGGCTGGCATGAGTCCAATCGCCGGACGGCAAGTCGCATTCCTCGAAACGAGCCGCCCTGCCATCTGGAAAACGGGCGACAGGCGGACTTATTAAACAGTGTCTTGGCATGGTGTGGCTGCGCTTGCTTTCTATAAGGGGCACCACACGCCTTGTGCAATGAAGGACCGGGACCCCATGTCGGCTGACCGCGGCCAATGAACTTTCTCTGTGGCAATGTCCCGGCGTCGCGGCCTGCTCAGTACGATCCCTTCGCGCCGAATCCGCTTCAACAACGCCGGATTGGCGAATCGCTCGGGATGGATCCACTCGTCTTCCCAAAGCGGCAGCGGCTCGATCACGATGCCGGTCTCCAGCAGCACATCGAACGCGATCGAGGCCATCCGCAGCGCGGCGTCGATCCGACGACCGGGGCTTCCGTGCAGCAGCACGGCAATATCGACGTCGCTGTCCGGTCGTCCCTCGCCGCGTGCCTGGCTGCCGAAGACGAGCGCATCGGCCATGTCGAATTCTCGAGCGACGGCCGCAGTGAAGCGGTGTGCGGCCTGATCGACGTTTTGCGGTAGCGGGTTAGTCCTCGCGTTCATCCGATTCTTGTAGGGAAGAGGTCCGTCTGGTCTTGCGGGGCTATACCAGCCGAATCCGCCCGGTCAGGAGTTCCTGCATCATGCCCTGCTTCAGCAACTTGGTCTTGTCGCGCCGGGCTTCGAGCGCGGCGATCTCGGCGTCCATGTCGGACAGGACGGTGGCGATGGCAGCTTGTTCGGGTAGTGAAGGGACGCTGAGGGGTAGCTCGGCGTACTCATTTCCGTTGATCCCAGGTTGTCCACTACGCATTGACATGATTCGCACCCAATTCCAGTACATCGCAGTCAGCGCGTAAGCGGCGAGAAACTCAGACAACAAGATACTTCGGTCAGGTTGCACTCGGATCAAGAATCCAGCAAATACCAAACGACCATCTTCCGATCTGAATCGATACG
Organism: uncultured Methylococcaceae bacterium; assembly: GCA_964644665.1. Lineage (GTDB taxonomy): Bacteria > Pseudomonadota > Gammaproteobacteria > Methylococcales > Methylococcaceae > Methylotetracoccus. Next base: position 1,211 of record CAZXXC010000097.1, read on the forward strand.
ACTTTCCTACACTCGCCCCGGTTCGGGCAAACACGACGTCACCTTCTCCCAAAATGTATTTCCCAGAAAAGGCGGAATTTACCGATACGGGTGGCTGCGGACAGAACCGCCCGGCTTCGTCTATATCCGTTATTCGGATGTATGTCGGCAACGAATCCGAGAAGGGTACCGCGGGTGCATTTATCCCATAGGTCGGTCGAGCCGATAAGCAGTCCCCAAGCGCTTTCAACTCCCACTCCCCGCTGAACCCCGGCAGCCGCCGCCGACCGGTCAGCAGTTCCTGCATGGCGGCCTGCTTGAGGTCGCGCTCCTTGGCGATGAGTTGGTCGAGCTTGGCGATCAGGGCGTCGACGTCGGAGAGGGCGGTGGCGATGGCGTTTTGTTCGGGGACCGGGGGAAAAGCCGCTCTGATGGCCCTAACACCGGCCAAACCCATTCCAGCTTTGGCGCCCTGGTCAGTAATTGCGCGGAAGTGCCGCTGCGAGCTTTCGGATGCGAGGAAGTAGCCCAGATATTTTGTGTTGACCTTATCGGGGCCAAGCCTCACCAGGGCGATATGCTGGTTGATATATGCGGGCTTTGGAACGCTCGAATCGACGAAGCCGATGATCCCGATGTCCGCTGTGATTGAGAGAAGAAGGTCACCATCCTGCAATGCAGTTCGCAGGCCTTCCGAATCATCCTGTGGAATCGTTACAAACTTGAGGTCCGAAAGATCAATGTAGATTGAAGCTCTCGACAGGTTCGTAATCCGGATAAAGGCTGGCCCGGACTTTGAGTAATACTTGGCCCAACCTCGTGAGCCACTGGTCACGAAAGGCTCAAGACTTCCGATTTCGTCGGCTTCCCAATCCTCCGGAACCACCCCGACCTCGGTCTGTTTGTATCCCTTCGGTACGACATTCATGGCTTGTGGCGATTCGGGTTCGTTACGGTCATCGTAGGGGCAATTCATGAATTGCCCCTACGCGGAGGCGGGGTGGTGTGGTTGGGGTTCGTGCGTTGCCATTCGGGCGTTCGGTGCCGCGTTTCGCGGGCCGCATGGGCAACCGCATGTTCGGTTTGGCGGTACGTCCGACGCGAAGGAATCACCCCCGCCTCGGTGTGTTTGTAACCCTTCGGCACGCCGTTCATAGCTTGCGGCGCTTCTGTTTCGGTGTGGTCATCGTAGGGGCAATTCATGAATTGCCCCTACCGGATTCGGTTGATCGTGGCGAAACGCCGCCGGTATCCCAATTGTCAGGATGGAGCGCGTCTTCGTTCCAGCGGCGCGGGTTGTCGGCGATGTACTCCGCGATGCGAACGTAATCGGCCTCGTCCCGGATGACGTGTTCGTAATAATTCCGTTGCCAGACGGGGAGGCGTGGGGTCTCGCGGAATTGGTTGATTGCCTTCGCGGTCTGCATCTTGAACCGCCCGATGATCTTCGGCAGCAGCATGTTGCGGCGTTGGGTGCGTGATGCCGCGCCTTCTCCGTGGGGCAATTCGCGACGGGGCAATTCGTGAATTGCCCCTACGGGGGTGCCGGTGATTTCGATGATGCCGTGGAGGTGGTTGGGCATGACGACGAAGGGGCCGGTGCTTACGCCTGCAGAGGCCGATGGAATCGCCGTCCAGGCCTTATGGACAATCTGACCGGCCGCACTGTGTTGCAGGCTGTCGGCGAGGATTTCGCCGAACAGGCAAAGCCTGTCTTGCGCGCAGATCGTCACGAAGTAGGCGCCGGGTAGGGAGTAGTCGTGCAGCGGGAGCCGGATGCTGTGCCGGCGATGCCTGGGTTCGGCATCAGTCACCACGCGAACCCCATCTTTTTCAGATGCTCCTCGACGCGGGCGGATCAAATTTTGACCTCGTCGGCCAGTTGCGGCAGCGGGCTCGCATAGCGCTCGGCCAGTTGTTTGATACGTCCGGTCAGCGCCTGGCTGACGCGGTCGATCTCGCCGTGCACCGCGGCCTCCAGCGTCGCGAGCCATTTGTCGTCGACGACCAGCGTTTTGATCTCGGCTTCGGACAGCGTCGCATAACGTTTGGCGACCTTGGCATCGAGCGCTTTCTGCGCATCCTTGACCAGCTTGCTTGCCGCGGACTCCTGATCGGCCAGTGCCAGGTACCGTTCCAGCACGGCGCGTTCCTCAGTGGTATCGGGATCGGCCCTGATGTCCCGGAGCCGGTCCTTGACGCTCTTCGCGGTCAGCTTGCCCTTGTCGTTCTTCGCCTCCTCCAGCAACCCGTCCTCGCCGCCGTGCTCCTCGGCCAGTTCCTCCAGTTGCTGGCTGATCGCGTCGCGGTCGGTTTCCAATTGCTCGATCGCGGCCTGTTCATCGGGGAAGTACCGGGCGACGACCAGCGCGGTCGGGATCAGGTCGGTGTTCGGCTTGGCCGCGCCGGTCGAACCGTTGGTCATGGCGCGCCAGCCGTCGAGCGCGATCATCCAGGCATCGTCGTAGAGCGTCTCGTCCCAATAATCCATCAGGTGCTGGTAGATGTCATAGGGGTCGAGCAGCGGCGCGGGACGGAAGGCTTCGAGCAGACCTTCCGACAAGGTGTCGAGCAGCGCCTTGGGCCGGTCGCCTTGCCGCAACCCATACAGCAGCGGCGCATGGGTGGCTTTCCAGTCCTCGAACAGCGACGCGACGCGCTGTTTGAAGGCGGTGAATTCGGGATGCTCGAAGATCGCGGCCTTGATCTGGGTTGGATCGATCGCGCCGTTCGGAGCAATGCGTGAATTCGGGGCAATTCGTGAATTGCCCCCACGGGGGGCGGTGCCGATATCGGACGCATTGTCCGGCGGGAGAGGCGAGAACAACTCGGCTCGCAGCGACGGCATCACGTCCCAGTAGGCGGCGAGGCCATCGAGGTCGCGGTTCGGGATGCCGCCCTTCAAATGCGCCTCGATGTCCTGCAGGTCTTCCGGTTCGCTGCTGTCGATGTAACGCGGCAGGTTCAGGTTGTAGTCGTTGGCCTCGATATCGGCCAGCGGCACCAACCGCGAGTATTTCGGGATCTCCAGTTGCCGGTTGAAGGTGTCGACGATCTTGTGGATGTCCTGCGCCCGCAGCCGGTTCTTGTTGCCGTCCTTCCGGTAGCCCTTGCTGGCATCGAGCATGAACAGGCCCTTGCGCCCGACCGCGCCTTCCTTGTCCAGCACCAGCACGCAGGCCGGGATGCCGGTGCCGTAGAACAGGTTCGGCGGCAGGCCGATGATGCCGAGGATGAACCCCTGCCGGACGATGTTCC
>CAZXXC010000097.1:4547-16216 GCA_964644665.1 uncultured Methylococcaceae bacterium
CCCTCGAAGATCGCGACCAGCTTGGTCAGCCGGTCGACCATCTCCTTGCCGCGCCCGAGCCGGTTCTCGTCGTTGAAGTCGGCGACGTTGATCGCGCCCTTCAGGTTGTCGTTGGCATCGGCGAGGCGACCGACGATCTTGTTCATCCGGTCGCCGATCTCCTTGTCGCCCTTGGCCTTCACCATGTCGGCGAAGCTGCCGCCGGGCGGGATCTCGATCAGCGCGTCCGGGTCGTTCTGGTACTTGTCGGAGACGTATTTGACGAACAACAGCACCAGCACATAGTCCTTGTACTGGCTGGCGTCCATGCCGCCGCGGAGTTCATCGCAGGATTTCCAGAGGGAGGAGTAGAGTTCGGATTTCTTCAGGGGCATGTCGCAGCGGGTTCGTTATCGGTCGCTCCTTGGATTGGCGGCGGCCGGCTTGCTTTATAGGCCCAACTGCAGTCGCAACGCGTCCTCGACGAGGCGCATGTCCTCGACGGACAAACTGCTCAAGCGTTCGCTCAGTCGGGCCTTATCGGCGGTCGTCACTTGATCGGCCATCGCTTTGCTCACCTGTCCCTTGAGGGTGACTCGCGCTTCTCCAGGGTAGAGTTTGGCGGTGTTGCTCGTGAGTGGCACGACCTGTACCCGTCCGAGGTAGCGATTCGCCGCGTCATTGCTGACGATGATCGCGGGCCGGCGCTTCCGAATCTCGCTACCCACGGTGCCAGCGAATTCAACCCACCACACCTCACCGCGGCGCATGGCAGACGTCGTCCATGAGTGCGTTGGCCCATTCCAATGCCTCGTCTTCGCGGTCGGTATCCCCAGCCATCTCCCGGTATCCGGCCTCCAACGTTGTCTCCGGTACCAACTCTCGTGCCTTGGCCCGGACGACCTCCGAGAATTCCTCCGGTAGTTGAAACCAGATCGGATTCCCGCGGGATTGCGGGTGGCCAAGCGGCTGATCGTCATCGCTACCATTCCAGCGGATGCCGACGCCAGGTTTTCCGTCCCACTCGAGTTCTGCGACCGCACACCCGCCTTCGCCGCCATCGTAGATCACGCGGACGTTGGATACGTGCTTTTTGGGGCCGCGCACGTTTTTTGGATCGCTGTAACTCATGTAGGTGCCTATGTAGAAGTCATACGTATGATGATACATTGCATGCACCAGTCATGCGATAGCCGGTCATGGCACGGAAAAATGGGGCATGCTCGATTATCACGATCGCCAGGATGCAGGAGACGACCGGCTACCCTCTTCCGAGGACTAGGGAAACTGGCTCTCGGCAGCAAAGCTTTTCGTGGCTACCGTAACCATCAGGGACAGACCGCGGTCTCCTCGGATGAATGCAGACCGATAGCGTCTGGGATCATTTATTCAGTCTTTTCAGTTGCTCCCCCCGTTGAACAAGCGCTGTTCCAGGGCCGAAAGACGCTCCATCAGTTCCGGCAGCCGTTCACGGGCGCATTCCTCGCCCTTGGCGACGATATCCAGGGTTCGATAGAAGTCGGTATGGGCAAAGTCGGAGGTGTCGGGAGAAATCCAGAAGTTAACGGCCGGGTTGCTGACGGCATTGATGTGGTGGGCCTGCGTTTCAAACACGCGGAACATGGTCGTCAACACCCCGGCGTCGCGCATACGCTCCGTCGGCATTTCTGGGCGGTTTCCGGCAAACTCGGGGCGCATGCGGCTGGTCACATTGACGCCGATGACGAAGTCACACCCGGCCGTGGCCAATACGTCGGCGGGTAGATTGTTGAGCACGCCCCCATCGACCAGCGCCAAACCGTCGCGCATGATCGGCTTGGCGAGGACCGGCAGATTGATGCTTTCCAGAATCGCCTGCACGGCATCCCCGGTCCGGCGGACGACCTGACAGCCCTGGATCAGGTCGACCGTGACGGCGGAAAACGGGATCGGCAACTGTTCGAGGCGCCAGTCGTCGAGATACCTGCGCAGCATGCCGTCCCACGCGCCGCGGCGAAACTGGGTCAGGAGATAGTGGTTGGGCCAGCCCGGCAGCATCCGGAACAAACGCGAAGGGGTCAGATCGCGCTGAAAATTCGCTGCCGCCACGGCCGGTGCGGTGCCCGACGCATAAAAGATTCCGGTCATCGCGCCCGCACTGGTGCCCGCCATGATATCGAAAGACAACCCGGCTTCCTCGAGGACCCGCAGCACGCCCAGATGCGCCATGCCTTTGGCGGCACCACCGGCCAGCGCGATACCCAGGGAATAACCGCGCAGCGCGCGCACCAGCCGGTCTAGCCCTTGCGCTTCCAGCCGGGTGCAGGCCTCGCCGCTGCCGGTGACCGGCACCTTGATATCGGCCTTCGTGAATGCCGGCAAGCGACGATAGGGGGCCACCGGTTGGCGATCGTCCAGCAGCCAGACGAGGCGCAGCTTGTTCAACAGCGCGGCATCGGCGGCTACCGCATCGCTCAGTTCATCGAGTCCGGACCAGGCCGCTTCGGGTTCGAGCAGCCAGAGCAGTTCATCGCAATGGCGCGCGCGCCGGAAATCCAGCGCGGCGGCGTGTCGGAGTGAAAACACGGCCACCTGGCGGTCGATGCCTGGCAGGCGCGGTTCGGCGAGGGCCTGTTCCGTGGCCGGGATGGCCGCGACCGGGAGTGCCGCGGGCCAGGACGCGGTGTTGCGCAGCGCGTCGCCGTCTTCCGCGCTCACCGCCAGTCGTTCTCCCGCCGCTAGCAGGCGGGCGGCCAGCCGGCCAACCAGGATCTGTGCGCGTGGACCCGTTGCTACGATCCCCAGTCGGGGCGAGGACAATTTGCGGCCCGTGATGCCCAGGGCGTCCTTGAATCGGTGGGTGAGCTTGCGATACAGGTTCTGCATCAGCGCCGGGTAGGCCTCAAGCAGCTCGTGAAATACGGCGGCGGGTACGCTCAGCAGGGTGCCATGGGTCTGGGCAACCAGCCGGACCGGTCGCGGCGTTCTTGCGACCAGCGTGGCTTCCCCGATGCTGTCGCCTGAAGCGGCGGAACCCAGGGACACCAGATTCCCATGCAGGTCTTCATAAAAGGCTTCCACCACGCCTTCCACGACGACCCAGAACTCCGTCACTTCTTCGCCGATCGAGCCGAGAATCTCGCCCTCGGTGAAAGCCTGAACCGCGACCCGCGTGGCAATCCCGGCGATATCCTCCAGCGGGAGGCCATCGCTGACAGGGCTCGCCGTCAGCCAGTTGATCACGGTTTGTCGTTCGATATTCAGAGGGTTCATCTGCGATCACAAGGTCGATGAGTTGTCATGGTTTCCCGGCCAACGCTCGGGCCGGGGCATTCATCCGGACAAGGATGCCCAAGCCGGCCACGAATTTCACGGATGCGTTCGACTCGTGAATGGCGTCGATGCTGTGCGCCAGCATCTCCCGGTGGGCCATTTGCGTCGTTTGGCTGTATGTGGGCGCCTGGAATCGGTGCGCCAACCCAGGACTGCGTCAGGCCGTCACGACGAGGCCCGCGCGTGGCACATCGACAGAGGCCGGATCCTGGGGTCGCCCGACGCATGCCCGGCGATCGCCTCATGGTGAACGGGGACGGAGGCAGCGAGCGGAGCACCTGACGCGTCTCCGGACACATCTTCAGCCTGACCGTCATGGCCTGGCCGGCCTTCGCGCCCAAGCGATCAGAAGTCCCGACCGCTTGTTCGCTTCCTGACAATCGCCCCGTCGTTTGTTCATTACCTTACAGGCGGAATGGCTGTAGCGCGGGAAAAGCTTAAATAAAACAGCGAGCAAGAAGAATGGCACGGGCTCTGCTTGGAATGACGCCAGAGTCCCAGAGGTGCCGAATGAGCAGCTTATCGAACAAGATCCAGGAAGTTTTCAACGAGCCCGGGTGCGGCAAGAACCAGGGCAAGTCGGAAAAGGAGCGCAAGAAGGGCTGCACCAAACAGCTCCAGCCCGGCGGAGCTGCCGGCGGGTGCGCCTTTGACGGTGCCAAGATCGCGCTGCAGCCCATCACTGACGTGGCTCATCTGGTACACGGACCGATCGCCTGCGAGGGCAACTCCTGGGACAACCGCGGATCGAAATCGTCCGACTCCAACCTGTGGCGGACCGGTTTCACGACCGACATCAACGAGACGGATGTCGTATTTGGCGGTGAGAAGCGGCTGTACAAGTCCATCCGGGAGATCATCGACAAATACGACCCGCCGGCGGTATTCGTCTATCAGACCTGCGTGCCCGCGATGATCGGCGACGACATCGAGGCGGTGTGCAAAGCAGCGTCGAAAAAATTCGGCAAGCCGGTGATTCCGGTCAACTCACCCGGTTTCGTGGGCCCCAAGAACCTCGGCAACAAGTTGGCGGGGGAGGCGATCCTGGACCATGTGATCGGCACCGAGGAACCGGAGTACACGACGCCTTACGACATCAACATCATCGGCGAGTACAACCTGTCCGGCGAGCTGTGGCAGGTGAAGCCGCTGCTCGATGAACTCGGCATACGCATCCTGTGCTGCATCTCGGGAGACGCGAAATATAAGGATGTCGCGTCGTCGCATCGCGCCAAGGCGGCGATGATGGTGTGTTCCAAATCCATGATCAACATCGCCCGCAAGATGGAGGAGCGCTACGACATTCCGTTCTTCGAAGGTTCGTTCTACGGCATCGAGGATACCAGCGAAGCCTTGCGCGAAATTTCCCGGTTGCTGATCGAGAAAGGTGCTCCGGACGAGCTGATGGAACGCACCGAAGCGTTGATCGCTCGCGAGGAGGCCCGCGCCTGGGCCGGCATCGAGCCGTACAAGCAACGGCTGACCGGCAAGAAGGTGCTGCTGATCACCGGCGGCGTGAAGTCCTGGTCGGTGGTGGCCGCCTTGCAGGAAGCTGGCCTCGAGGTCGTCGGCACCAGCGTCAAGAAATCCACCAAGGAGGACAAGGAACGCATCAAGGAGATCATGGGCGAGGATGCGCACATGATCGACGACATGAGCCCGCGCGAGATGTACAAGATGCTGAAGGAGGCCAAGGCCGACATCATGCTGTCCGGGGGGCGCTCCCAGTTCGTCGCGCTGAAGGCCAAAATGCCCTGGCTGGACATCAATCAGGAACGGCATCATGCCTACATGGGCTACGTCGGCATGGTCGAACTGGTGAAGGAAATCGACAAATCGCTGGCCAACCCGGTCTGGCAGCAGGTGCGCAAGCGTGCACCCTGGGAGGAACAGACCTGGGAAGAGCGCGCGGATGCCGCGATCGCGGCGGAAGCGATCGCCGCCACAGCCGATCCGGCCGCCGGTCGCGAAAAGCGCCGCGCGCGGCAGGTGTGTGACTGCAATGCCGTCCTGCGCGGCACGATCGAGGATGCCATCGTCAAACACGGGCTGACGACCGTGGAAGGGATTTCGGACAAGACGCAAGCCGGCACCGGTTGCGGAAGCTGCATCGGCAAGCTGGCCAAGATCCTCGAAACGATGGATCACTGGCATCCCGGTGCGGCAGCGCCCGACGGTTCGCGGCAAGTCGCGTGAGGGGCGTCATGGCGAAAGTGATTTCTTCGCAAAAGGCCTGCACGGTGAATCCGCTCAAGATGAGCCAGCCGATCGGCAGCGCACTGGCCTTCATGGGCATCAAGAATTGCATGCCGCTGTACCATGGGTCGCAGGGCTGCACCTCGTTCGGCCTGGTGCTGTTCGTCCGCCATTTCAAGGAAGCCATCCCGTTGCAAACCACCGCGATGAGCGAGGTCGCGACCGTACTGGGGGGATTGGAAAACGTCGAGCAGGCGATCCTGACCATCGCCAACCGGCAGAAGCCCTCCATCATCGGCATTTCCTCCACCGGAGTGACCGAGACCAAGGGCGATGACGTGGACGGCTATCTCAGACTGATCCGCAACAAGCATCCCGAACTGGATCACATCAAGCTGGTGTATGTGTCCACGCCCGATTTCAAGGATGCGTTCCAGGACGGCTGGGCCAAGACCGTCACGCGACTGGTCGAGCAGCTGGTCACCGAGACGCCGGCTGATGCGCCGCGGGAACGCAACCAGATCAATATCCTGCCCGGTGCCCACCTGACGCCCGGCGATATCGATGAGCTGCGCGACATCCTCGCCGGTTTCGGTCTGGAGGGCATCGTGTTGCCGGATCTCTCGGGCTCGCTGGACGGCCATGTGCCGGACGATTTCACGCCCACGACGATCGGCGGCATTTCGCTGCAGGAGATCGCGGCGATGGGGCTGTCGCAGCACACGATCGCGATCGGCGAGCAGATGCGCGATGCCGCCGAGGCGTTGCAGAGGCGCACCGGCGTGCCGTTCACGCTGTTCGATCGATTGACCGGTCTGGAGGTCAATGATCGGCTGATCGCGCTGCTGACCGAATTGAGTGGGTGTCCGGTCCCGACCAAGGTCAAGCGCCAGCGCAGCCAACTGGTCGATGCGATGCTCGACGGGCATTTTCACTTCGGCGGCAAGAAGATCGCCATCGGCGCTGAACCGGATCTGCTATGGACCCTGAGCCACTGGTTTACCGAAATGGGGGCGGAGGTGACCGCCGCCGTTACCACCACCGCTTCGCCGCTGCTGGAGCGGGTGCCCACCGGGGAGGTGCTGATCGGGGACCTGGAAGATCTCGAGGCGCGTGCCGGGCCTTGCGACCTGCTGGTGACTCATTCCCACGGCCGCCAGGCGGCAGCGCGGCTGGGACTCCCGTTCTTCCGGATCGGCATTCCGATGTTCGACCGGCTGGGCGCGGCGCACCAGACCGTCGTCGGTTATCGGGGTACGCGGGATTTGGTGTTCGAGATCGCCAACCTGTTTATCGCCAGCGGTCATGAACCGACCCCCGACACCTGGGCAATACCGGAGAGCAACGGCCATGCTGGCGAGACGACGGTTACGGCTCATTAAGCCGCGCGATGCGACCAACGAATCACTTTTCCTCGGAGGCAGTATGAAAGTGGCATTTGCGACGCAGGATTTGCAACGGGTCGACGCCCATTTCGGCTGGGCCAAGAACATCGCGATCTACGAGCTGTCCGCCGACAGCTATCGCTTTGTCGAAGCCATCCAGTTCGAAGGCGACCTGCAGGAAGACGGTAACGAGGACAAGCTCGCGCCGAAACTGGAGGCGATCAAGGATTGCGCGATTCTCTATGTCGCCGCGATCGGCGGATCCGGCGCGGCCCGGGTCGTCGCCCTCGGCATCCACCCGATGAAGGTGCCGCAACCGGAACCGATCGTCGATCTTTTGGAAAAATTGCAGCAGGTGTTGAAGGGGACGCCGCCGCCGTGGCTGCGGAAGGTCCTGGCCAAGGACTCCAAGGGCGAGGAACGGTCATTCGATTTTGATGAGGAAGAGGAGGTGCAACATGCCTGAAGCCGCTGCAATAGTTCAAGCCGTCGTCGATCCATCACCCATGGAGTCGGCCTTCATCAAGGAGCTCATCAAGCAATGGCGCGCCCAGGACACGCACGGCACCTGGGAACGCAAGAGCGACGAGGACCTCTTGGAGCCCTACATCCTCGACAAGGAGAAGCGTAAGACGATTCCGATCATCGGCGATCCGGATCCCGAAACCCTCTGGCGGATGGAGCTCTACTACAACGCGATCGGCCTGTCGATCGAGCGGGCCAGCGGCATCATGGTGTCGCCGATGCTGAAGATGTCGCACGAAGGATTCGGTCGTCAGATTCTGATCGCCGGGCGCCTGATCGTGCTGAACAAGCAGTTGCGGGACGTGCACCGATTCGGTTTCCCGAGCATGGAGAAGCTGGCCGAGGAGGGTGAGAAGGCGGTCGCGGCGGGGCTGGCAATGATCGAGCAGTATCCGGACGTCGCGCGTTATGGCTGAGGCGACGGGACGGGATGGGTGAATTTGACGATGAAGAACTTCATTTTCGAATACCTCGCTCCGCGGGCGATCATGTTGCTGCTGGCTTCGGCACTGGCCTGGTCGCTGTTCGATTTCGCCCAGGGCGGGGTATAGGCGGTCCCTACCATCTGATTTGCAGTGAAACGAGGTAACCATGTCAGACCTGGAAGATCCGAAGGCAAGACTCAAGAAGCTGAACGCCCAGGCCACCTCTCTCAAGATGGACTTGCATGACCTGGCCGAGGACCTCCCGACCGGTTGGCAAAAGATTCCGGAGATTGCGGCGAAGACGTTCGAGGCCTATCGGCTACTGGACGAATTTCGCAAGTCGAGTGTCCAGGAGTCGCGCTCATGAGCGAGTTCAGCGTCGTGCTGCCGGGCGGCAAAGTCTGGGTGCCACAGTTCGTCGGCGAGATCGATCAGCAGAAATGCATCGGCTGCGGGCGTTGCTACAAGGTCTGCGGGCGGGACGTGCTGGCGATGGTCGGCATCGACGAGGACGGCCAGGTGGTCGCGTTGAGCGGGGCCGACGAGGATGATGACGACGAATACGACAAGAAGGTCATGTCCATCGCCAATGTCGCGAACTGTGTCGGCTGCGAAGCCTGCGCGAAGATCTGTCCCAAACAGTGCTACACGCACGCGGCAGTTCCTGCATGAATCCGCGACAGTCCGCAGCCTCACATCTTGGCAGGTGTGGCCTGTTGGCCAGAAACGACTATGTCAGTCACGACCCTCTGATGGTCCATGCACGGGATCCACGCGATCCGTTGACGCTGGCGTTCGCCGCGGCGATCGAGCTTTCGCGAAGTTCCTCGCGCCTGCCTGGGAACGGCGGATTCGGGCTCGGTCCGGCGGATTTCGGCACGCTGCTCGATCGGTATTTTCCTGGTGCACGGAGTGCCTATCTGACCCCCGTGATCCGTGCCGGGCTGGCCGCGGCGCGGCCGGCCGTACGCGGCAACGGTTTCGACGAGTTCGCGGATCTGTTGGGCCTGCTGATGGTCCATCGCGGCGACGACAGCGTGGAGAGCCGCTGGCTGGCGCATGCGATCACCGCATGCTGCATGGGCGAGGATCATCTGTGGCAGGACATGGGCTTGCCCAACCGGCAGGCCCTGTCTGACTTGCTGTCGCGGTATTTTCCGCAACTGTTCGCCCGGAATACCGGCGGCATGCGATGGAAGAAGTTCTTCTACAAACAGCTCTGCGAGCGGAACGGCGCGTTTGTCTGCCGTTCACCGAGTTGCGCGGAATGCGCCGAATACAAGAACTGCTTTGGACCGGAGGAGGATGGCGTATGGCAACCGGTGAAGCGATGACGGCGCATACCGTAGCGGCTCCGCATGCCGAGGAGACGGCGGGTCCGGCGGAATGGCGGCGCTTTCTGGAACGCGCCGGTGCGCGGTTCGAGGGCGAGCGGGTCATCGGCTACAACGACGCCGGGTTGAGCCCGGATTGCGCGGTATCGGCCGATGGGATGGCGGATCTCTCGCACTTCGGCCTGATTTCCGTATCGGGTCCGGATGCAGGGAAATTCCTGGCCAGTCTGTTTCCCGGCGACGTACGTTTGGTTTCCGCGGCCCAGGCGCAATTTACCGGCTGGTGCGACGCCAAAGGACGGATGCTGGCGACCTTCTGGCTGTTCATGTGCGGCGAAGCGTATTACCTGCTGCTGCCGATGGAACTGCTCTCGTCCACACTGACCCGGCTGCGTCAGTTTCGACTGCGCAGCAGAGTGAGCATTGCCGATGCCAGCGGAACTCTGATGCGTGTCGGGTTATCGGGCCCGCAGCTCGCGGCGAAGCTCGCCGAAGCCGTGGCAGGGCCGCTGCCGGTATGCCGTGGAGAAACCCGCGCGTTCGGTGATTGGGTGCTGGTCGCGATCGGCACGACGCCGGTTCCCCGCTGGCTGGCGATCGGTCCAGCGGAGTCGCTGCAGGCGCTATGGGGTTCACTCGAGGCCAGAGTGCAGCCGGTCGGTGACCGCGCCTGGGCGCTACTCGACATTCTGGGCGGCATCCCGCTGCTGATTCCGGAGACCAGCGGCGAGTTCATACCGCAGATGTTGGACCTGGAGGCTCTGGGCGGCCTTTGTTTCACCAAGGGATGTTATCCGGGTCAGGAAGTGGTCGCGCGCCTGCAATACCGGGGTCAGTTGAAGCGCCGTCTGTATCGAGCGTTTCTCGACGGCGACCGGCTTCCGGCGCCGGGCGCAAAGCTTTACCGGTCGGGTCCATCGGAGAGCATCGGGACGGTGGTTTCCTCCGCATTCGTCGGCCCGCGGCGAATCGCCTTGCTGGCAGTCATCGTGATCGAGCACCAGGAACGGGGCGACATCCGTCTCGGCGGTATGGACGGGCCTTCGCTGGAATTTCCACCAGAGGACAGCCGTGGCGAGCGGCCCGATGCCTTGGAGGCCGGACTGATGCTGAAGGAAATCTCCTGATGAGCAGCAGATCGCGCGCCATCACGGTCGAAGTCTCGGCCGTGTACCTGGGTCAACAGTCCAATCCCGAAGCCGACCGCTACACCTTCGCCTACACCGTGACCATGAAGAACACCGGAACGGTTCCGGCAAAGTTGTTGGGGCGGCGCTGGATCATCACCGATGCGAACGGAAAGGTGCGGGAGGTCGTCGGCGAGGGCGTGGTGGGCGAGCACCCGTACCTCAGGCCCGGCGAAGCTTTCGAGTACACCAGTGCGGCGACCATCGAAACGCCGGTCGGTAGCATGCATGGCAGCTATCAGATGATCGCCGACGACGGCGTGCCGTTTGACGCACCGATCGCTCCGTTCGGCCTCGCGATTCCACGTCGGCTGCATTGATGAAGCGCGCTCCGACGGAATCGCCCTTGCCCCGTGTCACCGATGGGTCGGCCCGTCCTCACGGCCCCGAATGGAAGCGATGAGAGGCAGCACGGACGGCTACAGCCATCGATCGGACACCCGGGCCGCTTCCGGCCTGGTGCCGTGCTGCTGGCCGGGGGGCCTGCGGCAAGCGCTTCATGCTTCCGCTCGCGGACCATGATTCACCAGCCGCTGGGCGGATTTCATGGGCAGGCCGCCGATATCGACATTCATGCCCGGGAAATCCTCTCGGTTTGCGGTCGACTGAACAGGATTCTGGCCCGCCATTCCGGGCAGCCGCGGGAGAGGATTCAGTGCGATACCGACCGCGACCACTTCGTGAGCGGGGCAGATGCCGCGGGCTACGGGTTGATCGAAATGGTTCTGATCCAGCGGGATGCGGCCATGGCCGAATGAGCCGCTGATCCGGCTGGCCGAGTTCGAGTGTAATGCGTGCAACCAAGGGGTAAGAGCGATGACTGACGAAAGAGACGTTAAGGATTCGGCTGGGAAAGCGCTGTACTGCTCCTTTTGCGGGAAGAGCCATCAGGAGGTGAAGAAGCTGATCGCAGGTCCCGCGGTGTTCGTTTGCGACGAATGCGTTGAGTTGTGCAATGACATCATTCGCGAGGACCTCGACGACAAAGCGGCAGAGGCGGTCGGCAAGCTGCCCAAGCCGAAGGACATCAAAGGCGTGCTGGATGAGTATGTGATCGGTCAGGAGAAGGCCAAGCGGATCCTGGCGGTGGCCGTCTACAACCATTACAAGCGGCTGCGGGCGCACGGCACCAATAGTGATGTGGAACTTGCAAAAAGCAACATCCTACTGATCGGTCCGACCGGCTCCGGCAAGACGCTGCTGGCCGAGACTCTGGCGCGGGTGCTCGACGTACCGTTCACGATCGCCGACGCGACAACCTTGACCGAGGCCGGCTACGTCGGCGAGGACGTGGAAAACATCCTGGTAAGCCTTATCCAGGCCGCA
>CAZXXC010000098.1:0-15974 GCA_964644665.1 uncultured Methylococcaceae bacterium
TCTCGTGAGCGGTCAGCGCCGGCATCAGGTTGTAGAACTGAAAGATGAAACCGATGTTCTCGGCGCGCCAGTCGGCCAATGCCGACTCCGACAGCGCCGCGATGTCGATGCCCCCGACATGCAGGCTCCCGCTGCTCGGCTTGTCCAACCCGGCGATCAGATTCAGCAGCGTGCTCTTGCCCGATCCGGAAGGCCCCATCAGCGCCAGAAAATCCCCTTCCATCACGTCGAGCTGGATGTCGGTCAGCACCGGGACGATCTGGTTGCCGCGGCGGTAGTGCTTGCTGAGATTCCGGATTTCGACCAGTGCACTCATTCGGCGACACGCACCAAAGCCGCGTCCTGCAGCGTGGCGGGCGGGTTGAGCACGACGCGGTCGTCCACGTCCAGCCCACTGCGGACGACCACCACATCGCCCAGGGTTTCGCCGATATCGATCGGAACGCGGGCGACGCGGTCACCGACGATTCGCCAGACCGCGATGTCGCCGCCGTTCCTGATCAGCGCCGCGCTGCCGACCGCCGTGACCGGTTGCCTCTGCTCGTCCGACAGCGGCCCGGACAAGAAAGCCACTTTCGCGCTCATGTCGGGCAGAATTCTCGGGTCCAGCTTCAGGAATCGGACCTTGACCTGCACCGTGGCCTTGGTCTTGTCCACGGTCGGCATGATCCGATGCACCTCACCGGCAAACCGGATCTTGGGAATCGCATCCAGTTGGATTTCGCACGGCTGGTCCGGCATCACCTTGTGGATGTTCGACTCCGACACATCGGCTTCCACTTCCAGGGTCCTCAGGTCGGCAACCGACACGACGGCACCCTTCGACTGCGCAGTCGAGGCAAACGGGGCCACCACGTCGCCGACATCGGCGTGCTTCTTCAGGATCACCCCGTCGAACGGTGCCCGAATCAGCGTGTAGTCCACCGCCACTTCCGCCGCACGCCGGGCAGCCTCGGCTGCGGCGATCTGCGCCCGCGCACTGTCGACACTGGCGACCGCCTTGGCCTGGCGCGCCACCGCGGCATCGTACAGCTCGCGCGAGACGTATTTCTGCACCAGCAGTTGCCGCGCCCGGTTCAGCGCGAAGTTCGATTCCTGCAACTCCGCCTGGGCCTTCGCCAGCTCGGCCCGCGCGACGCCGACATTGGCCGTCGCCTGATTCAGCGCGGCCACCATGTCTTGGCTCTCTAGCCGGGCCACGATCTGCCCTGCTTTCACCGAACTACCCTCCTCCAGCTCCAGCTTTTCGAGGCGGCCGGTCGCTTTCGACGCGATGTCCGCCTTGGTCTGCGGAATCACATAGCCGGTCGCGTTCAGCAGCGTGTAGGCCTGGGCCGGATAGAAGATCGTCACGGTACCCGCGGAGACGGTCATCGGCCGTTCCCGAACGCCGAAATAGTAAGCCGCGGCCGCCAGCAGCAATGCCGCGGCGATCCAGCGCGGCTTCGGCAGGCGGCGCGCGCCGCCGGCTGCGGCCTCCGGTGTCTCGCGGCGCCGTCGCAGCTTGATCGCCAGCCTCGCGACCTCGCGGCCTTCGTTCACGGCGAAAGAAGCTTCGTTGCGGAACGCCGCCATCGGGCGGAGCCGGCCGAGTCCGGCGCCGACGGGCGCCGATGGTGCCGGGTTCTTTCATGTTCCTTCACGCGTTATACTCCCTCCGGGAGTCGGCCAGACAGTCGCTCTCCGTATTTTCCGCAAACACGGGGGGAGGAAAGTCCGGGCTCCAACGGGCAAGGTGCCAGGTAACACCTGGGGGGCGCGAGCCTACGGAAAGTGCCACAGAAAATATACCGCCTCGTTTCGACGAAACGGGGTAAGGGTGAAATGGTGCGGTAAGAGCGCACCGCGTTTCCGGTAACGGAAACGGCACGGTAAACCCCACCCGGAGCAAGACCAAATAGGGGAGCGACGGCTTCGGCCGAACGTGCGGCCCGCACGGCTCCCGGGTAGGTCGCTCGAGACGCACGGCGACGTGCGTCCCAGATGAATGACTGTCCTCGACAGAACCCGGCTTATCGGCCGACTCCCACACTTCCGCGATGTTCGTGCGCGCTGCACCCGTCTCGCCGGATGCCCTGTTTTCAGTTCACCCGATCGCAGACCGCATCGAGCCATGCGGTCGGCAGGCATCGCTTCAGCGTCGCGAACAGGTAGGTCGGGAAGGTCACATAGTAGCGAGCCTTGGGCCGCTTCGCCTCCAGCGCCTGGATCACCTTGCGCACCACCGCCTCCGGCCCCAGCGTGAACGGCGCTGCGGCGCCCTGCTTGACCAGGCGCTGTTCGAGTGCGCGGTAACGATAACGAAAGGCGCTGTGCTCGGCATCGATGTTCCTGCGGTACATCACTAGCGCGTTGTCGCGAAAGCGGCTCAGGATCGGTCCCGGTTCCACCAGCGAGACGAACACATTGGACCCCCGCAGTTCGAGCCGCTGGGTGTCCGCCAATCCCTCCAGCGCATATTTGCTGGCGTTGTAGGCGCCGCGAAATTTCAGCGACACGAATCCCAGCAACGAGCTGTTGTGAATGATGCGACCGCCGCCCTGACGCCGCATCACCGGAACCACGGTCTGAGTCAGCTCGTGGGTACCAAACAGATTGGTTTCGAACTGCTCACGCAGCACACTTCGGGTCAGGTCCTCCACGGCGCCAGGCTGGCCATAGGCGCCGTTGTTGAACAGGCCGTACAGGCCACCGTCGGTGACCGCCAGCACCTGATCGACGACATCGCGGATCGAACGCGAGTCGGCCAGATCGAGCCGCAGCGCCTCGAATCCCTCACCGTGCAATGTGTCCACATCTTGCGCCCGGCGCGCCGTGGCGAACACCCGATATCCGCGATCCCGCAAGAGATGCGCGGCGCTCCGCCCGATTCCGGATGAACAGCCGGTCACCAGAACCGCACGCTGCCGGCGGTTCGAACCGGAGATCATCGCAGGCACCGCGGACGGCGGGCGCGCGACGGATTCGCGCGGTGCAGGGATTTCACGGCAGACGGGCTACCACGACGAACGACGCGGCCTCGGTCCGACGTTCCAGTACTGCGCCAGACTCACCGCAGCCAGCCCGAGGAACGAAATCAGCACCCAGGCCGGCATGCTGAACCCCAGCAGCGACCACTCCACCTTGGCGCAATCGCCGGTTCCGGTGAGCATCGCCTTGAGCGTCTCCCCTATCGGCAGGTAGCGAAGCATGTATTCCAGCCCGGGGCCGCAGTCGGGGACCTGCTCGGCGGGCAGATGCTGCAACCAGACATGCCGCGCCGATATCGATGCGCCCCCCAGCGCGACGAGGCAGCCCAGAATCGCATAGACCCGAGTCCCGGTTTGACCGGGCCGGTGCAGCACGGCGGCCAACATCACCAGGCCCACCGCGATCACCATGATCCGTTGCGAGATGCACAGCGGACAGGGCTCGAGGCCGGCGCCGAACTGGAAGTACAGGGCGGTCGCGATCAGCGCCGAACACGCCAGCAACAGCAGCAGGAAGTAGGTATGAGCAGAGTATCGAAGGTCCATGAGCGAATATGGGCAGCGAAAGCGGATGAACGACAGCGGCGGGGCCTACGATCGTCGTACGGTCGTTTCCCGCGGATCGGCCGGCGCCGAACGATCGACGCCTCCGGCATTGCGGCCGCGGTGACGTCTCGCGCACTCCCGGCTGGCCTCCGGCGACCGCCGCCAGACCCCCTGCCGAGAATGGCGGGCTTCCTATTCGTCCAGCCGAAAACCGATCTTCAGCACGACCTGATAGTGCGCGACCTTCCCGCCGACGATATGACCGCGCGTTTCGACGACCTGAAACCAGTCCAGATGATGGATGGTTTTCGCCGCTTTCGCGACGGCGTTCTCGATGGCCTTGTCACTGCCTTCGGAGGATGATCCGACGACTTCGATCACCTTGTACACATGGTCTGACATGCTGACTGCTCCTTCGAGTTTACCGTTTACGCGAAAGCGTCGCGAGCGAGTCCCCCGCGCCGCCGCGCTGGACGCGCGCCGGCGAGGGAACAAGCGCGGGATGATACCGTCCAACCGGGCGGTTTGCCAGTTGGCCTCGGAAGTCGGGAACGCCGGCGCCACCTTGAAGGCGCGGCCCCGGCCGCATTCAGTAGCCGGACGTGTTGCTCTCGACCCAGCGCTCCCCCTGGACCAGCGTCTCCTTTTTCCAGAACGGCGCTCGTGTTTTCAGCTCTTCCACGATCGCGCGGCAGGCATCGAACGCAGCCCCGCGGTGGGCCGTCCACACCGCGACCAAGACGATCGGATCGCCCGGCAACACCTCGCCGATCCGGTGGATCACCATCGCATCGAAAATGTTCCAGCGCTGCATGGCCGCGCCGACGATGCGCTCGAGGTGACGCTCGGTCATGCCCGGATAGTGATCGAGCCGCATGGACCGCACCGTATCGCCGTCATTGAAATCGCGCATCGTGCCGACGAAACTGGCGGTGGCGCCGAACGAAACCCCACGCTGCGCCAGGGTCGCCTGGTGCCTCAGGAGTTCACCGTAGGGCTCGAAGCCCTCGGATCGCAACTCGACGATCATACCTGTCCTCCGGTCACCGGTGGGAAGAAGGCCACCTCGTCACCATCTTTCACGGCGGACTCGGAGCTCGCATATTCCATGTTGACCGCACACAGCATCTGGTCCGGCAGCGGCTTGCCTTCGCTGACGGCCTTCCAGACGTCGGAAACGGTGTCGAGCCCCTCCGGTGACAACGTTTCCTCGATGCGCCCCATTCGGTCTCGGAGGCTTGCGAAATAACGCACTCGAATCGACATGACTACTCAGCGGGGTTTTGAGTCGACGCTTCAATCATACACGAAACGGTCGACCCGCCAACGCGTCGGCCGCGGGACGTGGGGCTCCCCGAGTTCGGCCCGGACCTTGCACCAGCATGGAGCAGAATTGGCCGAAATCGCACCGATCGCACCGCCGGCGGCGTCTTCACGGAAGACATCCGGCCGCATTCGAAATCCGGCATGGTTGCTGCAGTGGTGGAAGGATGTCCACTACGATGCCGTGTCATCATCCGGCCGGTTTCGGCGCGCGCGGTGCAATCGACCCGATGCCATTCGCGACCGCTGAAGCGCCGCATTGCGGCGCCCGATCCCGCCTTGCCTGCCGGCGGTAGCGTCGTGACGAGCGGTCGGGGCCCGCGGTGGCACGAGGCCGTGCAGGCTTGAATGCAAACCATCCATCAACATCGAGGAGGAACTCGCGATGAACAGAAACACGATCACGGTCACCGACAACCGGACCGGGCAGAGCGCCGACTTTCCCATCATCGAGGGTACGCTGGGCCAGCCGGCGGCCGACATCACCGGCCTGAACTCCAAACTCGGGTATCTGAGCTACGACCCGGGTTTCGTGTCCACCGCGAGCTGCAAGAGCGCGATCACCTTCATCGACGGAGAGGCCGGGATCCTGCTCTACCGCGGCTATCCGATCGAACAACTGGCCGAGCGCAGCACCTTTCTGGAAGTGGCCTATCTGTTGATGAACGGCGAACTGCCGGATCGCACCGAACTCGAACGTTTCGCCGCCGAGGTCACGCGCCACTCGATGATCCACGAAGCCCTGAGGCACTTCTTCAACGGCTTTCACTACGACGCCCATCCGATGGCGATGATGGTCGGCGTGGTCGGTTCGCTGTCGGCCTTCTATCACGGCCAACTGAACATGAACTGCCCCGAGGATCGGCGCATGTCGGCGCTGCGGCTGCTGGCCAAGGTGCCGACCATCGCAGCCGCCTGTTACCGTCACTCGGTGGGCTTCCCGTTCGTCTACCCGCGGGCCGACAAGAGCTACTGCGAGAACTTCCTGAACATGATGTTCTCGCTACCCGGCCAGTCCTATTACGTCGACCCGCTGGCCAGCAAGGTTCTGAACCTGCTGTTCATCCTGCATGCCGATCACGAGCAGAACGCCAGCACCTCGACCGTGCGGCTGGCCAGCAGCACCGGCGCCAACCCCTATGCCTGCGTCGCGGCAGGAATCGCCGCATTGTGGGGGCCCGCACACGGCGGCGCCAACGAAGCGGTGATCCAGATGCTGACCGAGATCGGGGATGTCAGCCGGGTGCCGGAATACATCGCTCGCGCCAAGGACAAGAACGATCCGTTCCGGCTGATGGGCTTCGGCCACCGCGTCTACAAGAACTTCGATCCGCGCGCGACGATCATCCGCAAGGCCTGCCACGCGGTGCTGGAAAAGCTCTCGGTACAGGACCCGCTGTTCAATCTGGCGCTCGAACTGGAAGAGATCGCGCTGAAGGACGAGTATTTCATCGAACGCCGGCTGTATCCGAACGTGGACTTCTACTCCGGCATCATCTACAAGGCCCTGGGCATTCCGGTCAACATGTTCACGGTGATGTTCACGATCGCTCGAACCGCCGGATGGGTCGCGCACTGGCTCGAAATGAAGGACGAACCCGGCCAGCGCATCGCCCGCCCGCTGCAGCTCTACGTCGGCGCACCGGCGCGTGAATACGAGCCGGCCGATTCGCATTGAACCACCGGCCGCATCTGCAATCGACCTGAAACGTCCGGCATGGAACCGGATCGGCGGCGGGAGGCCCCCCTTAAGTCCGTCACCGATTCGGGGGCGCCAGCGAGTGCTTCAGGTCGACCAGGCTCTGCTGGCTGATCCCGATCAGCCCCCGCCGCGGGCTGGCGAGATCGACCACCAGCGTGATCACGACCGTCACCAGCAGCGGAAACAGGATCTGACCGAACAAGAGTCGCTTGCCGTTGGCGCCGTCCATGTATCCGGTCGCCCACGAGCCGCAAGCCGCGACCAGCAGCAACAGCAGCCAGACCGTCGCCGGCACCAGGTTCCGGCGCGCCGCCAGCCGCGACGCATCGACATCGATGGTTTCGTTGAGCGCCGCGATGAAGCTGGCCGTCAGCGGCGTCGGCGCGATTCGGCCCGCCGCAACCGCATGGGACCAAAGGCGTTGTTGAAGCTCAGTGGAGGCACGTTCGACTTCGACCAAGGCGGCATCGTCCTCGCCGCTGCCGTAGAACGCGAGCCGCAAGTCCAGATAGCGCCACAACAGCTCCTCGACTGCGGTGCGGTGCGGCTCCGGGAGCAATGACGCACGCAGATAGGTGGTGCCGATCGCGTTGGCCTCATCGACCACCAGCGCGCGCCGGTGGTCGTGGCGCTGCAGGCCCATCGCGAACGTGAAGCCCAACAGCAAGCCCAGCAGCCCGAGGATCGCCCCCTGCAGTGAGCCGATTTGGCCGCGGGCGCGTTCCTCTTTACGACCGTAGAGCCGATGGCCGGCACGGTAGCCCGCTTCCGCCGCGACGATCAGCAGCAGGCCCACGATCAGCAACACGTGCCATTGGGTCACGAAAATTTGCTTTAGCAGCGCATCCATCATCGGTGTGAGTCAGCGAAAGAGAGGGTTCAGCGCGCCGGCGTTTCACCCGCCGAGGCGCTACAGGGTCACTTCGGCTTCGTGACGGGTTTCTCCGGCGGAACGGTCGCATTCAGATCCACGATCACGCTCTGAATCCGGCCGGTGAACCGGAACGGTACGTCGTATTGCCGGTTGACCGGCGTGCCGGTGTCCTCGCCGACATCGAGCCCCTCATCGAGCGTCATCCGAGCCGGAATCGTGCGTTCGATCCGGCCTTCGGCCCACACCTTGCCGTTGACCCGGATGGTCGCAGTCCCGCCCTTGCCGATGCCGCCGCCGTCATAGTTGAAATCCAGTCGAAGCAACTGCCTGCCCGGCCGCAACGTCTCCGCCGCGGCGATCTCGGCGCGGTACACATCCGCGGTGTTGTAGTGGAACACCGGACGACCCCGATCGAGATAGAGCGCCCAGCCGGAAAACAAGCCACCCTGGGTGACGATCATTCCGGAGGCACCTTCTTCCGGGATCTCCACCTCGGCCCGCATGCTGAACGACTTGTTCTTCAGATCCGGAGCCGCACCTTCCGGGATCCGGGTCATCCCCGGAAAAAACTCGAACGAATCGCGTCCCCGCGTCAAACTCGGCCGGACCGCGGGATCCAGCCGTTCGGTCTTGCTGTTGTCCAGCGGCAGCGCGTTGTAGCGCGCAGCCTCGGCATAGAACAGCAATTGCAGCCGCTGCAGCTTGTCGGGATGCCGCTCGGCCAGATTTTCCGCCTGGCTGAAGTCGCGATCGACATCATAGAGTTCCCAGCGATAACCGCCGATGACATCCACCGCGGAGCCGGCCGGCTCCCAGGGCGGCGCGACCGGCGTCGTCGCCGCCACCCAGCCGTCGTGGTAGACGGCCCGGTGACCCAGCATCTCGAAATACTGGGTGTGGTGCGTGGTCGGTACCTTGGCATCGGCGAAGCTGTAGGCCATGCCGACACCCTCGATCGGCTTCTGGGCGACACCGTTCACCATCGCCGGCATCTCCAGTCCGACCGCCTCCAGGATGGTCGGCACGATGTCGATCACATGGTGCCATTGGGCGCGCAAGCCGCCCTTGTCGCGAATACGGGCCGGCCAGGAAATCACCATGCCGTTGCGGGTTCCGCCGTAGTGTGACGCGATCTGTTTGGTCCATTGGAACGGCGTATCCATCGCATGAGCCCAACCTACCGGGTAGTGGTTGAACGTGGTCCAGGTGCCGAGTTCGTCGATCCGGCTCTGCACCTGTTTCAGATCCTCGGTAATGCCGTTGAAAAAGGTCATCTCGTTCAGCAGGCCCTGGGGACCACCTTCGGCGCTGGCGCCGTTGTCACCGGCGATGTAGACGACCAGCGTATTGTCGATCTGACCGGTGGCACGGATCGCCTCGATCACGCGCCCCACGTTGTAGTCCGTCTGCTCCAGATAGCCGGCG
The DNA here is from genome assembly GCA_964644665.1 of uncultured Methylococcaceae bacterium. Classification (GTDB taxonomy): domain Bacteria; phylum Pseudomonadota; class Gammaproteobacteria; order Methylococcales; family Methylococcaceae; genus Methylotetracoccus. The sequence goes on from CAZXXC010000098.1 coordinate 8,840, forward strand.
TAGACTTCCATCATCCGCGCGTAGAGCTTTTGCTGATCCGGCGGCAGCAGATCCCAGTCGCCGATCCCCTGTGGTCGCGGTGTCAGCCTGGCCTCGGCGGGAACCACCCCCAGCTTCTTCTGACGTGCGAAGATCTCGTCGCGCAGCTTGTCCCAGCCCTGATCGAATTTCCCGCGGTACTTGTCGACCCATTCCGGTTTCGGATGATGTGGCGCCTGCGTGGCCGCGGGCGCGTAGTAAACGAACAACGGGCGATTCGGCGCAATCGCCTTCTGCATCCGGATGTAGCGAATCGCCTGGTCGGCGATATCGTAATCGAAGTGGTAATCCGACTTCCCGAGGTACGGTTCGATCGGCCGCGTACCGTCGATCACCGCGGGACGCCATTGACTGGTCGCGCCGCCGATGAAGCCGTAGAAGGTATCGAAGCCGAGCGCCGTCGGCCACAGATCGAAAGGACCCGCCTGGCTGGTCTGCCAGTCCGGCACGTTGTGGTTCTTGCCGAACCAGGCCGTGCTCCAGCCGTTCTGCTTCAGCACTTCGGCGATCGTCGCGGTGTCCTTCTGCATCACCGTGTCGTAGCCCGGAAAGCCGGTTGCGGCCTCCATGTTCGCCCCGGTATGGGCGGAGTGATGGTTGCGCCCGGTGATCAGCGCCGCACGAGTCGACGAGCCCAGCCCGGTGGTATGGAACTGGTTGTAACGCAATCCGTTCTGGGCCAGATGGTCCAGTGTCGGTGTCGCAATCACCCCGCCGAAAGTGCTGGTGGCGCCGAAACCGACATCGTCCAGCAAGACCATCAGGATGTTCGGCGCGCCGCGCGGTGCCTGCACCGGGGCGGGAAAGTCGGGGCGGGAATCCTTCGCATCCAGCGCGATCCGGCCGCGGAACGCTTGCGGCGGGCGGGGCAAGACTGGCTGCGCCAGGGGGGCGCCTTCCAGCAGGACACAGGCGGCCAGCAGCACCGCGGCCGTCGCCAGCATCGGTCGTTTCATGTTCGGACTCCGAGTTGCTGAAAACCGAGCGAAACGCGGCCGCCGCTAGCGGCTGTGAGGCAGCGATTCCGCCGGCCGGAACCGGAGCGTGCCGCTGTCGACCGGCAGTTCGAGGTAGAGCTTGCCGCCCTCGACAAAGAATGAAGTGACACGGCCCAGTTCGCGGGCGTAGCGTTCGCCCAGCGAGCCCGGCGCACAAGCCATCCGGGTCGACATCAGCGGCCCGAAGGTGAGCATGCCGGGTTCGATCCGATAGGTTCCGCCGCCGCGGTTACAGTCGAACCGCGCACTGGCCTTGCCATCCGGCATCAACTCCAGCGAATGGCGCTCCGGCGCCGGTACTTCGATCGTCTCGACCGGCGACACGAAGGACTCCCACTGCCAGACTTTGCCGACGACCGCTTCCGGCGAGCGATCACGCTCCGGCCGGGTATCGCCGCCGCCTGCATTGGCGCAAGCCGCGACCAGCGGCACCACACCGATCAGGAAACCGAGCCATCGTCGGGTCGCGATTCCACGGGCGGTACTGTTCATTTCCTTACTCCGTCAACAGGCACTGGGGGGATCAACCGGCTTGCGGGGCCGGGACGCAGATCGTCGAGCCGACGGCATGGTGCGCTGCCCGAAGATTCGCGCGGCCGTGAGGTACCCTCGATCCTGAAGCCGTGCCATTATCTCACGGCGTTCAAACGTCGGAGAGTATGCCCCGGCAGGCGGCGATGCCGCGGTGGGCGCAACGATAGGACTGCGAAAACCCGAACGGCCATGACCCAACCGAACCCGGCCGGCCACTCCGGCCCGAACCCGCACCGCTTGCTGCCGCGCCTGGTGAAACGGGAAGACCGCTACCGGAGGCTGCTGATCGCGCTGGTCGCACTGACGATCACCTACCCGCTGATCAACGCCTGGCCGGCCGGTCGGCTGATCGAACAGGTCGCGCTGGTCGCGGTGCTGATCACCACCACGCTGGCGGTCTACAAACACCGCTACCAGATCGTTCTGGCCCTGCTTGCACTGGGTATCCTGGTGGCGGCCACCCTGTTCGAGTACCTCGGCGGGAAACCCCTGCCCTGGCTGGTTCGGACGCAAGAGGTCGCCGTCTCGTTGTTCCTCGTCCATGCCACCATCGCATTGGCCAGAGACATCTTCTCCAGCCGCGAACGCATCAGCGTCGAGCTGCTGTTCGGGGCGGCCAGCGTCTACCTGCTGATCGGCATCGCGTTCGCGAGCCTTCATTTCCTGCTGGAGACACTGGTTTCGGGGTCGTATCAGTGCGGGTCGCCCGTCTGCCGCGGCACCCCGCTGATCGCGGCTTACGTGTATTACAGCTTCGTGACGCTCGCCACCGTGGGTTACGGCGACATCATACCGGCGTCACACACGGCGGCGATGCTGGCCTACATGGAGGCCGTCGTCGGACAGCTGTACACGGCGATCCTGGTGGCACGGCTGGTGGGCATGCACCTCGCGCTTTCACGCGACTGAAGCCGGTTCGGAACGCTCCGCAACGGGCGACCGCCGGCCATGAGCCGCATCCGGGCTTGACGCTAACGGATTCAGTCTTCCCGCAGCAGCGCCTTGATGATGTAACCGCCGGATTTCTCATCGTACTCGAGCTGCAACAGCTTGCGCGCCTGAGCTTCTTCCAGAAGCTTGCCGAAGGTCCGGAAGCCGTGATAGGACTCGTTGAAGCCGGGCTTGCGCCGCTTCAGGGTCTGCTTGACCATCGAGCCCCAGACCTTTTCCTCCTCGCCGCGCTCCTCGAACAGGTCCTCGATCGTGGCCAGAAGCAGGTCGAGCGCTTCCTGCTTCTTGTCGTCCTCGCTCTTCCTGTCCTCATCGCCCTTCTTGTCCCCTTCGGTCGATTTCTTCGGCGCGGCCTTCTTCTCCTTTTCGCCGTCGGTCTTGGGCCTGGCCTTGCGCTGCTTCTCGGTCTCGCGCACCAGATCGTCGTAGAAGATGAACTCGTCGCAGTTGGCGATCAGAAGGTCGGAAGTCGATTTCTTGACCCCGACGCCGATGACCAGCTTGTTGTTCTCCCGCAGTTTGCTGACCAATGCGGAGAAGTCGGAATCGCCACTGATGATCACGAACGTGTCGACGTGCGACTTGGTGTAGCACAGATCCAGCGCGTCGACGACCATCCGGATGTCCGCCGAGTTCTTGCCGGATTGCCGCACATGCGGAATCTCGATCATCTCGAACGCCGCTTCGTGCATGACCGCCTTGAACTCCTTGTAGCGCTCCCAGTCGCAATAGGCCTTCTTGACCACGATATTGCCTTTCAACAGCAGACGTTCGAGCACTTTTTGAATGTCGAACGCGGAGTACTTGACCTCGCGGACTCCGAGGGCGATGTTCTCGAAGTCACAGAACAAGGCCATGATCTGGGTCTTGGATTTCGTGTTCATGATCGTTACCGTGAAAGGGTCGCGTAGCGACACCTTGTTTCTCCCTCTCCCGCGAGCGGGAGAGGGTTGGGGTGGGGGAAACCGCGCATGGCGCGGCTGCGTTCATGTTCCGGGGTGGCGCCAGCGCCATGAGCGGTCAGAAGATGCTCCATGCGGCGCGGAGGCGGCATGGACCGATGCTCTCGCACCGCCGGAGGCAGCCCGGCAGCATGCGAGTCACGCCAGTAATTCCCGTTCGAGCCGGACGTAGTCCGGCATTTTCACTTCGCCGCGCTGCTGACGGAGCGTCGGGTAGTCGATATAGCCTCTGGCTCCGCCGCCGTAGTAGGTCGCATCATCGGGACGGTTGAGCGGCGCGCCCTGCTGAAGCCGCAGCGGAAGATCGGGGTTGGCCAGAAACAGACGGCCGAATGCGATCAGATCGATACCCTCGATTTCGAGCGCGCGGCTGGCGGTTCGATAATCGTAGCCGCCGCAGACGATCAGCGTACCCCGATAAAGGTCCCGGATCATCTTCAGGATGGAGCGGTGGTTCGGGTCCGGCAGACGGGCCGTCGCATTACCGGCGATTTCCGGCCTGATCACGTGCAGATAGGCCAGTTCGAAGTCGTTCAGTCGCAAGACGACGTGACGGAACAGGGACTCCGGATCCTCATCGCCCATCTCGTTGAACGTCCCCTCCGGCGAAAGCCGGACGCCGACGCGATCCGGCCCCCAAACGCCGCAGACGGCATCGACGACTTCCACCAACAACCGGGCGCGATTCTCGACCGAACCGCCGTAATCGTCGGTGCGTCGATTGGTGGACGAATTCAGAAACTGATCCAGCAGGTAGCCGTTGGCCGAATGGATTTCGACGCCATCGAACCCGGCGGCCAGCGCATTGCGCGCGCCCTGTTCGTATTGCCGCACGATGCCCGGCAGTTCTTCGGATTCCAATGCCCGGGGTGTCACGAACGGCACCAGCTCCGGCTCGCCCCGATCGTTGGCGATGAACGCCATACCCTGCAAGGCAATTGCCGACGGCGCGACCGGCAGGCCGCCATCGGGCTGCAGCGCCGGGTGGGAAACCCGCCCGACGTGCCACAGCTGCATGAAAATCAGCCCTCCCGCCGCGTGCACGGCGTCCGTGACCAACCGCCAGCCGTCGATCTGTTCCGGCGAGTGAATGCCCGGCGTCCAGGCATAACCCTGCCCTTGCGGGGACACCTGTGTCGCCTCGCTGACGATCAGCCCGGCGGAGGCCCGCTGTGCGTAGTAATGCGCGTTCAACCGGGTCGGAACGTTACCGGGCTGCCGGCTGCGCGAACGGGTCAACGGCGCCATCACGATCCGGTTCTTTAGCGTGTAGGGGCCGAGTTCATAGGGCTCGAAAAGGGGGCTGCTCATGGCTGCTGGCGAATGGCGGGAACGGATGTGACAGTGGTGAAGCCGGCCGCCGGCATCATCCCGGGCGGCGCACGTGACAGACGGTTCATCGAACATTAACGCGCAAATGACGAAAAAAAGAAATGCCGGGAAATTCCCGGCACCTTATCGTCAGAAGCGGGTGATCAACACGACGCCCGCCACCAGCAGCACGACGCCCACGCCGCGCAAAGCCGACAGGGGGTGGACCGCCAAGCCGAACCATCCGTAGTGGTCCATCGCCAGTGCGGCGATCAACTGCCCCGCCAGTGCCAACGCCATCAGCGCGGCGGCACCCAGCCGCGGCGCCACCAAAACCGCGGTCAGTACGTAGAAAGCCCCCAGCAGGCCGCCCGACCAGACCCACCACGGTGCCTGCAGAGCGGCGCGACCGTCCGCCAGCGGAAGCCGCACCACCCAGGCGGCGCAGGCCGCCAGTGCGGCCGTCCCGACCCCGAACGAGACCAGCGCCGCCAGCAGCGGGCTGCCCAATACATAGCGCAGTTGCGCGTTGATCGCCGCCTGCAGCGGCAGCACCATGCCGGCCGCAAGGCCGATGGTAATATAGGTCCAGGTCATTCCAGCATTCCCGCGAAAGCATCGCAAAACGAGTTCGGCACGCTACCACACGGCGCGCGCCAGCGGGTACGGAGGTCAGAGGAACCGGCCATGGCACAAATTCCAGCAAAGCGCCGGATGGCACAAATGCGGCCGGCGGGCAAACTCATTCCCGAGGCCGAGCCCGATGATCAACACCGGCCCGAGTGCGTGGAACAGCCCGGAACGGGGTCATCGCCTTGCCGTTGAGCCTCCTGCACACCGGATGCCCCGACGGTATCGCGTCGCGGCCGACGGTTTTCCCCGTCACCGAACCGGTGCGCCGATGGAGCCGTTGATCCGTTTTGACCGGGTCTCGGTATCGTTGGGAGGCAGGATGATCCTGCAGCGCGTGTGCTTCGACCTGCCGCAAGGCTGCAGGGCGGTCATCCAGGGTCCTTCCGGAGCCGGCAAGAGCACGATCCTGCGAGCTACGCTGGGCCTCCATCCGCTGGACCAAGGGGAAATCCGGTTCGAAGGCCGGCCGTTTGGATCGGCCACGATCCGCGAAATTCGCCACCGCACCGCCTACATCGGTCAGGAACCGGTATTGGGCGCCGAGCGGGTCCGCGATGCGCTGCTGCTGCCGTTCGGGTTCAAGGCCAACCGGGCCGTGCGTCCCGCCGACTCCGAAGTGCGGGCGGTACTGGCGCACCTGGGTTTGCCCCCATCGCTGCTGGATCAGGACTGCGCGACGGTATCGGGCGGCGAGAAGCAGCGGATCGTGCTGGCGCGGGCACGGCTGCTGAGAAAGCGGCTCTACCTGCTGGACGAGGTCACATCGAACCTCGACCCCGTCAGCAAGGGCGCGGTTCTCGACTTTTTCGACGATCCGTCGTTCACGGTGCTGTCGGTGGCCCACGATCCGGCCTGGATCGACCACTGCGACACCGTGTTCGAACTGAACGAAGGGCATCTGAGTAGGGTGCGATGAACGACGCAACGGTCGACATCGGGTTGCCGGCGATGGCGGTGCTGTATTCCAGCACCCTGGTGCCGGCCGTGCTGCTGTGGGCCGTCGGGCTGCGCATCACGCGCGATCTGGTCTTCGCCGTCGCGCGCATGAGCGTCCAGTTGGCGTTACTGGGACTCTACCTGCAATACCTGTTCGCGCTGAATCATCCCTGGCTGAATGCGGCCTGGATCGCGCTGATGCTGGTCGCCGCCGACCTGACGATCCTCGCGCGGGCCGGGCTGCGATGGCGCCGTTTCTTCGGCGGAATGCTCGCGGCGGTGAGCCTGGGCGTGCTGTTCTCGGCCGGCTACCTGCTGTTGCTGGTGATCCGCCCGACGCCGCTGTATGACGCGCGCTATCTGATCCCGCTGGTCGGCATGATCCTCGGCAACTGTCTGCAAAGCCACGTCATCGGCCTGGAACGCTTCTATTCGGCCCTGCAGAAGAACCAGACGGAGTACCTCACCTATTTGCTGCTCGGCGCCTCGCGTGCGGAAGCCGTCCGGCCCTATTTCCGGCAGGCGCTGCTCGCCTCGGTCAATCCTGCGATCGCCAGCATGGCGACCATGGGGCTGGTCTGGCTGCCCGGCATGATGACCGGCCAGATCCTGGGCGGCAGCGAGCCATGGGTCGCCGTGAAGTATCAGATCGCGATCATGTTGAGCATCCTGCTCAGCATGACGCTGACCAACGCACTCGGCTTGTGGCTGAGCATCCGTGTGGCCTTCGATGCCAACGATGTGCTCCGTGGCGGGATCTTCCGGCAGCGG